>CAXBEY010000054.1:0-9801 GCA_963974885.1 uncultured Alphaproteobacteria bacterium
TTTTAAGGATATAAAAAATACCCACGCACGCAAAAAAATTAAACACTTTTGTCTCACATCTCTCTGGACTTATACAAAAGAGTGGCGCCATGAAGAGAGGGCCCGACCCTAAAGCCGGCGTCCATGGGTGAGGGGATATTGTATTTAGGAGAGTTTTTTAAGAACGCTGTCGAGCGCCTTATTAACGTACCCAGCTTCTTTGTTATCAAAAAAACCTTTGGCAACTTCAACATATTCACTGATTAAGAGGGGTTTTGGGGCATTTTTATAAGGCTCCAGGAGCTCGGCAACACCAACCATGAGGATGCTCTTTAATACAGAGTCTAGGGCATCAAGGGTCCATGTGCCGACAACGATTTGCTCAAGAATCTCATTGACTTGGTCATTGCGTGCCTCAAGAATTTTCATTAAATGTAGAAAAAGGTCGCGGTCGGGAATAACAGGGTGGTCGTGATTTTTAAAGCGAAACTCAAGAAAGCTTTTGGTCACCCGTTGGAAGGGCAGGTTGTTATGGTTGGCTTCATAGGTGGCTTGAACGGCCATAAGGCGTGCAATGCGGTGACGTTCATAACGACTGCCCCTACGGGGTTTTATCGTTTTTTCAGCATTCTTATTTGCTTTGGCTGTGAGCTCTTCAAAGCTTTTGAATCTACTTTTTTCAGTCATTTTATAAAACATCCATAATGCTTCCGGAGTATGTCAAAGCCGTTGAAATTTTGCAAGGAAAATGTGAATTTTTGCCCAGAAGGCGCATATAAGTTGGCAGGACGTTTAAAACACGCTAGGATAAGGGGAGATACAGTGTACTTATTGAGTTGAGGGCCGTTTTATGGATTCTCGTCATTGGCAGAAGGTTCCCCTAAAAGAGTCTAAAAAAGCTTGGCTGCAGTCTGCTGCCTTGTATCGTGAACCCCGTATTCTGGGGATTCTATTCCTTGGGTTTGCCAGCGGTCTTCCTTTTCTGCTTACCCTTGCAACGTTGCATGTGTGGCTCACCGAAGTGGGTGTTAACAAAACAACCATTGGCCTTTTTGCTTTGGTGACGTTGCCCTATAGCTTGAAATTTATTTGGGCGCCCCTCATTGATCAATTTCGTGTGCCCGTTCTGGGAAGGCTTTTGGGCCATCGCAAAGCGTGGATGATCTTAAGTCAACTCATGCTGATGATTGCCCTTGTGACCCTTGGTAACACAAATCCAGCTCAAAATATTCTCTCAACAGCCCTTGCGGCCCTCGGGGTTTCCTTCTTTTCCGCAACCCAGGACATTGGCGTTGAGGCTTACCGCGTAGAGCGTCTGGAACATAATGAGATTGGTCTTGGGGCAGGGGCTTCAAACCTCGGCTATCGCTTAGGAATGTGGGCCTCGGGGGCAGGGGCTCTGTATTTGGCGTCTTCGTTTTCTTGGGCTGCTGTTTATGGATTCATGGCCGCGTGTATGTTGCTTGGCATCGTGACAGCCCTCTTAAGTCATGAGCCAGAGATAGAGCGCTCCCTCGAAAACATTATTCCCCCTAGGAAATCACCCCGTCCTTTTGGAAGTATTATAAGCGCTATTTTCCAGAGCTTTAAGCGGACGTTAACCCACTTGAAAGGTCGTACAGATTGGGGCGTGATTCTTGCTTATATTATCTTTTTTAAATTAGCTGATACGGCGTTAAATGTTATGGCTGTGCCCTTTATGTTAGAAATTGGGTTTAGCAAAATTGAGATCGCACACGTTGGTAAGTCTTTTGGGATTGGTGCGATGATTGCAGGGGGGCTTCTTGCAGGCGTTTTATTGAGCCAACGTCCCTTAAGACAAACTCTTTTCCTGTGCGCGGGATTGCAGCTCCTCTCGGCTATTTTCTTTTATGTTCAAAGTCAAGTAGGGCATAATATTTACTTCTTGTTTGCAACAATTGGGTTAGATAACTTGTCTAATGGGATGGGTTTTGCGGCCTTTATTACTTATTTGTCCATGATTTGTCGAAGCGAACATGCGGGGGCTCATTTTGCATTTTTGACCTCTATTGCGTCTTTTGCCCGTGTTATTTTTTCCTACTTTTCGGGCTGGGCAGCGGATCATCTTGTGTGGAGTGACTACTATATCATCACAGCCCTTGTGTGCTTGCCTAATTGTATATTGCTGTACTATGCACAGGATTCTTTTAGGCAGTTGCGCCTAGGGGCTTTAAAGGAAAAAGCTACTTAATTTTTGAAAAAATACCTTGATGTTGAGCCTTCTTTGATGTATTTAGAACAGTATGAATCATCTGCATAAGAGTTTTATGAAGCTGATTTTATAGTACTTTTAATTGCGTCGCAGTCTAGGAAAGAGTGACCGACGACTATAGCTTATAGTTTAGGAACGATTGACGATGTTTGGGGTGCTAGTAGAAGAACTATAATACCAGTCGGGGTGTAGCGCAGCCTGGTAGCGCGCCTGCTTTGGGAGCAGGATGTCGGGAGTTCGAATCTCTCCACCCCGACCATTTTTTGGTCCTTATCTCCCTTTCTTAATGTTAAGTTTTCCATGCCAAAATTCCTTGTCCATAAGCTCATTCGAGATAAATTTGCCGACCTTGACCATTGGCAGGGCACCTGCGTGTTGTCTCAAGATGATTTTACCCATGAGCTTAAGCGGAAACTCATTGAGGAGGCAGAAGAAGTGATGCAGGCCGAAACCTCTGAAGGTCTCCTTGAAGAGTTAGCTGACGTGCAAGATATTATAGATGTCCTGATAAAACATATGGATTTCACCAAGGAAGATGTTTCAAAAGCCCAGGCTAAGAAATTTGAAAAACGCGGTGGCTTTGAGCGCCGTATATTTGCTGAAGTCATAAACCTTAAGGACGACCATCGCCTTGTTGAGCATTGCCGCTCCCAACCCCATAAATACAAAGAAATTTGAGCTGCAAAGCATTGAGGCTCTGTTGTGTGTTCATTTGAAGTGTTATAGTAAAACAGTTTAAAATAACTCAATGGAAACCTTCCTATGACAGCCCCCCATCCTTTTATTGCTCGCCGTCTTTCCAGCATTAAACCGTCACCAACCCTTGCTTTGACGCAAAAAGCAGCGGAGTTACGAGCATCAGGCAAAGACGTCCTTTCCTTGACAGCGGGGGAGCCAGATTTTGATACACCCTCTTGGGTTTGCGATGCTGCTACGAAAGCCATGGCAGATGGGCAAACAAAATATACCGCGGTTGCTGGAACGCCAGCCTTGCGTCAAGCCATTGTCAATAAGTTTTCACGGGAAAATCATGTGGATTACACCCCCAATGAGGTCATTGTTGGAACCGGCGGAAAGCAGATTATTTTTAATGCCATCTTAGCAACGGTAAATCCGGGAGATGAGGTCATCATCCCAGATCCTTATTGGGTGTCCTATCCTGATATTGTTAAAATTGCAGAAGGGACACCGGTAGTTGTGGAGTGCCCTCAATCCCAAGGATTTAAGCTCACTCCAGAGCAATTGGAACAAGTTATTACGCCCAAAACAAAGTGGCTTATTTTGAATTCTCCGTCCAACCCCACAGGGGCGATGTATAACTATGACGAATTATGGCAGTTGGCTCAGGTGTTACGCCGGCATCCCCATGTCTTGATTATGAGTGATGATATTTATGAGCATATTACCTTTGACGACAATCAATTCCATGCCCTTGTTGATGTGGAAAAAGATTTAAAAGACCGAACCTTGATGCTGAATGGTGTGTCAAAGGCCTATGCCATGACAGGCTGGCGTATTGGATATGGGGCTGGACCTTTATGGCTGGTTAAGGCCATGTCAATTTTACAATCCCAAAGCACCTCAAATGCCAGCTCTATTTCACAGGCGGCGGCCCTTGCTGCCCTTGAAGGTCCTCAAGATTTCTTAAAAGAGTGGGTGCAAGAATTCCAAGACCGACGAGACTTTGTTGTGGAAACTCTCAATGGCATTGATGGCCTTAACTGCCTTGTGCCCCATGGTACTTTTTACGCTTACCCGTCGTGTTCCGATTACATGGGGGCAACCACACCCCACGGGGATCATATTGAGAATGATGAGGATTTTTGTGCGTATGTTCTCGATGAAGCAGGGGTTGCTGCTGTGCCTGGCAGTGCGTTTGGGCGATCCCCTCATTTTAGGATTTCTTACGCAACGGACAGAAAGACCCTCGAGCAATCCCTTGAACGCCTCAAGACTGCCCTTGGAAAATTAAAGAAAATGCCTTTATAGGATATTAATCTGAAATACGCTTAGCTAACTCAGCATTCTTCTCTCTAATTAACTGCATATGGATTTCGCAGGCAGAAAAAGAGCTATTAATAGTTAAAAGTTGCGCTTCAAGGGGGGCATTTCCTGGACCTTTCAAACCACTGAGAGTGCTATACAAACACCGGATATGACCTGTTTCCTTTTCAACGGGTAAGCGCTTGACTGACCCTTTCTCCAATCCTTCATAAATTATGGTCCAGCCTTCTTCAAAGTTCTTCCATAAAGGATCCAGCACAATAAGCTTAAAGCCCGCTAGGAATTCTTCCAGAGGGTAATGGGTTATCTTTATAGGAAAAGTAGTATCTACAGCCAAAATTTCTTCGGATGAAGCCTTTACCGTTATCTGACACAACATCAAAGCCATCGCAAGAATTATTTTCTTCATAGTATTTTCCTCCTTAGGGGTTCTTTTTTGACCTTAATAACATTGCCTTTTAAAAACAAGCCTATATGATAAAAGATATCTTATACAGGGTTTTAAAAATGTCTCTATCTTTCTTCTTTCAACGCCTCAAAAATAAAGCCTTCAAAGCCTTCAGCCTCGTTGAACTAGCCATCGTCCTTGTCATTATTGGTTTATTGATTGGAGCTGTTTTAAAAGGTCAAGAGCTCCTTGAAAGCGCGCGCCTTAAAACCATTATTACCCAGCTAAATCAATATCGCTTGGCCACCAATACTTTTGTTGATCGCTATGGTGCCCTGCCGGGGGATTATGACAAGGCCTCTTCCTATATTAGCTCCAGCCTCAAAAATGGTAATAATAATGGCGTGATCGAAGGTCTTGGTCTCTCTAGTTCAGGGGGGGCTGCCAGTCATGAAGCCCTCTCTTTTTGGGAGCATCTTGCCGCAGCAGAGCTGATCCCTAACGGCCCCCCCCCACCCACAAAAATGGGCGGAGTCATCACCATTGCCCATGCGCCTCTAGAGGGCATGCAAGGGCACTGGTTTATTATTGGAAATGCCAATGGCGCTAAAAATGATGGGGCCCTTTTAACACCTCTGCAATGTCTGAGCCTTGCTAAAAAACTAGATACGGAAGATCCTTTTTCCGGCAACGTTCAAATCAGAAATGGTGCCCAAAAAAGCGGTAAGGGCCAGTGCCTTAAGGCCAATAAAGTTTTGAATACGGCAACAAAAGATCCCGCTTGTGTGCTCTATGTTAAATTGTAGATCTATAAAATCCTTTGCAAAAGGCTCTTTTGGCGATAAAAAAGCAAAGGCTTTTTCCCTCATTGAGATGTCTCTCGTTCTGGCCATCATGGGCACCATTGCAGGTCTCTCTTTACCCATGCTTTTGGAGTACAAAGGCACGCAAAAACGTCAAAGTAGCATACGAAACATTGACTTGGTGCTCTCGGCCACAGGGACTTTTGCCGCAACCAACCACATTATTCCCTGCCCAGCATCAAAAACTTCTAAGGGGGAATCTGTGGTGTGCACAGCAACCAGTAGCCTTTTTGCAACGGGTTATGTGCCTTACAAGGCACTTGGTTTAAGAAAAGCCGCCAGCAAAGATGGGTTTGGTAATCCTTTGCGCTATGCCATCGATCCTCAATTATCTGTATATGCAAGTTTTTATAGCAATACTGAAAAAGCAGCGCTTCAAGTCACTGATCAAAATAGGAAAAGCGTCTTTAACCCCCAAGATAATCATCAAGACAAGGTCGCACTGGTTGTTTTAAGTGAGGGAAAAGCCTTCGGCTCTGCCAAAGGCGCTTTTGAGCTCGAGAATACAGCGGAGAGTTTAAGTTTTGTAGATGCTGCCTATTCAACCAACAAAGAAGCACCCTTTCGCCACATTGTCCGTTGGAGCACCCGCAATAATCTCTTAACATACTACGGAAAATCGAGCCCTTTGCCCCAAGCTCGCAGCCCTCTAAGGGATGATAAAAGTGGCACTTCAGCACCCCAAACACATCCTCCCAAGGGGCCAACGAACCCGCTAGGCGGTGGTTCCAATGGTGCTTTCTAACTAGAAATAGAGGCCTGATTTTCGGCTGGCTAACTCTTTTACAGTTGCGCAAGCGTAAGAATATAAAATTTTGGAGCCTTTGTGGATTGACCCTGGTTTAGGGTATTTATTTTTCTGTCATGATGGCAACCCCTTGCCAGTCTTCACCTGGCGGGGAGGCCTTGAAGGCTTTGCAACGTGCCATGAATAATTCAGGGATTGTATCCTTGGGATGCTTTCGTTTGAGCTCTGTGTATTTTGCTATGGCTTTATCCCACTCTTGCTCTAGGTAAAGATTGAAAGCCTCTTTTGTGAGTCCTGCAAACTCTTGCGCTGCCTCCATATCAAGCTTTTTGTTTTGATCTTCAGAAATTTCAGAAAGAAGTTCATAAATAGCTATACCTATATTTTTTCCTTTAACCGCAACAATATCTAAGGGGCGACAAATAAATTTATGGCGAACATTTTTATAGGTTTCGTGGCTTATAATAATCTCGGTATGGTAATATTTATTAATGCTTTCAAGGCGTGCCCCTAGATTAACACTGTCGCCAAAAGCAGAGTAATTCAAACGATCTTCAGAACCCACATTTCCAACAATGGCATCTCCTGTATGAATACCAAAGCGTGTATAAAGGGCTGGTTTTCCATCAAGTTCCCATGTTTTATTGAGTTCCTCTAAACGATCTTTGCAAGCCAAAGCCGTTTTACACGCAAGAATAGGGTGTTGGGGGTCATCCACAGGTGCCCCCCAAAAAGTCATAATGGCATCCCCGATATATTTATCGATTGTTCCATTATACTGCTGAATGATGTGGGTGAGTTGATTTAGATAATCAGAGAGGTGGACAATCAGTTTTTCAGAAGACATTCTTTCTGAAATTGTGGTGAAGTTCTCAATATCAGTAAACATCAAAGTGATATTGCGTTTGCGCCCCCCGATTTTTGCCCCAGATCCAGACTCTATCAATTTCGTCACAACAGCTTTTGGGACAAAACGAGAAAAATCCCTTAGGCTTTGCTTCATATGCGTTAAAGCTTTATTCATTTTCTGAATTTCTGTGAAGTACGACGGTTTTATATCACTTTCGTCTATTTCAAAACGGGCAATAGAGGTCATCGTATTAGCAGCTTGTGTAATGGGGCGAGCAATATTTCTTGAAATAATATAAATTAATACCCCCGATAAGGCCAAAATAATAAGAGAAAAAATCATCATAAGTTGTGTTATGTCATCGACTGCCCGTGTCAGCTCCTTTTTAGGAACAATGAAACCAATAAGCCATTTCTTTTCGAATTTTTCACCGAATTTTTTAAAGCGAACCAAATAAGTAATTCCCTTATGAGGAAGAAGAAACTTAGGCTCATTGGTTTTTTGATAGTACTTAAAGGCTTCGATCAAGACAGGGTTTTTTGTATCTTTATAGGTGGGTAAAGTCGTTTTTATACTGTTGTTTATTTTGCCAATATTGGGGTAGCCGACCACCTCCCCCTGTGGTGTAAGGATAAAAACGAAACCTGTTTTACCAATTTTATGTTTTGTTAGGAGCTCTGAAATAGCACCCATGGTGATATCTGCAGAAATAACAATTTTTACTTTTCCATCATTACCAAAAATAGGGGTAGCTGCTGTTACACCAACCTTTTGAGATAAAAGAAAAATATAAGGGTCGGACCAGTAGGGCCCCTTTGTATCTTCGGCCCCCCGATACCAAGGACGATGACGAGGATCATAATACTCTGTAGATCTTGGGCGTTCTTGAAGGGCAACAACTCTCCCTTTTCTATCAAGGTATTTATGGAATTCAGTAATAACACCTGAATGACGATTGATAGTGCGGATTTCATATTTGGCACTTTTGGGAAGAGGCTTTTTTTCTCCATAGGGATAATTTGCATCCTTTTCAACAGGGCGAACAGCAACAAAATCTCCTTGGTAATCTCCGCTAAAAAAACCAGCAATCTGGGGGTATAATTCCAGCATTTTCATAGCTTGGAGAGTGATGTCATCAACGGCATCCAAAACATTGGTTTCTGTTTTAGAAAACCAGGCAATAAATTGTGTCGTAATTTTTGCAGGCAGTAAATAATTTTGAGTATTACTTAGAATTATATTTGTTGACTTTTGGATATCGGATTCCACATCTTCCATAAAAGATTCAGTGGTTTTAACATAGTTATAGTAAATAATCGAGCCACAGGCAACGATGAGAACCATAAGGAAACTCACCAAGATTGTGAGTTGGATACTAAATTTTTGCTTCATTTTTAAAACTCATAGGATATTTTACAATTGATCTATGATTATTATAGGTTGAAAAGGTTTCAATTTAATTAAAATCCAAGTTTTTTTATAAAAAAATAGTCGTAAAAAGAAGATGTTAACCTGCTGTTGCGATCTTCCAAAACTCACTAGCCTTAAGGCTTGCCCCTCCAACGAGAACCCCGCCAACGTCTTGTAGAGATAAAATAGAACCTGCATTATCTCCCTTAACAGACCCTCCGTAAAGAATAGGAGAGGGCAAGGAATAGTCACTGGAAAGAGTCTTTCTAATAAAGGCGCAGGTGTTTTGAATATCATCGAGGCTGGCAACTTTACCGGTCCCAATGGCCCAGACGGGTTCGTAAGCAATAACAATCTTTCCATTGATTTTAAAGCTTTCAAGGGCTTTAAGTTGCTCCGTCAAAATCTCTTGTGTGCGGTTTGCTTCATAGTCAGTTTCCCTTTCACCGATGCAAAAAATTGGATGCAAACCAGCATCAAGAGCCTGTTTAATTTTGAGAGCCAGCAACTCATTAGATTCTTTATGATGTTGACGACGCTCCGAGTGACCAATAATAACATATGAACACCCCATATCAGCGAGCATTTCAGCGCTTGTTTCACCAGTATAAGCGCCTTCTTGAGCCGCTGAACAATCTTGTCCACCCATCTTAATAGGACTGGTCTTTAGGTCGTTATTGAGGGAGCTTAAATAAGGGGCAGGGGGGCAAATCACCAGGGTATTTTCTGTTTTAGTGCCTTGGCTTAGGGGGGCAATCTCCTGACAGAAAGCGTGGGTGCTTTTTAAAGTTCCATTCATCTTCCAGTTAGCAACAATAAGTTTTGCCATAAAAGTCTCTCCTGTTTTTTTATTTACTTTACTCTTTTTCAAGGCTTTCCCCAGTGATTCTAGGAAAAACCCCTTCGGGTTTTGGAATGTTAGACCCGCCAATTAAAGGACTTTCAAGGGCTTGAATATCTCGACAGTCTGCTGCAATGGCCAGTTGATCCAAGATCTTTTCAGCCGCTTTTGGCACAATAGCTTGAGATATAATAGCCACGTGACGAATGGTCTCGGCCAGCACATAAAGAACGGTATTCATGCGATCTCTATCAGTCTTACGCAAAGCCCACGGTTCTTCTTTGTCCACATAGCGGTTCGCCTCGCCTACAATGGCCCAAATTTCTTCGCACATTTTATGAAGGGCTTGCTCATGGGCATGGGCGCGTACTTTTGCCGGCATCTCAGCGGCACGTTGCAAAAGGGCTTTATCATTTTTTGTAAAGTCATTGGGTTTAGGAATTTGACCTTCTGCATGTTTGAAAGCAAAGGATAGAACACGCTGG
>CAXBEY010000055.1:0-9581 GCA_963974885.1 uncultured Alphaproteobacteria bacterium
TGAATACTATGCTGCCGTTGAAGCCATCCCTACAGCACGGGCGGGGTGGTTGCCGACAATCAGAATGACGGGTTCTGGAAACCATCAAAAGGCTCTTGCCAATGGGAAGTCAACAACCGTTCAACCTGTATCACGTGCCCGCAGTAATACGGCAACGGATACTCTCAGTCTTCAAACCAGTATTCAGCAGAACCTCTTTAAGGGGGGGCAAACGGCTTATGCGATTTCTCAGGCAAAAGCAAACGTTACAGCGGCCCATATGAGGTTTGTTGGTATTGAGCAAAATGTTTTGTTAAGCGCTGTTAGGGCTTATTTAGACCTCTGGAGAGCTTATGAGATTTTACGCTATCGAACAGCTAGTGTGAGCTTTCGTGAGCGCATTATGGCTCAGGTCAAGGCCCAAGAAGAAGTGGGAGAAAAGACACGAACCGATGTGGCCGAAGCTCGTTCCCAGTTGGCTGGTGCTGTGGCCGTTCGCTTAACCGCCGAATCAGCTCTTGCGGCAGCTCAGGCGACCTATGAGCAAGTTATTAGTAGCAATGTTCCCAAGGCCCTTAAAAAACCAGCCTTTATTATTCCAAAAACTGAATTGCCAAAAAGTCTAGGGATTTTAAATGCTTTGGCTTTAAAGAATGCACCCGGTTTGCAACAAGCCATTTTTGCGGAGAAAGCTCAAAGGGCCGCAGTTGGTGTTTCTGAAGGCACCTTACTACCCAGCGTTGATGTGTCGGCAACAGGTTCTCGCCAAAAAAGTAACACACAACTTAAGACGGCTTTCCATGAAGGGGCTACGGCTAAACAAAAGGGATTTGGATATACGAATACGGGAACTGTTGGGATGACTGTGACCGTTCCTTTGTATCAAGCCGGGGCTCAGTGGTCTGGTGTCCGCCGTGCTAATCAACAACGCTATCAAGCGGTGAACGCGGTCAGAAAAGCCCGCCTAGAAGTTCTCCAAGCCGCGCGGGCAACCTTGCAATCTGTGAGTTCATTAGAAGAGAGTGTAAAGCAAACGGAGCTTCAAATTGAAGCTGCTCAATTGAACCTTGAAGGCAAACGCCAAGAGTACCTTGTGGGTGAGCAAACGTTAACGGATACGTTAATTGCCGAGCAACGCCTCGTGGATGCCCAAGTGCAACTTGTGGAAAGAGAGCGGGATTACCAAGTAACGGTTTATCAACTTATTTCTGTTTATGGGGGCTTATTGCCCGAGCATTTGGGCTTGCCCGTTGAGCGACATAATGTCGTTCTTTATACCGATGAAATGTCGACTAAGCTGATTGGGACCGGTGACTTGCGTACCCTTGAACCTGCTGAATTAAAGGAATAGTTATGACCCAGAGTGCCCTAAAAAAAGAACCTGCACCTCAAGCAGATGGACAAGTATCTGAAGCTCTTTCTTCCATTCGTCATGTCATAAAAACAAACCTTGAAAAGGGGTTTGATCACTTTAGCGATCCTCAAGAGGAAGCAGCAGAAGAGGAAGGGCAGGGTAAGGAAAAAGTGCCTCCTAAAGAATCACCGATGACGGTGGTTCCTGTTAAAACGAAAGAGGGGTTAGACCCTTTGATTAAAGAGTCTGAGAAAAAAGACGTGTCTCCAAAAGGAGAGCCTGAAACCACAGACGTTTTTTTTCTGACACAGGTTTTAGAAGAGGATGGTTCTATTACTAACCTTGATGGAAAAGAGGCAGGGATGACTGAGGGACCAACAGAAGAAAAGAATCCTGAAATAACGCAAGCTGAGGGAGGGAATGAGGCCGAAGCTGCCGACGCACCAACGGCAACAGAAGCAGCAGCAGAAAAGGAGCCTTCAGCAGAGAAAGAAGAGGTGACAGCGGAGAAAGAGCCTTCAGCGGAGAAAGAGCCTTCAGCGGAGAAAGAGCCCTCAGCGGAGAAAGAAGAGGTGACAGCGGAAGCTGCGCCAGAAGCTGAGGTTACAGAAACAGAAACCGCTGTAGAAAAAGACGCTGAAGAGCTTAACGCAAAAGAAAACACTATGGATGCTGAAAAGCAAGAAATACAAGCCCCAGAATTTTCTGAAAAAGAAGCCTTGATTCTTGATACGCCTCTACCAGAAAAGCCTGCCGTGATTGAGCCCCCTGCGGCTGACGTTGAGACTGCTGCGGAAGCCCCGGCAGACCCACCCCCTTCAGCCCCCCTAGAGGATATTGCGTCCAAGGAAACAATGATAGAGTCTGCTGCCGCTTTTTCAGAGCTCGCAACCATTGTTCGCCAAATGTCCGAGAAATCAAAACGGGGCGGCGGCGGTGGTGATGGCCCATCAGGTCCCGTGACACCAGATCGTGCTGGAGGGTATACAGTTGAGGAATTAATGAGAGAGCTTTTACGCCCCATGCTCAAAGATTGGCTGGATACTCATTTACCATCCCTCGTAAAATGGCTTGTCACAGAGCAAATTGAAAAAATGCTTCAAGGACAAGGCATTGGGCAGAGCGATTCAAATGTTGCGCCAGCACAGGCTGCTCCGGCAGCGGCTGAACCTACGCCGGCAGAGGCTGAACCTTCGGGCTCAACGGATGATTTTGATGCGGCAAGTATGGATTTTGATACCCCCGGCGAGACCCCGGCTGCTTAGATCCTTTTTTTCTTTAATGCCCCGTTTCTTTGAAGACATCTTTTAACCTTTGGTCTTTGAGCAATTTTTCAACGGTTTCTTTATAAACTGACGGATTGTTTGACGGGACAGGAATGCGGGCTGCATACTCAAATAATAGGTCGCCAAAATCTATGGTGGTTTGAGCAAAATTATATTTCATATTGTCGTACTCTTTTTTCAAATAAGGGCTCTGCGCCCATTGAATGAAGTTATGGAGCCAAACAATTTCACCTGTATGGTCTAAGTTTCGAAGGGTTAAATAGTCTTCCCAAGACTGAAGTAAAACGATAGTAATATACTGTTCCTCCGCTTCAGAGCGCATGGTTGAGGGGGTTATTTTCCCCTCTGTTAGACGGTAAAAGGTTCCATTGTTATAATAGAGGCTGGCAATGAATTCAGGGCGTGCGAAGGCTGCTTCTTTCATAAGTTGGTTGGGAAAGAGCCATAATTTATCAATGGCTTGTTTTGTAAATTGAGCCCTATTGATGGTGTTTTGTGTTTCCAGGCCAATGGTGGTTAAAATCACATTAAGGGACAGAACAACAACGGCAATACTACCCATAATTGAGATAAAAACAGAGGTGCGTGTATTTTTGAAATTAGTGGGTTTAATGAAAACAGCTGCAATTCCTCCAATGATGAGGAGGAGGAGGGTTATTGAAGGAATTATAACAACATAATTTGAAATGTGACAGTCCACAAAAATTATTATTATGATTTAAGGATATCATAATGATATTAATAATATATTAAGGGATTTTTTGTTAAGTTATAGTTGTTTCAAAAAGACCTCAGACGGGAACCTTTTTGGAACAACTATAGGCTTTGATGGGTTAAGGTATTATTGCAAAAAAGCGGTTACAATTTCTGCAGTGAACCCATCCATGCTATCTGGAAATGTATTTGTATTTTCCATTTTTTGGATACTATTTTGTGCATTTTTCCTGTAATACTCACGTGGCATATTCACCTCTAATATTAAAACAAGTTTAGTGCCAGGTTTTCCCATAAGCATAGGATCAATAGGAGAATTGGTTCGTGCTGCGTTCAGAGCATGTTGATAGTCGGTCTTTGTAAAAATTCGTCCTAATTCATGGGACGCCTTTAAAACAATCTTAATTCTGCGATTTTCTTTGCTATGGGAAGAAAAAATATTTTTTGAGCGCTTCAGGGTTTCTTCTACTATTAGGTGAAAGGAAAGAACGCTATCGATTTCTTCTGGGTGGAATACAGAATAATATTTCCTTCCATCAAATTCTTGTGCAGAGATTTTGTCTATGTCTGTGTCGGCATGTATTTTAAGGATGTGATCTTCAATTTCTTTGTCATTGGCGTATAGGGCTACCCTAATAAGCTGTCTCAAGAATTCTGTTCGATGTGCCATCCCTTCTTTGCGGTTTCTTTTATTTTCCTGTTGTATTTTTTTGAGTTCTTCTGGAGAAAGATTATTAAGTTTAATTTGTTGCTCAGCAAAACTCGCTTTTGCTTCGCTTAATCCCCCTGCGCTGGCAGAAAATATAAAAGCTAATAAAATAGTATTTTTTAGAAATTTATATCTCATTGAAATTTTTCCTGTTTCGTTATTATGAGTATAAAATAAGAATTATTAAAAATAGGTTAATCTGTTAGTTTTAATTGCGTTTAAAGTGAAGTTTTTATCATTATTCCATAGAAGAGGAGCTTACTCGCCGCTTTGATCCACCGGTTTGGTCCTTTCGGAAAGGCCCTTTTCGGATTTGAGGTCCGTTTGGAATTGAGCCTCAGAAAGCAGGATTTTTTCTTCACTTGGCATATTCAAAACCGTCACAATATCTGACCTGAATTCACGACGATAAATAATCCACACAACACAACTGGTGGCGATAATAAAGAACCAAGGATTAATGAACCAGGCAATGCCGCCAAGGGCAAAGTAATAGGTACGAAGGCCTCGATTCATATGCTTTGCAGACATGGTTAAAACCATGGCAGCGCGCCGGCTTGCAGGAATATAGTCATCCATTGTTTCTTTGGGTTGGGGCATGGCTCCAATGAGAATGGTTGCATAGTTTAGCTGCCGCAAGGCCCATGTATATTTAAAATAGGCATAGACAAAGAGAATCACCATGAGGACTAATTTTGTGTACCACATGGCAAGGGTGGGCTGGCTTGCAAAGGGGAGTTCACGGATTACGTCAAGGGCCGCATCAGACGCCCCCACAATGGCGAGAATACCCGCAATAATCAAAATAGAGGTGGACGCAAAAAAGGAGATGCTTTGGTGCAGGCTGCTAACAATATTAACATCTACCACACGGTTTTCCCGTGAGAGGACATTGGTCATCCACTGAATACGGTAAAGGTACATGCGGGCACTCAAGCCCCGAGAGCTATGAATATAATTATCGACAACAAGGCTGTAGCCAATCCAGCAAAAAAGGAACCACCCAAGGGCAACAAGATCCGTTGGCGATGTTTGAATATAATCTTTAATACTGAGGAGGAGAAGTTCTAAATCCATTTAAATTCCGCAATTCTGGTTATTGCTAAGGGCGTCAGTGAAAATATTTCCACTTGGTTATTATAGGAAAGTCGTTTATACATGTCACTATAGAAACTGCTGCAAAAGGCTCTTTTGGCGATAAAAAAGCAAAGGCTCGACTTTCGCGGGACGCACGTACTAAAGGTACGCTTACGTTTCCACGATCTCCCTTCACTGTTTTCTCATCCAAAATCACTTTGTTTAGCCCTTTTGCAGAGGTTCCTATAGAAACTGCTGGAAACATGCTTTTTGCAGAGGTTTCTATGATAAATGCATAGATAGAGATATAAGAGACAAAATGGCGAAAGAAGATTTAATTGAATTCCAAGGTAAAGTGACTGAAATTTTACCCAATGCAATGTTTCGCGTTGAACTTGAAAATGGCCATGTGATACTGGCGCAGGTTTCTGGTCGTATGCGCAAGAATCGTATTCGTGTTTTGCAAGGTGATACGGTTACCGTTGAAATGACACCTTATGATCTGACAAAAGGTCGTATTACGTTCCGCGAAAAGTAGTTAAAAAACGTGCAAAACGGTATTTACCTCACAAGAACAGATCAAGGAACTAAGCTTCTCCATATGGAAGAAGGTGAAATTCTTGAGGTGATGATTGATGTAGGTACTCCTTTAGTTGGAACTCTTTACACGGGACGAGTCACCGCAAAAGAAGGCCCGTCCTTTTGGGTTGATATCGGCCTTCAAAAACCAGCTTTGCTGCAACGCCCCCGTCAAAATTACCAAGTAGGGCAACGGGTTCTCGTTCAGCTAAAACGTCCCCCCCTTGTGGAAAAATATCTTATAAAAAATGCAGAAGTCTCCGATGCTATTTCTGTTTCTGGTGATTTTCTTTATTATACTCCTGGTAAAAAGGGCATTCATTGTTCATCCCAGATTCGCGATAAAGAGTGGCGAGGGTTAACACTTGAGGCCTTAACGTCTATTGCACAGCCCGAAGAAGGCATTGTCTTAAAAGGTCTCTCCTATGGAAGATCTTCAGCGGATATAGAGAAAGATTTACAAAATGTGCGTTTAACGTGGGAGAAAATTCAGCAAGATTATCAAGGGTCAAAAAAAGGGGGGCACATTATTTATCAAGGGTCAAAGCCTTGGATATCCTATGTCTCTCATTGGGAAAAAGAAATCATTTCTACGGATAATGCTGATCTTATTGTGCTCTTAAAGCAAAAAAACATTCCCGAAACGCATCTCAAATTCTTTTTAAAGCCACCCTGGAAAACGTCTTTTAAAGAGAAAATAGACTCTCTTTGTGAGGAGCAAGTGCCCTTAAGGGGCGGGGGTTATCTGATTGTTGAGGAGGGTCACACCTTAACAGCCATTGATGTAAATACGACAGCCCCGGGGGATACGCAGTTAACCAGCGGTGTGAAAATGACATCTGACAGTGAGCGTTTTGAGTTTGTGCAATTGGCGTTGAATGAGGCTATTCGACACCTTTATTTACGGAAAATCGGCGGTATTGTTGTTATTGATTTGCCAAGAATCTCTAATCCAAAGCATCAAAAGGCCCTTTTAAAAATAGCAAAATCATATGAAGGGTCAAGCTTGCAAGTGCTTGGTTTTACGAAGTCAGGGCTGTTGGAGATGACAAAACGAAAAGATGAAATGTCTTTAAAACAAATTCTCGGAGAAAAGGGCGCTTTATAAAATGGTAGAGATAAAATGGTAGAGGCAGATAAAAAAGAACTTCCCCAAAAATGTGCGTTGTGCGAAAAAAAAGCCATCCGAGCCTTTCGTCCTTTTTGTTCAAAGCGGTGTAAGGATATTGATCTTGGCAATTGGTTTACGGGCAAATACGTCATTGTCGGTGATGAGGAGCACGAAAAAAGCGAAGAAGCATAAAAAAAAGAGGTTTAGCCCATTGCCTTAAGATCAAAAAACGGGTATGAAAAAGAACAACTCTTATTATAGGAACCTCTGTAAAAGGCTCTTTTGCAGGCCTTCCTATCGTAAAAAGTTTCTGCGGGCGTGGTGAAATTGGTAGACACGCTAGATTTAGGTTCTAGTGACTTGCGTCGTGGGGGTTCAAGTCCCTCCGCCCGCACCATAATTCGATAAAGCTTGTCATAAGCAGCAAATAAAAGCGAGGCTTTCCCATGGAAATCAAAAAAGATACAGTAGACGGTTTAAAACATACTTATCAAGTGTCTGTGGCCCCTGAAGCCATTGAGATGCGCGTTAAGAGTCGTATCCTTGAAGCCGGTAAAGGAGCTAAAATTCCTGGTTTTCGCCCTGGTAAAGCCCCCCTTCAAATCTTACAGCAACGTTATGAAAGTAATGTGCGCCCAGAAGTGATTCGGACGTTGATTGATGAATCTTACCGTAAAATCTTGCTTGAGAAGAAGTTGCGCCCTGCGGGTCAGCCTCAAATTACCGTGGATTCCTATGATGTGAATAAACCTCTTGAGTGTACTTACGAGTTTGAAGTTCTCCCTGAAATTAAAGAAATTGACCTTAAGAAAAAAGTTAAGCTTGAGAAGCTTGTCAGTGATGTCGAGCAAAAGATGATTGATAGTGCCCTTGAGCGCATTGCCAGCACAAACAAAACAACAGAGCCGTTGAAAAAAGAGCGTGCCGCTCAAAAAGGCGACACAGTTTTTATTGATTTTGAAGGGCGTACAAAAGACGGACCTATTTCCGGTGGTTCTGGTAAGGGTGTGAGTCTTGAACTTGGCTCTGGTTATTTTATCCCCGGCTTTGAAGAGCAAATTGTTGGGATGAAAAAGGGGCAAAATAAGAAAATTAAAGTGCCTTTTCCCGATGATTACTCAGCGGAAGATCTTGCTGGTAAAGACGCAACATTTGATTGTACTTTGCAAGATATTCATACATCAGTTGTCCCGAAAATTGACGATGCCTTTTGTGAAAAGATGGGCTTTAAAGTTTTGAAAGAACTTGAAGATGCCATTAAAACACAATTGGTTGCTGAGAATGAGCGTATGTCTTTCTTAGTCGCTAAAAAAGAAGTTTTGGATGCTCTTGATAAAGAAAAAATAGACCTTCCATCAAGCCTCGTTGAAAATGAAGTGAAGCAAATCACAGAACCTGAAGCCGAAGCCGATGTTGAGGGTGCTGATGGCGATAAAAAACCAGCAAAGAAATCTAAAAAAGAAACCGATGAAGCGAAAAAAATGCACAGCATTGCCGAACGCCGTGTGCGCCTTGGCTTGATTTTGGCTGATATTGGTAATAAAAACAAAGTTGAAGTGACCAACAAAGAGCTCCAACAATCCATTATTGATCAGGCTCGTCGTTATCCTGGAGAAGAGCAAAAGGTTATGGACTATTTCCAAAAAAACCAAGAGGCTCAACAGTCATTGCGAGCGCCAATTTTTGAAGACAAAGTGATCTCTTTGATTCTCTCAAAGGCTGATATGAAAGAGAAAAAAGTTTCTCAAGAGGCCTTGGAAAAAGCTGTTAAGGCAGTGACCGAAGCAGACGCTTAATACTTTACAGTTCTTTTTTACAAGTTCTACAAGGTGGGTTATATGATCCACCTTTTTTTAGGGGAAGCTCTTAACGGTTGGGCCCGATTTGAGAAAACTCTACTCAATTCCTTTTAAGAGGGGCACAAGGAGCTTTTAAAGAGAAGAATAATCCTAGAAAAACCTTTTGCAGGGGCGTTTATAGTAGGTTACTATGGAGACAACTTATAAAAATGATGCAGGAGAAGCAGATGCCAAGAGATTCACTAGACGTTTTCCAAAACACACTCGTTCCCATGGTTGTTGAGCAAACGGCCAGAGGAGAACGCTCCTATGATATTTTCTCACGCCTTTTGAAAGAAAGAATTATTTTTGTGACCGGCGAGGTTAACGATACCATGTCGACACTTGTGTGCGCGCAGCTTCTTTTCCTTGAGTCCGAGAGTCCGTCAAAAGATATTTACATGTACATTAATTCTCCAGGTGGTGTTGTGTCTTCTGGTTTTGCTATGTACGATACCATGCAATATATTCGCCCCGATGTTGCGACCCTTTGTATTGGTCAAGCCGCTTCTATGGGAGCCACCTTGTTGCTGGCGGGGAAAAAAGGAAAGCGTTATTGTTTGCCTAATTCCAGAGTAATGATACATCAACCCCTTGGTGGTTTTCGCGGGCAGGCAACGGATATTGCTATTCATGCTAAGGAAATTATGACCTTAAAGAATAAATTGCATGAAGTTTATGCCTCCCATACAGGCAAGAGTGTTAAGGTTTTAGAAGATGCTATGGAGCGTGATAACTTCTTAAATGCCCAAGAAGCAAAAGATTTTGGTATTGTGGATGAAGTTGTGACTCAAGCACCAACACCAGCGGTGGCAGCTTAAGGGCTCCTTTACTACATAGGTGCCTTATTTTATGATACGTCTAGGTTGGAAAACTGGCTCTGTTTATCAGGGTCGGTTTTTTCTAAGCTTTTTTCTGAGTTGCAGACTGCTTT
>CAXBEY010000056.1:0-9083 GCA_963974885.1 uncultured Alphaproteobacteria bacterium
CGGATTCATAAAATCCCATATCACCTGAACTTATACACTATTTCAAGAGCTTCTTGCAAAACACCAGGAAATTGTGTAAAAGAAGCTTTAAGAACGCTCTTTTTTTCGATAGCATCGAATAATGAAGTAAGGGATTTTGCAACATGAATGCTCTAAAAGCGATGACTGAGACGATTTCCTCAACCCTTTCCTCTGGGGTAACTGGTGCTAATAAGTTCACAACAGCCTCTGGAAAAAGTTACAGCTACTGGCGCTTGCGGATTCTCTACACCACCATGTTGGGCTATGCCGCTTTTTATCTCATTCGCCTTAATTTTTCTATGGCCCTACCTGGTATTCGCGCAGAGTACGGTTTTACAAATACAGAAATTGGCTACATTATTAGCGCAGCTTCCGTTGTTTATGGCTTTGGAAAGCTCCTTAACGGCTATTTAAGTGATAAATCAAATGCCCGTTATTTCCTAACCGCAGGCCTTATTGGCAGTGCTGTTATGAATTTCTTTATGGGGACCGGCGCCAGCCTTGGTTTTTTGGTTCTTTTTTGGGCCGTGAACTCCTGGTTTCAATCCATGGGATTCCCTCCCATTGCACGTCTCCTAACCCATTGGTTTAGCCCTAAAGAAATTGGAACAAAATGGTCTATTTGGTCCTGCTCTCACCAAATTGGTGGGGCCGCTGCTGCGATCTTTGCCGGTGGCCTTGCCATGCATTATGGCTGGCGCTCTGCCTTTTTTATTCCAGCACTTGTTGCCATTGTTGTCAGCCTTTTTATTTTTAACCGCGTTCGTGATACCCCTAAGGAGGTCGGCCTTCCTCCCGTTGAGGACTATAAAGAAGATATAAAACTTGCACAAAAAACCGAGGGGCAAAAACTTACGGTAAAAGACTTTGTCGAAATCATTCTTAAAAACAAGCTCGTTTGGTATGTGAGCATTGCCAACCTTTTTCTCTATATTCCCCGCATTGGTGTTGCAACATGGGCCCCGGCTTTTCTTAAAGAGTTCAAAGGCGCTGACCTCCTCTTAGCCGGGGGGCAAGTCGCTATTTTTGATATTGCAGCCGCTATTGGCGGTATTGCTGCTGGTTGGATGTCCGACAAGTATTTTCAAAGTCGCCGTGGCCCCGTTGGGACTCTGTATCTTCTCCTCCTTGCCATTGCCTTTGTTGCCCTTTGGAAAATTCCAGCCAATCACCCCTACTTTGATACTCTAGCCCTTATGTTTGCAGGCTTTCTTCTCGCTGGGCCTCAAGTTCTTGTGGGAATTGCCATGGCAGACTTTACCTGCAAAAGCGTTGTTGGTTCTGCCAATGGATTCGCCGGATTCATGGCTTATGTTGTAGGGGCCCTTATTTCAGGCATTGGTGTTGGACAACTTGTGGATATCTGGGGCTGGAATGCTGTCTTTATTCTTTTTGTCGCTTGCTCTCTCATTGGCGCCTTTTTCTTTTCTCTCACTTGGCGTGCGCGTCCAAGAAATATTTCTGATGATCTTGAAAAGTCTCATAGCCCCGCAAAATAAAAATACTAATTTTTTTTAATATCTTTTCACCTGTTAACCTTTTGGTTATCATTATCTGAAATTATAAAAATAATAAGAAAAAGAAGAAAATGAAAAAAATGATGCAGCTAAAAAAAACATCTCTTTTGTTAACTCTATTTTTTGGAGTCATAACAATAGCTTATGCCAAAGATACAAAAAAGGAAGACGTGGTGATCGAAGATCCAGCCCTTTATGAAGATCAAATGCTAGACCTTGATCCTTTAGAGCCTTTAAACAGGGGGATTTTTGTCATCAATACTTTTCTTGATGGACTTCTCATTCGCCCCATGGCTTATGCCTATGAAGATCTTGTCGCTGATGTGATTAAAGATCGGATTTCAAATGTGCTAGATAATTTGGCATCTCCCATTGTCTTTGTTAACGATCTCCTTCAAGGCGAAGGAACTCAAGCCATGAACACCTTCATGCGCTTTTTTATAAATTCAACTTTTGGCTTGTTGGGACTGTTTGATCCTGCTTCTGACATTGGTCTCGATCAAAAGAACAATGACTTTGGTACAACCTTCCGTCGCTGGGGCATTGGGGCTGGTCCTTATATTATTCTGCCTTTATTTGGCCCCTCTAGTTTTCGTGATCTTGCCGGTGACAGTGCGGGATATTTTGCAGATCCGTACAACTGGTATATGCGTGTTCACCATAAAAAAGAATGGATTTATGCACGACTCGCTGTAAAAGCCCTTGTGAAACGTCAGCAATTTTTAGAGCTCACCGAGCGACTAGATAAAACAGCAGATCCCTATGCTCAATATAGAATTTTATATATGCAGAATCGTAAGATTATAGATGCCATCGAAAGTTCTGCTGTACCGGAAGATGTTATTGATGTTTCAAACACAGCACCCTTGGAAGCTATAGGAAAATAATTTAATAAGGATCACTATGATAAATAAACGTCTTGTCCCTCTTTTTTTCTTTGTCATAACCTTTAGCTCCCTGCAAACTGCTTTTTCAGCGGATCAGGACCATGAAAAATATGAAGCCTTTATTGCAGACCTTGGTAATAAAGTCATTCAAATTCTTGTGAATAAGAATGAAAAAATGGCAAAAAGAAAAGGCGATTTTAGATTAGAAATCCAAAAACACTTTGCCTTACAGTCCATTGGACGTTTTATCCTTGCCCGTTACTGGCGTCGTATGAATGAAAAACAACAAGAGCAATACCTTCAGCTTTTTGAAGATGCCGTTATTGAAAACTATGCAGCACAATTTGATGACTATGATAATGAAAAACTTATCATTAAATCTTCCCGGGAAACAACCGATGGCGGCATTGTAATAAAAAGCGATATCAGACGTCCTGGTAAAGGCGAACCCCTTCACATTGATTGGAAAGTTTTTAACACCAAGCGCGGTTTGAAAGTTTTGGATGTTATTGTAAACAATGTCAGCATGAGCATCACCCTTCGCAATGAATATTCTAGTGCCATTCAAAACCGAGGCGGTATTGAGGGCTTATTAGATTATCTCAGAGAAAAAATTAAAAATGATCAAATCAATCAAACTGGATAGCTTGCCTTTTTATAGGAAACCCTATTAAGCCTAGATATGTGACAAATAAGCCACAGATCTAGACCCCACCTAACCCTTTGTTTCAATACACCTTTTATTTTCGTCGGGCACTTTATTCCCCATAGTGGGAAAAAATTGCCGCTCACCCTCAAAAGTTTACCCTTTATTAACCTTTCAAATCCTAATCTAACTTATAATTAAAAATAGATTTAAATTCTATTTATAAAAGGTCAGTTTCAAGATTGGCCATAAGGGAGAAGGTAAAGTGGAGCAACTGATTCAAACATTACGTAATTTTGGCGTTGTTCGTTTGGCCATTTTTGCCTCTGTTATTTTGGGCATCGGCAGTGGCTTGCACTATTTAACAGGCCGAGCTGGAAACCCTGAGATGGCTCTTCTTTATTCTAATCTTGACCTTTCTGATGCGGGAAAAATCGTCACTAAAATCGAAGGAATGGGTGTTGAGGCTGAAATTCGCGGAGGTGGAACAGAGGTCTATGTCCCAACGGGTAAGGTTGCCCGACTTCGCATGGAAATGGCAGAAATCGGTTTGCCCCGTGGGGGATCTTTAGGCTATGAGATTTTTGATCGTGACGAATCCCTTGGGACCTCTAGTTTTGTACAAGATATTAATCGCTTAAGAGCCCTTGAGGGTGAGATTGCCCGCAGCATTAGCTCCATTGCTCAGGTTGCAACGGCTCGGGTCCATCTTGTTCTTCCTCGAAGAGAACTTTTTAGTCGGGACCGCCAAGATCCTAGCGCCTCAATTGTTTTAAGCCTTAACGGCCCCAATCGCCTTAATAAAAATCGGGTGCAGGCTATTCAACATATGGTGGCAGCGGCCGTTCCAGGCCTTATTCCTGAAAAAGTTTCCATTGTTGATGATCGTGGGAATTTACTAGCGCGAGGCGATAATAATACGGATATTCTCTCCGCTGGTAACCTTGAAGAGATGCGTATCGGCTATGAAAGTCGCCTCTCTCAAATTGTTGAAGGCCTTGTTGAAAAACATGTCGGGGCTGGAAAGGTCAGGGCCGAAATATCAGCCTCCATGAATTTTGATCGTATTACAGAAAATTCAGAAGAATACGATCCTGATGGACAGGTCGTGCGGTCCACTCAAAACGTTTCAGAAGATGAGTCTTCCTCTGATTCAGCCAAGGGAAATATTGGGACAGAGGGCGAGCTGCCAAAGGGAGAGCAAGGCGCTGCTTCTGGTGCTAAAGCGGCATCAAAAAGAACAGAAGAAACCGTTAACTATGAAATCAGTAAGAAAATTAAAAGCCATACTAAGGAAATTGGGAGCATTCAAAAGCTTTCTGTTGCGGTTATGGTTGATGGCTCCTATGCAAAACCTGCTGAAGAAGGGGGGGAACCCACTTACCAGCCCCGACCTCAAGAGGAAATGGATAAAATTAAAACCCTTGTAAAAAACGCCATCGGGTTTAATGAAGAACGGGGCGATACGGTTGAAGTCATCAATATGAAATTCGCTCAAGCAGCACCTGTTGGCACCCTAAGTGATAGTCCCTCCGCTTTTTCATTAACACAACCTGATGTGGTACGCTTAATTGAAGCTTTTATCATTGGCCTCATCGGGCTCTTGATGCTGTTGATGGTTGTAAAACCTGTCATTATCCGTCTTCTTGAAGGAGCACCCAGAGCTGAACCAACACCAGTGGAAGAAGAGGCTCCGATTCCACAAGGAGAATCCAACGTAACTCCCCTAAAAAAAGCAGCGTTACCCCCACCGCCAGCTGCTCCAAAAGAAATAGAAAAAATGCTTTCCATGCAACAGGTTGAAGGACAAGTAAGAGAATCTTCCGTTAAGCAAATCAGTAGTTTGATCGAGAATAAACCTGGTGATGCCGTTGGCGTCGTTCGAGAATGGATGCGTGAAGATGTCATGTAAGATTAAGATGAATAAGGTGAAAATATGAGTGCAGAAAAAGCGCCCGTTGCTCAAAAAACCCCCGTGCCAAAACCTGTGACAAAGTCGATGTCTTTTAAGGGCATGCAAAAAGCAGCAGCCTTTATGTTGGCCCTTCCGGAAGAGCACGTTCAAAAAATTTTTACAGAGTTAGATGAAATGGAAGTGGTTGATCTCTCTCAAGCCATGGCAACTCTTGGAAAAGTAAGGGCCGAAAATATTGAAAGCATCTTTCTTGAATTTGTTGAAAAATCTGGTTCTAGCGCAAATCTCGTGGGCACCCTTTCTTCTACGCAAAGTCTTCTTGGAAAAGTTTTTAGTGAGGGAAAGGTCGCCTCTATTATGGAGGAAATTAGTGGGCCTGCTGGGCGTACTATGTGGGATAAACTTAATAATGTTGATGAAAAGTCTCTTGCTAATTATTTGAAGAATGAACACCCTCAAACCATCGCCGTGGTCTTATCTAAAATTAAACCTGATCATGCTGCAAAGATTTTTTCTCTTTTTTCCGATGATCTTTCCCTTGAAATTATGACCCGTACCATCCATATGGAAACCGTTGGTCGCGATATTTTAGGTAATATTGAACAAACCTTGAAATCCGAATTCATTGCAAACTTTTCAAGGGGAGATAAAAAAGATCCCCATGAGCGCCTTGCCGAAGTCTTTAACTTCTTTGACCGCCCCACAGAGGGACGTTTTATGGAAGGACTTGAGAAGGAAAACAAAGACTCTGCTGAACGCATCCGAGCTCTTATGTTTACCTTTAATGATATTGTTAAAATTGATGGGCCCGGTATCCAAACTATTCTGCGCATTGTTGATAAAACCAAGCTCGGTCTGGCCCTTAAAGGGGCAAATGAAGAAATCAAGGCTCTCTTTTTCAATAATATGTCTGAACGTGCGGCAAAACTTTTAAAGGAAGATATGGAGGCCCTTGGCATGGTTCGCCTCAGGGATGTTGACGAAGCTCAAATGGAAGTAGTCACAGCAACAAAGACTGAAATCGATGCTGGAAAAATAGTTGTTAGCCAAGGAGCAGATGATAATGACCAACTTATCGGATAATACAACTCCCCTTGAAACAAAAGGTGAACCTGAGAAATACCTTTTTGATACGGAATTTGACTACTCCGAGACAAATGACGATGTCCAATCCATCACGCCCAAACAGCTCAATGAGGCAAATACAGAGGTTAGCAAACAATCCTATAAAGCAGGCTACGACAAAGGGATTCAAGATACAAATGAAAGTATAAGAAGAATCGCTGGCGATCAACTTTTTGTGATCACTGCTAAAATTGATGAGCTCATTGAAACTGAGAAATTAATTCTTGAAACCTTTCACGTCCAAGTGGCTCAAGTTTGTGAACTCATTACCTCAAAAATTATGCCAACACTACAAGAGCAAGGCGCCTTAACGGAAATTAAAGCCATCATAGATAAAGCCTATGAGAATTTGCCCCGAGACAAAAAAGTAACTATTGACGTTCACGAGAGTCTCGTCGATCTCGTCGATCAGCACATAAAAGAGGGGGGGCAAGGAGAAGACTTTATTGCTCAAATCACCGTCAAAGCCGGAGAGAATTTTGAAACAAGTGATTGTAAAATTTCTTGGGAGGGGGCTGGTATTGAATATTATGCAAAGGCTGTTATCCAGGAGATTAAAGAAACACTCTTGAGACTGGCTGGTGACTCTCTCATAGAGCAAAGCAACGAAACAGAAAAAATTGACGTTCCAGAAACAGAAGAAGGGAAGATATAGCATGTCAGATGAGGAAAACAAGGAAGCATCAGAACTAACAGAGGAAGAACAAGCTGCTGCGTTTGAAAGTGTTGCCCTTGAGGAGTTCGAAGAGGGTACAAATACAACAGATGAAGGTGCACCCCTGAGCAGTGAGCAAATAGAGACAGAAATTACGGCGATCCATGATGTCCCTGTCCATGTCTCAGCTGTACTGGGAAGTTCAAGCATGCAAGTGAGCCAACTGCTCAAATTAAGCCGTGGTGCGGTTATTGAATTAGATCGCAAGGTGGGTGAAGCCATTGATATTTTTGTAAATAATCGCTTGGTTGCCCGAGGTGAAGTTGTGGTGGTTGATGATCATCTTGGGATTACTATGACTGAGATTATCAAATCAGAGCATGTCGCTTAAGACTGACTCAAGTAAGAGAGAATAATATGAGACTACTCATCGTTGGAAAACTCAAAGGCCATATTGGCGCGGCAAGTCGCATTGCCCTAGGGCGAGGGGCAAAAGTTCAGCAAGTTGATGAAATTGATTTAGCCCTTGATTCGTTGCGTTCTGGTAAAGGGGCCGATCTTATTATGGCTGATATCAACCTTGATATTAAAACCCTTGTCGTGAGTCTTGAAAAAGAACATTTTTGCATTCCCGTTGTTGCTTGTGGCCTGGAAACAGATGCTGAGCCCGCGGTTAAGGCCATTAAATCTGGCGCCAGAGAATACCTCCCTCTCCCGCCAGATGCAGAACTCATTGCGGCTGTTCTGGAAACAGTAACCCGTGAGGAAATCGATTTTATTTACTCCGACCCCTCTATGTTGAAAACAACAAAGCTGGCCGAGCAAATCGCCCCAAGTGATGC
The DNA here is from genome assembly GCA_963974885.1 of uncultured Alphaproteobacteria bacterium. GTDB lineage: Bacteria > Pseudomonadota > Alphaproteobacteria > Caedimonadales > UBA9215 > UBA9215. The sequence continues at coordinate 7,609 of CAXBEY010000056.1, forward strand.
CAGTGTCCTCATTACCGGTGAATCCGGAACGGGTAAAGAAGTCATGGCTCGTTTTATTCATAACAACAGCAAACGTAAAGACAAGCAATTTATCTCTATAAACTGTGCGGCTATTCCTGAAAACCTTTTAGAATCTGAATTATTTGGCCACGAAAAAGGGGCTTTTACAGGGGCTGTTGCGAGACGTATCGGGAAATTTGAAGAAGCCAATGGGGGCACTCTTTTGTTGGATGAAATCACTGAAATGCATCCCCTCCTCCAAGCAAAACTTCTACGTGCCATTCAAGAGCGAGAAATTGATCGCGTTGGCGGAACAAAACCCGTTTCCATTAATATTCGTATTATTGCAACAAGCAATCGTGATCTAGAAGAAGCTGTAAACAGTAAAGCCTTTCGAGAGGACCTCTATTTTCGCCTTAATGTCGTCCCCTTACATCTCCCTCCCCTTCGGGAGCGGCCCCTAGATATTGAAAAACTAGCCGACCATTTCATTAAAAAATACACACAAGCTAATGCCCTGCCGCTGCGCCCTTTGTCAGAAGACTCGAAGAAAGCCCTGCGCCAATATCAATGGCGTGGCAATATCAGAGAGCTTGAAAATACCATGCACCGTGCTGTTTTATTGGCTTCGGGAGATTATATAGAACCCGATGTCTTGCATATTTCTGGGATAAAAAATGATATCACTCAAACAGCCACAGGTCAAAGTCCCCAAGAGGGGCAAGAGTCCTGTGACGATTCTCTTAAAAATGAGGGGACTTTGAATCCTAATATTTTGGTGGGGCGTAGCCTTTCCGATGTCGAGCAAGATCTGATTATTGGAACTGTTTCTCACTGTCTTGGAAATCGGACTCAAGCCGCCAATATTTTAGGCATTTCTATTCGGACACTCCGAAATAAGTTGCGACTTTATACGGAAGGGGGCGCTGCTGTTCCTAGCCCTAATCAAGTCCATGGAGAAAATGTAATGATCTCTAAAGAAGCAAGCTAATGTCAGAAAGCAAAATGGCCTCTTCTCTTTTTGGTTTAACCAAATTTTCTGAAGCTGCAAAGCGCAGTGATGTTATTTTTGCCCTTGGCATTATGGCTATCCTAACTGTGCTGATTTTGCCCATGCCAAAAGGCTTGCTTGATGTTTGTCTCGCTCTTTCATTAATGGTCTCTATGTTGGTGCTCACAACGGCTCTTTTTATCGAACGACCTTTAGAATTCAGTTCTTTTCCAACGCTTTTATTAGTCTCAACCATGCTGCGTCTCTCGCTGAATGTTGCCTCAACGCGCCTTATTCTTGGCCATGGTCATGAGGGACTCAGTGCGGCCGGTGAAGTCATCCGGGCCTTTGGTGCTTTTATTATGCAAGGTAATTTTGTCATTGGCCTTATTGTTTTTGCCATCCTTGTCCTTGTAAACTTTGTTGTGATCACAAAAGGTTCTGGGCGTATTGCTGAAGTTTCAGCTCGTTTTTCTTTGGATGC
>CAXBEY010000057.1:0-8659 GCA_963974885.1 uncultured Alphaproteobacteria bacterium
GAAGAAGCTTTCCCATTGCTTGACTTGCCAGCTGAACTCATTGATCTGGTTGCTCAGCATGCAGGGGCGAAGGCAACATTAGCAATGTCCCAAGTTTCAAAGGCTATGAAAGAACTATGTTTTTATCGTCTAGACCAATTTAGGCTTCAATATTTTGCGGCTTACTATCCCCTTGAGGGGATTATCACAGCCTATACACCTGGCCATGGTCTGCGTGTTCAGATTTTAGGAGGCCTTGATTTAACAAATACAGCCATTAATCAATTTGTTGTGTTGCATCCTGATAAGCTTCAAAGAGTTACCCGTGAAGCAGAAAGATTAAGTATAGATTCTCTTGTTGGTACTGCTGTTAAAACGGCAAAAGCTAGAAGGTATGTTGCAAATTTTGGAGGTGGCATTACAGGAAATTTAGCTTTAAGGGCTATGATTAACTTATAAAAGAGTGATTTAAATAATATTTATCTTAGAAAGCCCCCTTGTTTTTAGGGGGGTTTTTTAGGACTTTTTATTTTGAGGCTGCATCAAGATTTGCTAAATAGCGTTCAGCATCAAGGGCGGCCATACAGCCCTGTCCAGCAGCTGTTACCGCTTGGCGATAGAGTTTGTCTTGAACATCTCCGGCAGCAAAAACCCCCTCAATATTTGTATTGGTTGTTCCAGGGGGGCAAATGATATAACCCTCGGCATCAAGGTTGATCTGTCCTTTAAAGAGCTTTGTTGCCGGATCATGGCCAATAGCAATAAAGACACCAGAGACTTTAAGCTCTTTGATAGCGCCGGTTTTGACATTTTTTGCTTTAAGGCCTGTAACGGATTTAGGGTTCTCATCTCCGGTGATTTCATCTAAGACATGATCCCAGAGGACTTCTATTTTAGGATGGTTGAGAAGACGCTCTTGCATAACTTTTTCAGCGCGTAAGGAATCTCGGCGATGGATGAGAGTCACTTTTGACGCGAAGTTCGTTAGGTAGAGAGCTTCTTCAACGGCCGTGTTGCCACCACCAATAACAGCAATTTCTTGATTCTTATAAAAGAATCCATCACATGTTGCACACCCTGAAACACCGTAGCCTTGGAATTTGGTTTCGCTCTCAAGACCAAGCCAGCGGGCCTGAGCGCCGGTGCTAATAATAACGCTATCGGCAGTATAGGTTTTCCCCATGTCCGTTGTCAGGGTGAAAGGGCGCTTTGAGAAATCAACTTTATCAATATGTTCTGCCAGTAAAATAGCTCCAACATTTTCAGATTGCGCTTTAAATTGTTCCATCAACCAAGGCCCTTGAACGGCTGTTGCAAAACCGGGATAGTTTTCAACGTCGGTTGTGATGGTGAGCTGCCCTCCCGGTTGCAGGCCCGTAAATATCGTTGGTTTGAGGTTCGCCCTGGCGGCATAAATAGCAGCCGTATAGCCAGCGGGGCCAGATCCAATAATGGCAAGTCTAAGGTGAGGTGTCGTCATGGGGGTTTCTCCTGAGTGTACGGTGTTGATCGGGTTAAGTAAAAAAAGACAACAAGCAAATTTGCAAAGCCATGCTAATAAAAAAGGTTTTTGACGCGGGCAATCCATGGGCCTAAAAATCCTTTAGGGTTAAAGACGCTATTTTCTTCTGGTTCTTCTTCTATAAGGCGCTGGAGGAGTCGGCTCATCTCGTCATCCTGCCACTTTGCTGCACCTTCAATGCGTCCGATCAGTTTACCATTCCTGTTAAAGAAAAGAGTTGTTGGGAGGCCTTTGATGGCAGGGCGTGTGCGACTTGCATTATGGTAAGGCTTTAAGTGTGTGTAGCGATTTCTGTTGAAATAATTCCGTAAGACCCCGGAGCGTGGATCATTTAAAGAGAGCACAATAAAGGTAAGGGGTTGGTTCATGTACTCCGTTGCTGCTTTTTCTAATTGTTTTAATTCGGCAATGCAGGAGGGACAAGAGGTGGCCCAAAGGTGAAGAATAACAACTTTTTTTTCCTCAAGTAGGTCATTGAAATGGATTTTCTTTGGGGGGTTAACCCAAGGCTGGTCCTCAAAAAAATAGAAATCAGGGAGGGTTTCCTGAGGGACTACTTTATAGCGGTCGGGCAAGGCCTGCGCTGAAAAAGGGAGGGCACATATAACCGTGCAAACAAGGGCTGCAAAGAGAAGCAAAGAGAGAGGGGATTTTATTTTTAGCTTGATCATGGTAAAAAGAATAGACAACTAATGAAAAAGAGGCAAGAAATGAAGTTAGTAAAAACTTATTTTTTTATCGCCGTGGCGAGTGTTGCATTTTGTACCCTTCAAGGCTGTGGTAAAAAAGCATCTCCCCATGCAACCTGTAAAGCAGATACGTTTCCTCCAGCGTATGACATGTAGCATGGATCAATTGTCAATCATGTAACCGAGAGTATCCTATGCGTACATCTGCCCCCATTGGCATTGCGTCCCTTGGCTTAAAAATCCCACCGTTCTTTTTAGACTTAAAAGATTTCGCACAGTTGCGAAGTATGAATCCCGATAAGTGCAAGATTGGTTTAGGGTGTCATGAGATGGCTTTGTGCCTTGGTCAATATACCGCTGTTGATTTGGCCCTTGGGGCTGCAAGACGCGCTCTTATGCGATGGAAAGGGAACCTTGATCAAATTGGCTTTCTTGCCGTTGGAACGGAATCTGCCCTTGATATGAGTGCGCCTTTAACAAAGTGGGTTGCGCGAGACTTAAAATTATCGGGCGCGCTTCGTTCCTATGAAGTAAAGCACGCTTGTCTTGGGGGAACACTTGCCCTGCGCCAAGCCTATGAATGGCGCGCTTCACCTGCATCTAGGGGAAAAGCAGCTCTTGTGATTGCGGTGGATGATACCCTTTATGAAGCGAAAAGCCCTGGCGAGCCGACCCAAGGAGCTGGTGCTGTTGCTATGATTATCGATGAACCGTCTATCGCGACCCTTGATCCGTGCTCCTATTCTTGGAGTCTCCCAGCCGATGATTTTTGGCGTCCCATTGGAGAAGCTTATCCCCATGTAAACGGGCCCTTAAGTCTTGAGTGTTATAATCAAGGGGTTCTGGCTTGTTTTCAAGACTATTGTCGGCACACAAAACAATCTCTTTCAGATTTCTTTGACAGCCTTAAGGGGATGAGTTTCCATACGCCTTTTCCTAAAATGGTGCAAAAAGCTTTAGGAGCTCTTTGTGAGGGAGATGAAGCCGTTGGATGGAATCGAGAGAAAACCTTAGCGCTTTTTCAAGAAAAAGTTGCTCCCTCTCTTACATGGAACCAAAAAATTGGAAACTCTATGACGGCAAGCCTTTGGTTTTCTGTGGCTCAGAACCTATGTGGGCGAAATAGTGGAGATCGGTTAAGTGCTTTTTCATATGGGTCAGGTTGCGGAGCAGAATTACAACTCTTAACGGCTGGTCCCGAGGCGAATGCCGCAGCATGGGCCCAAGATATTCACGATGATTTTGCGTCCCGCACTCAAATAAGTGGGCAAGACTATGATCGCTTTAGGTCACAAAGTAAGATGTCGCAAAGTGATCAAAGTTTGCGCCATGCTTCCTAAATCGTTTTCCCAGTATAGCTTAGAAGATCGTTTGCGCTATCTTTCTGAAAAAACAGGGTTAAGTCTTCTTGAAATCAACACCGCCTTAAGGGCCCCTGCTCAAAATCAGGACCTTGCTGAGGCCCTGATTGAAGCGCCTATTGGCTATTTTTCCCTTCCCCTTGGTTTGCTTAAGTCTCTAACGGTGAATGGAAAAACCTATTGTGTGCCGTTGGTAACAGAAGAAACATCCGTCGTTGCAGCCTTGAATAAAATGGCTGCCTGGGTCGGGCGCTCTGGCCATATAAAGGCTGAAACGAAAGGGCAAACAATTATTGGGCAAATTCAGTTTGCCACCCTAAAAGAACCCGACGCTTTTCAAAAGCACGTTGAGGCTTGCTCTCAGCAGTGGATTAATCTTGCAAATCAAGGGCCTGCAGCTACTCTTTTTAAAAGGGGCGGCGGGGTGACCAGAATTGAAACTCGCTTGATTCCAAGGCGAAAAGATTCTGGAATAATGGGCGTTTTGCATGTTTATCTAAATCCCTGTGAAGCTATGGGGGCTAACCAAGTCACTCAGGTCTGTGAGTTTTTAAAACCCCCTATTGAAAAACAAACCAACGAGATGGTCAATTTATGTATCCTCTCTAATTTGACCCACAGCAAACTCACAACATCGACCCTAACCCTTGAAAATATTGACCTTGAATTGGGAGAGAAAATTGAAGAAGCTTCTTATTTTGCCCTTTGTGATCCGTATCGGGCTGTCACCCATAATAAAGGCATTATGAATGGAATTGATGGGCTTGTGATTGCCACAGGAAATGATTGGCGCGCCGTTGAAGCCGGGTTGCATGGCTATGCAGCGACAAAGGATAAAGCCTCCTCCTATGGGCCATTGGCAACGTGGCATATGAAGGGGCGTGATCTTGTGGGGACCTTTGAGGCGCCCCTTGCCATTGGAAGTGTTGGAGGCGCCACACGCCAACATCCAACGGCACAGTTTGCCTTAAAGTGCCTTGGGGGTCCTTCGGCCAATGAGCTTGCTCAGCTTATGGCAAGTGTGGGGTTGGTGCAAAATTTAGGGGCTCTTCGAGCCCTTGTCTCTGGAGGGATTATTCAAGGCCATATGAGGCTGCACATTAAAAACATGACTTATAGCCTTAAGGCAACACCGGCTCAAAGATTCCTTGTCCAAAAGGCTTTACTGCAAAAGCTTAATTCTCAAAAACACATTAGCGAATCCGATGCGCAAGAAGCCTTAGAGGAAATTGCAAAGGTTGCTTAAATCTTTTCTGATTTTCTGTTATGCTAAAAAAATAAAAATTATGGAGACTTTCTCAAAATGGCCCGTCCTGAAATTCATCACCACAAAGGTGATTTGCCAGATAATATCAAATTTAGTGGCAGTGTGGCCATTGATTCAGAAGCGATGGGCTTGAATCCTCATCGGGACCGTTTGTGTGTGGTGCAATTGTCTGCCGGTGATGGAACGGCCCATGTGGTTCAATTGAATGAGGATTTTTCCTATGATTGCCCTAATTTAAAAGCAATGTTAGCTGACGATTCTCTCACAAAGCTTTACCATTATGGTCGGTTTGATATTGCCATTTTGTATCATTATTTGGAGGTGCTCACACAACCGGTTTACTGTACGAAAATAGCCTCAAAGCTTGTGCGTAATTTTACGTCTCGTCAAGGTTTGAAATCTTTGTGCAGCGATCTTTTAGGGGTTGAGCTCTCAAAGCAGTCTCAATCGTCTGACTGGGGTAACCCAAATTTAACGAAAGAACAGCTGGCTTATGCTGCAAGTGATGTGCTGCACTTGCATGCTCTGAAGGAAAAACTAGATGTTATGCTCAAACGCGAAGGGCGCTTTGACATGGCTCAAAAATGCTTTGACTTTCTCCCCACCGTTGCCCAACTTGATTTGCTGGGTTATGAAGAGCTTCAAGTTTTTGCCCATAGTTAACTAGAGGATGTGTTGATTTATAGGGGTCATACATGCTATTAAAGTAGGAGTCCTTATACTTTAATAAATATAGTGCGAATTTTATGCCCCATTCTCTTGCCAATTCCCTGACAAAAAAAAATGAGAAACCAAAGGTTAACCTTACTGATATTGAGGAAGCACGCCGTGTTCTTGCCCTTGAAAGCCAGGCTTTAGAGGCCTTGTCAAAGGGATTAGGAGCCGAATTTACGGCGGCCGTTGAGAACCTTTTTAAGACAACGGGCCGTGTCATTGTGACAGGGATGGGCAAAAGCGGTCATGTTGGGACTAAAATAGCCTCCACACTGGCCTCCACAGGAACACCGAGTACCTTTGTGCACCCAGCAGAAGCAAGCCATGGTGACCTTGGCATGATCACAAAAAATGACACGATTTTAGCCCTGTCAAATTCTGGGGAGACTTCCGAACTTTCTGATATCTTAGCCTATGCAAAACGCCACGGAATTCCTCTCATTGGGATCACCTCAAACGGCAGATCAACCCTTGATAAAACCGCAGATGTGTCTTTGGTTCTTCCAAAAAGGGAGGAAGCTTGCCCCCTTGGCTTAGCCCCCACAACGTCAACGACGATGATGATAGCACTGGGTGATGCTCTTGCGACAGCTGTGTTAAAGCGTCGGGGTTTTTCGGCCACTGATTTTAGCTCCCTTCACCCGGGGGGTAAGTTGGGGCAGCGTTTAATGCGGGTTGAAAAATTGATGCATAGAGCCCCCAAAATGCCATTGATTCAACAAGGCGCCCCCATGGAAGACGCGCTGCTGAAAATGACATCCCAAGGTTTTGGGTGTGTTGGTGTGCTTGGTAAAGAAGGGAACCTGATGGGAATGGTGACCGATGGAGATTTACGTCGCCATATGGGAGGCGATCTTATGTCTGCAAAAGTTGTTGAAATTATGACGCAAAACCCACGAGTCATCCATAAAAATATTCTAGCAGAAGAAGCTCTTTCTCGTATGAATCAGGCGGGTATCACAAGCTTTTTTGTTGTGGAAAGTGACCAAGAAGCAGACCGTAAGCCCGTTGGTATTTTACATATTCATGATTGTTTGCGGGCGGGGATTCAGTAGCCGATGCCTTTTGAAAAAAGAGAGAAAAAAACAACAGCTTCTCTTTTGAAGCGGAGTAAAAAACACACAGGTCGTGTGAGGATTTTAAGGCGCTTTCTTCCTATTATTGCTTTGCTTGCGGTTTTGGCTGTTTTGTTATGGTCGTCTTTTGAGACCTTCTTTGAAAACAAAATTGAAGGCATTCCTGATAAAGCCCGCAACCTTGTGACCCATAACAAGGTTTTAAATCCTCGCTTGAATTCGACGGATTCTAAAGGGAATCCCTATAAAATTGAAGCTAAAAATGCAACTCAAATAGACGGTTCCAAGGCAATTTTGGAAAAGCCATGTTGTGAGATTGTAGGTCAAAAAGGACAGCAAATTAAGTTGAGATCTGATAAAGGGTCTTTGAATCAGAAACAACAAACTTTTTCTTATGAAGAGAATGTTCATCTTGAAACAAGTGATGGCTATGTCTTTGAAACCAATAAGGCCGAAGTGGATTTAAAAACGCAAAGCGTCACAGGAAAAGACCCCATAACGGGTCAAGGACCTGCTGGTCAAATTACCGCAAAAGAGGGTTTTTATTTGGATAAGAAATCCCAAGAACTTCATTTTAAAGGGCCAACACACCTTATTATTCGCTCTAAACCAGCTTTAAAAAAAGGAGAAAAATAATGAAATTTTCTTCTTTCTTTCTCATTGCTTCTCTTGCTTTTGTCTCTCCTATTCATGCCTTTTCCGTGCTATCTAACTCTCAAAGCCCTAAAGCGCCCCTAGAAATTAAGGCGCAAAATGGCATGGTTTGTTCTCAGGATAAAAAACGCTGCACGGCCCTTGGCCCTGTGACGTCAACGAGGGGGACCAGTGTTTTAAAGTCATCAAAACTTATTGTTTATTTTAAAAGTTCTGATGCCACTCAAAAAGAAAACACCGGTGCCTCTCCCCAACAAGATATTAAAAGAATTAAAGCTCTTGGCAACGTTCATTTTTTTGATACTCAAGGAGGGGTGCAGGCAACAGGGAATTATGCCCTTTATAATGCAGAAAAAGGGCAGTTGAGCTTACAAGGCCATCCTGTTCTAAGGGATGCCAAAACCACTGTTTTGGGCGGTACTGAGGTTATCTTTTATGAAAAAACTCAAAGGGCAAAAACCATTGGGCGTTCTACGGTTAAGCGAGATGATAAACTCATGCAAGCCGATGTATTCCATGTGCATTTTACAAAAGATGCAGCGGGAAAGCTGACTTTTGATCGGGTTGAAGCACAGGGGAATGTCGTCATTTCCACACCAACAGAAATTGCAAAGGCAAAACGCGGGGTGTATGCTAATAATACCCAAGTGGCTGAATTGTTTGATGATGTTGTGATCACGCGGGCCGAGGGTCAATTGCGGGGTGATTATGGGCGTTATGATATGGCATCAGGACAAAGCCAGCTCTTTAATGAGAAAGGCGTTCACGACCCTACAAAACAAGTGCAAGCTATTTTAAGTCCACAAGCTTTGAAACGTACAAAAGAAAAGAAAAAGACAAAATAATATGGATCATCAGGTAAAATTTGATACGACCGTCGGCTTGACTGTCATTGGTGCGGCAAAGACTTATGGAAAACGTGCTGTGGTTCAAAATGTGAATTTGCATATTCAACGTGGGGAGGCCGTTGGGCTTTTGGGCCCCAACGGTGCCGGAAAAACGACAACTTTTTCTCTTATTGCGGGCCTTGTTTATCCAACCCACGGTAAAGTTTATCTTGATAATACAGATATCACGCACTTGCCTATGTATCGAAGAGCCCGCCTTGGCATAGGCTACCTTCCTCAAGAAGCGTCTATCTTTCGAGGAATGACCGTTGAAAATAATATTCGCTCTGTCTTGGAAATTTATGAAAGTGACCCCGTTGCCCGTGAAGATCAGCTTGATAATTTATTGGGCGAGTTTATGATTTCTCACTTGCGAAAGTCACCAGCCCTCACTCTCTCCGGTGGAGAACGTCGCCGGGTTGAAATCGCCCGAGCTCTTGCAAGTCAACCTCATTTTATTTTATTGGATGAGCCATTAGCTGGTATTGACCCTATCGCCGTTAAGGATAT
>CAXBEY010000058.1:0-8339 GCA_963974885.1 uncultured Alphaproteobacteria bacterium
CGTTTTATAATTCTGAAACTTAACAGCATCCGCACCAGACTCTTTTGCAGCAAGAATCATTTTCTTTGCCAGGTCCATATCTGCATTATGGTTTATCCCAATTTCAGCGACAATATAGGCAGGATAACCTTGACCGATCTTTCGTGATCCAATGTTAATAAAAGTCATGACACTTTCTCCATAATTAAATTAATACCAAGTCCATCACAGAGGCGACTTGAATTGCGTTGTAGATTTTTGATCTGCGCTATACATGGCAGACGCAGAAGCGATTCCTGTTGCTCTAAACAAATAGCCGCGTGCATATTTCGTAAGTTTTCATAGATTTTTTCTTGATTATTTGCGGTGAGCATTAAGACCATGGGCAGGCCTAAGCAACATCTTTCCCACACACTACTCCCTGCTGCGCCGATAGCAAGGTCAGCTGTGTAGGTGAGGTTTGGCATGTCAGCATCAATATGGATCATACAGTCATTTGAAAGAGCTTTTATATAATGGTTGATAGAGTCCAGATGAGTCGGCTGAAAACCTAAAACGATATCAATGGCGCCTTTATATCCGAGATTTTTTAACTCTTGAAGAGCCTTACGAGTATGATTTTCTGGGTCACTCCCGCCCATGGAAATTAAAATGCGTTTAATTTGGGTTGTGCGCGCACGTTTTTCCAAAGCTTTTTCTCGTAGGGCTCTAAAATCTTTGCGCAAGAGAACATAATCGCTTCCCACAAGGATTTGGCAGTTTTCTGGCACTAAAGTTTTATAGTCAGAAGCATCCCGCCCAAAGGTTTGATCAAGAAGAATATCGCAGTCATGTTTTCTATTGGCCAGATCATCAATGACCATGATTTTCTTTGCAAAGGTTCTGAAATATCTCTCGTACTTAATATCTAAATTATAGTTATCTATTACAAAGAGATCACATTGCACAGGTGAGGCATAAAACAGGTCAGGATTTACGCGCTTGAATCGTTCCAACTTAGGTATAAAATCATAAGTATTTTTTGATGTGACAATTCTACAATCCCACCCGTTTTCAAGAAGCTCATCTGCAATAACGCCGGAGCGTATAGCATGTCCAGCGCCACTATCAGTCGAGGCTTCAAAACGAAAATAAGCTACCTTGCAGACCATAGACTTATCGCACCTTAAAAACCGGCTGGATATTAGGACTCTCTAAACCTTGGGAAAAATCTCCCGATTGAAGCAGTTTTGATATTTTTAAAAGTGTATGTTCTAAGGCCTCTAAAATTTTATACTTATCAAGGTCGTTATGGGCTGCGTTCAAATTAAAAGAGCTATTGATCAGAACACCTTTTTTAATCATTTCCTGAATAAAGAGGGTATGAATTTCAATGCCAGAGACTTTTGATGTATCAAAAAATTGGAAAATTTTCCAGGGGGCATAGCCACATAAACCAACAATTTTTTCTAGGTTATATTTAGAAATAAGCAATTTTGTTTTCTCACTTAAGTCGGCCCCATACTCCCATATTTTATCAATAACATTTGAGCTTTCAATTTTTTTAATAGTCGCAAGGGCAGCAGCGATAGAAAGCGTTTCCCCATTAAATGTTCCGGAGAAAAAAATTTCTTCCATTTCTTGCATAATATCATTATGACCAACAATAGCTGAGATGGGCATCCCATTGCCCAAAGCCTTTCCAAAGCAAGATAAGTGAGGTGTTACGCTAAAATACTCTTGTGCACCCCCTAGTGAAAAGCGGAACCCTGTTATAACTTCATCAAAAATTAAAAGGGCTTTATATTTTTCACAAAGAGTTTTGACAGATTCTAAATAGCCCTCATGAGGCTCAACAGCATTACAGGGCTCCATAATAATGCCTGCAAATTTTTCTGTTTTGAGATGCCTCTCAATGATATCTAAGTCATTATATTGAACAGCATAAGACAAATCAGACACAGCCTTGGGAATGCCTTTGTTGCGCGTTGTCGTGCCAATATACCAATCTTGCCAGCCATGATAGCCACAGGTCATGATTTTATCTTTTCCCGTATAGGCCCTTGCTAGCCTAACAGCAGCAGAAGTAACGTCAGTACCATTTTTACCAAAACGTACTTTTTGAGCTGATGGAATAATATCACAGAGTTTTTCAGCAAGTTCAACTTCAAGTTCTGTTGCAAGACTGAAAGAAATCCCCTTTTGCAGCTGTGATTGAATTTCTTCATTGATATCAGGGTCATTATACCCAAGAATATTTGGTAGCAAGGCACTGATACAATCAATATATTCATTACCATCCACATCCCAAACATGAGATCCTTCACCGTGTGTTAAAAAGAAGGGGGAGGTGTTCTTTGGATATTGAATATGTGATTTGCTAAAAGTTTGAGCGCCCAATGGAATGACACGGCAAGACCTTTTGAGAAGTTCTTGAGATTGTGTAAAGTTAGTGATGTCCCTTGCCTGCTCCTCTTTGAGAGATTTTTGATAACCTTCATTTCTCTCATTGGACGGCTGCATCAAGTGTTTATTATTGCGGAGGGTGTCTAATAAATCGTACAGTGTTGGATTATTTTTTGAAGCTTGCAACAACGCTTCAAGGAATTTTAAATCTTGAGGCGTATCAACTGTCCAACGGTGATATGACAGATTCCCTATGGGGCACGAAACATTACGTGACTTAAACTTGCGTTGATTGTTACGCATATAGGGCGTGACATGCTCACGCTCAACATCCGTTGTTGCGTTGTTGAAAGCTTCAGTTAAGGCTTTCATCGTGAATGCTTCGCAGTCCAAGCCATCGGGCCATGTTGCTGGAGATACATTAGAGGCATAGTCCGCTTGATGGCTTGAAACAAAATATAGGACTTGCCCAGAAACATAAGGGTCAAGCAAGGGGCAATCGGCTGTAAGTCGCATAACAATGTCGGCCTTATGGAGCGTTGCAGCATCATAAAAACGCTTTAAGACGTTGGATTCGTCGCCTTGGAAAACATCTACATTATTTGATATGCACCATTGAGCAATAGCTTGGTCAGCCTCTTTATTTGACGTGGCCACAACCACCTGATCAACTGCAGGTATAAGCTTCGCAGCTTGCACAATACGTTCAAGAAGTGTTTTTCCGTGGAGTTTTCTAAGAACTTTTCCTGGAAAGCGTGTAGAACCCATTCGGGCCTGTATGATGGCTATTTTTTTCATATTTTTATCTAAATTATATTTTTCTAGCTTCAACGACAACAAATTCAAATAATTCCTTATGGGTATTATAAGTTCGGCTGACTTTTTCAGAATATTGAATTTCAAATCCAATTTTTTCTAAGTCTGCCTCATATTCACGATGATGAGAAAATCTAAATGGATAATCTTGACCGCAAAAAGGGGAATCTGCGCGACTTATAGAGCTTAAGGTGTCCTGATCTATAAATGTAGACTTTCCAGGGAATTGGAAAGCGCCTGAAGCCTTAGAAGGAAAGTAGGAAAAAAATAGCCCACCATTCTTCAGTTTTTTATAGACATCCATTAAAAAAGTAAGGTGCTGATCTTTTGACAAGCAATAAGAAGAGAAAACATCTGCAATGGCGTGAAAAGTTTGATCTGGGAAGCTTAACTTCATCATGTCTTGAACAGACAAGTCGGCTGAAACGCCATAGCTTTCTAACATTTTTTTGCAAAGATCTATCGCCTCGGCTGATAAGTCAATACCATATGAAGAGAAACCTTCTCGTGCGATCATCCAAAGATTTGCCCCAGAGCCACAACCGGTTTCAAGAACTTTAATATCTTGGCGTTTTTCTTGTGGAATACTAAAAAAATTTCTCCCCATAAAACGGCAAAATTCTTCATTAGGGTATCGTCTTTGAGCATCAAGACCTGATGTTTTATATGAATTTTCATACCAGTCACTTACTTGTTTATTATTGTTCATTTATTTATTAGGCCTTTAATTATATATGTAATTTTTGACGCCATAAAATGACAGGCGTTAATTTTTCAGCGAAGCCTTTTTTAAAGAACTGAATATTAGCTTGTTTAGGATCCAATATATTTTGCTCAAAACGCCCTAAAGAGAAGGATTTTGTTCCCCGTTTATAGGCGTTAATAATGCCTTGGTAGAGGACGTAATGGGAAATACCAAATTGGAATAAATCTCTTTCATAGGCACCCGTTGAGTAAATCGTTTTATCAGCATTATCCAAAAATAAAGAGCCTGCCACGAGCTTACCCTCATAATGAGCAATAATAAGTTCACCATATCCTTTCTCTAGCATTTCATATTGCAAAGTCCACGTTTCATCGGAACGTGTTTTTCGACCAGAGATTTTTTGATGAAACTTTTTGAATTCTTGAAAAGGCTCCACTAATAAACTTTCTTGGTTTATAGAGGTGATATCTAATTTTTTTTTCCCCCAATTAATAAGGGATTTATAGCTTTTTCTAAGGGATTGCCTGTAGCTCGCCTCTTCGAAGTTTTGATAATCAATAAGCATATCCAAAGCTAAAGTAGATTCTACGCCCTTTTGAAATAAAAACTCGCCTAGAAGTGATAATGCATCATCTTTCAAAATATCAGAATAAATAATCTCTTCACATTTGTATTCCGCTGCAATGCTATGAATATAGTCCAGAGTACTTAATAATAAACTCTTTTTATCTTTTTTCTCGAGAGATTCTAAAAGAGAAATTTCAAGACCACCACCAGGTAAACACAATTTTTCATCAAAAACGCAGCACGCTACATACCCAACACATTTATTATCATACAAAATGCCAAAGGATACATCTTGCATTCGATCTTTATAATAGGCGCTGTAGTAAGATTGCATGAGGTGCATTTTAGGATAGCGCAAAGTGCGCAGAGTCTCATGCTGCTTAGTATGACTTTCTGTAAGCTTGAAATACTCTATGGTTTTCATGTGAAATCCCAGTTTCTAGGGTCTACCAAAGGGGTGTACTTGGCGCTCAATACAGAAAAGAGAGCTGGGTCTTTTGTAGAGATTATACTGCTTGAGGCTTGAGCTAATCCATCAAGGTCTCTTTTAGATGAAACACCTAGAACCCACTTTGTCACAAAACTTTGAGAGTTTGCCCACCATAGCAACGCCTCTAGCTTTGAGGGGAACTCAGCGGACAAGTCATTGAATCGTTCCCAGTTTTTCCTCAGCCCGTCAAGGTATGCAGGGAGAGCGTCTGCCAATAGAACACCTTGCAAAAATAAGGATCTTGCATGAACCTCAACCTGAGACTTAGCTAAGTACTCTTGGGCTTCACTTTCCAGAAAAACTTGGTTAAAAGGGTTTAAAGGGATTTGCACCAAGTCGGCAGGAAGAATTTTATTAAAGGTTTTTAGTTCATCCAAATCATAAACAGAGACGCCAACCTTTTGAACTAAACGATCCTTTTTCAAACGATCAAAAAATGCGGTAAGGTTTTGCTTATCGGCTTGTGCAATATTTTGAGGATCGTGTACCAGTAAACCATAAAAGCTTTTGAAATCATTCCTGTCGCACATAGATTTTATTTGGTCATAAACATCATCATAATCGTCCAGAATACTGAATTTACTCACAAGACGTACACTACTTGTGCTGTCTAGGGTACTCAAGTGCTCTTGCAAATCGCCATACCCAAAGGCCGTGTCAAAATCAATAATACCCTTGATTAGGGCACTCTCAAAAATCGCTTTTACTTCCTTTTGTGGGATAGCTTTTCCCTGACTTAAAACACCATAAGGCTGAGTGAAATTAGCAGTGCCGATGGAGAGCTTATGCCGCATATTTTCGAATAGCCTTAATGACTTTTGATTGTTCCACCGAAGAGAGGGTTGGATAAAGGGGCAACGTTAAGCAACCTTTATAATACATTTCGGCGCCTGGAAGTGTTACTTCACCACAAAGTTTTTTATAGTAAGGCTGTTGGTAAACCGGAATGTAATGGACTTGCGTTCCAATACCTTGATCCCGTAATTCCAACATCACTTCAGTGCGGGTTTTCCCCAGAGTCTTAAAATCAATGTGAACGATGTAAAGGTGCCAGGCCGTATCAGATGAAGTTAGTTTACGCAAAGGCGTGACATTTTGCAGGCCTGAAAATGCACTATCATAATGTGCTACGATTCTAGCTCGTTCAACCTTAAAGGCTTCTAACTTATCGAGCTGACTAAGACCGAGGGCACAATTAATATCGCTGGCACGGAAATTATAACCGAGTTCATGCATCTCATAATACCAGGCCCCAGTTTCTTCTTTTGCTTCCCAGCGCTCCTTCTTTCGAATCATACCGTGGTTTCGGTAAGAGCGTAACCTTTCAGCAAGGATATTGTCATTGGTTGTAACCGCGCCACCTTCCCCCATAGCGATTGTTTTGACGGGGTGAAATGAGAATGTCGTGAGATCAGAAAAGGCATTGGATCCGATGGGGTGCTTGTTTCCACTATGATCTTTGTAAATTGTTCCAATGGCGTGAGCAGCATCTTCAATAATAAAAAGTCCTCGTTCTTTGGCTGTGGTGTACAAGCTTTCAAGGTCTTCACATTGGCCTGCCAAATGCACATTCACAACGGCCTTTAAGTTTTTATCAGAATGCCTGATAATAGATTCATTAAGGGTTTCTGAGGTCATAAGACCAGTGGTTGGGTCAACGTCTACGAAGACGACATCCGCCCCCACATATCGAACAGCATTGGCTGAGGCAAGGAAGGTAATGGAAGGTACAAGCACTACATCGCCAGGGCCAATATCTAAGGCAAGCATAGCGAGGTGCAAAGCTGTTGTGCCATTAGAACATGAGACGGAATACTTAGCAGATAGCTCTAATGCCAAACGATTTTCAAACTTTTCAACTATAGGACCGCATGTTAGCCAATCACTTTTCAGGACCCTGACAACAGCTTCAATGTCATCTTGACCAATAGATTGCTTTCCATAGGAAATCATAGCGTTAGGCGGCCATCATTTCTTGAAGGCTTTCTGTTGTCAGCCATTCATCATTAATGTCGCTAGAGTAAGTCATGCGATCCGTTAGGGGCTTAGAGCCCATGTCTGCATTCCATGCTTTTTGATCCATGGAGTAGGGGAGAATGGTATATCGATCAGGCAGCTCAACACTTTGTAAAGATTCATCAGAAGTAACCATACATTCATGGAGCTTTTCACCTGGGCGAATACCAATGATATGGGTTTTTGTGCCAGGCTTCATGGCGTTGGCTAAGTCTATCATGGTCATGCTTGGAATTTTCGGGATGAATATTTCCCCGCCCTGCATAATGGCTAAGTTTGAGAGGACAAAATCAACACCCTGAGGCAAAGTGATCCAAAAACGTGTCATTTGAAGGTCTGTAATAGGAAGGGAATCAACGCCCTCAGCAATTAACTTATTAAAGAAGGGAACAACACTTCCGCGTGATCCCACAACATTTCCATATCGCACTACGGAAAAAATTGTAGGGTCATCCCCGCGAATATTATTTGCTGCAACAAATATTTTTTCTGCAGCAAGCTTACTGGCGCCATACAAATTAATCGGACTAACGGCCTTGTCAGTTGAAAGAGCTAAAACCTTCTCAACTTTATTTCGTAAGGCGGCTCGCACGATATTTTCAGCACCAATGACGTTAGTGTGAATACATTCGTAGGGATTATATTCTGCAATAGTTACGTGTTTGAGGGCCGCAGCATGGATAACAACATCAACCCCCCGAAAAGCCATATCTAGACGGTCATAATCACGGACATCACCAATAAAAAATCGCATAAAAGGATATTTGGATGAAGGGAATTTTTGATCCATTTCATATTGTTTCAGCTCATCTCGTGAAAAAATAATAAGCTTTTTTGGCTTATAATTATCAATAATTTCTTGAACAAATTGATGACCAAAAGAACCAGTTCCTCCTGTCACGAGAATTGTTTTACCATCAAGGTCAGGTTTCTTAATTAGAAAATTTTTAAGCATAAGGGGTCCGAATTGTTAGTGGTTTTTTGCAATGTCTTTATTATCGATATCGTCCAAAAATCCATCTTTAAGCCGTATGACTTTATTACACCTTGAAAGAGTGGTGAGGCGATGGGCGATCATAATAACGGTATAGTCTTTCGATATTTCATTAATGGTCTTCATAAGCCTTGATTCGGTTTCGGTATCGAGAGCCGATGTAGCTTCGTCAAAGATAAGAACTTCAGGCTGGCGATAAAGAGCCCGTGCGATAGCAATGCGTTGACGCTCTCCACCAGAAAGGCGCACGCCACGTTCTCCCACTAAGGTTTTAGTACCCGTCTCGAGACCTGAGATAAGCTTATCAAGCTGAGCGGCATTGACAGCTTTCTCAAGTCGATCCTGTTCAATGGTATCTTCACCAAAAGCGATATTAGCTTCTATTG
>CAXBEY010000059.1:0-7967 GCA_963974885.1 uncultured Alphaproteobacteria bacterium
TTTCCAATAACAACAGTATGGCGATGATCTCCCTTTTTAAACACGCTACCAGCTGCCATGGCAAGGCGCATCATGATGTCAGGGGTCATGGGTGTGGTATTCGCGAGGCCTCGAACACCATCAGTTCCAAATAATTTCATTGCTTTATCTCTTTAAAATCAAAATCATTATAGCAAATTAAGAAAATTTTGCATTATTTTTTCTCACATTGTCAAAAAGGGCTATTTTTGCCCAAATAGGCGCCTTTTAAGGGAACGGTAGATTTTTTTGTTAATGCTTTCTTAAGGGAATCCATGAAATAAAGGAAAGAGGGAATATTTATAATAATGTGTCAAAGATAAGATGAGAGACAATATGAATAGCTGTGCGTTGAATGACAAGATATATAAGGCTATCAATGTCTGTCAGTTTAAGGCCAACAGTGATGAGTATAAGGCTCTTAATTGTTTTGTGAAAAAACATATTTCTGGTGCTTTGAATGAGCTGTACGATTTTTTAGAGGCTCAAAATATCTATCAATTTTCTGCAAAAAAACGTCAGAACCTCATAAAAAAACAAAGCAAACATTGGCTGAAACTGATGGTTACGGCTGATTTTGAAAGCATAAAAAAAGAATCAATTATCATTGGTCAAACCCATGACCGACATAACATTTCCGCAGAACTTTATATTTTAGGGTACAATAAAGTTGTCTCCTATCTGCAAAGAAAAATTTTTGAAGACGGTTTTAAAGATAATCTCATAAAACAAGTTTTGGATCATATCACCAGCCGCGTTTTAATGGATATTAGCCTCTCTCTTTCTTCTTATATTGGTGAACGCGAAAAAGCGTCCCTTTATTTTTACGATCTCTCTAGAGTGTCGAGTTGCAATGATAATTTTAAAGAGTCTGTGCTGGAGATGATGTCTTTAACGCTTAAGTACATAGGAATGCAAGGAGGCGGTTTCTACGGTGTGCAAAGTGAAAATTTTTTGAAGCCGTTAGATGATATCCCTATTTGTGATGAGGGTGTAGGGGAAGATAGTGCTCGCACATGCAGGAAAAAATGTATCAAGAATTTTTGCGTTAAAAATCAAGATAAGCCCTATTTTGTTCTCACGAGGGAGGACTTCCCCAGGGAATCCAAAGAGCTAGATAAATTTTTTAGCAAGACAACAACATATATTCTTGTTCCTATAAAAATTGAGGATGAGCTTGTTGGGGTGATTGAATTTTTTTCTTCCAAAAAAACAGAGAAAAACCTCATTCCTTTTAAAATAATAGAAATGTTTTCGTCCCAGCTATCTATTGTTTTGGAACGCCTCCACTTATTTATTAACCAGGAGAAATTTATTGAATCTCTCCATAATTCTGCTTTTTATGATTCTTTAACAGGCCTTGCAAATAGAAATCTCTTTATGGATCGCCTTAAGCAAAATTTGAAAAAACTCTCTAGAATCGATATTGATTCTTCTTCTATTATCTTTTTGGACGTAGATGATTTTAAAGATGTTAATGATAGGCATGGTCATGCTTTGGGTGACGAAGCCCTCAAAATAATAGCAAAGTCCATTTCAGCTTGTGTGCGTCAAATAGATACCGTCGCCCGCTTTGGCGGTGATGAATTTGTCATCTTATTGGACTCTGTTGAAGATGAAGGTGAGGCCTATGAGATTGCTGAACGTATCTTAAAAAACTGTTGTCGAACCCTTTATATTGAAAATAGTGAAATTAAAAGCTCCGTCAGCATTGGCTTATTAATGCTAGAGAATAACGATGAGTTAGAAGATCGTATTTTATATAAAGCTGACAAGGCGATGTATAAGGCTAAAAAATTAGGAAAGGGACGGATTTGTGTTTTTGATTCAGAATTTGTTGAGAAAATAAATTCTGAGATAAGAATGTTGAGCGATTTAGAAGAGGCTATCAAAGCAGATGCTATTGAAATGTATTATCAGCCTATTATTGATGTTGAGTCAGGTAGCATTGCTTATTTTGAAGCACTTTGTCGTTGGCACCACCCCGAGCTTGGCTATATCCCTCCGTCAACGTTTATTAATCTGGCAGAAACATCGGACCTTATTTTAGACTTAGGTAAGAAGTGTTTTGAAATTGCCTTGCGAGATATGACGCGTTTGCGGGAAACGTACCCTGATTATCCAGGGGCTATCTTCTCTGTGAATATGTCTGTGAAGCAATTTCATAATGATAAGAATTTTAAAGCCATCGCTAAGCTTATTCAAGAGAGCCCGAATCCATCAAATTCCATAAAAGTAGAAGTGACAGAGAATTTATTGTTGGATTCAACGGACCATACCTTTGAAAAGTTTATGACTTTAAAAGAGATGGGGGTAGAAGTCTTGATTGATGACTTCGGTACAGGGTATTCAAGCCTTTCATATCTTAATAAATTTGATTTTGATTATTTAAAAATTGATAAAATATTTATCGACACGATGACTGTTGATGCTAAAAATTTAGAACTTATCAAAGCTATTATTGCCCTCTCTAAGTCTCAAAATATTGCCATCATCGCGGAGGGAATTGAAACGAAAGAGCAGCTCGAAATTCTTTATGAAATGGGCTGCTCCTTTATCCAAGGCTATTATTTCAGTAAGCCACTCCCTCTTTTAGAAGCGCTCCTTTTAATTGCAAAAGAAATGTCCCATAAAAAGATGTTTAAGAATTTACAGCACCGTAATAATTCAAAAAACAAAATGCTTTCAATAAGTGCTTAAATAGCGTCGGCTAGAGGAGAAAGATTTAATTTTTTTGATCGTTCATCAGCCTCTTGATGATTAGAGGGTAGGGTGACATAAAAAATTGTCCCTTGGTTAAGATGGCTCTCAACGGAAACTTGTCCATGGAGCTCATCACAGATCTTCTTTACAATGGCAAGGCCAAGTCCAGAGCCACCTTGTGTCCGTGTGCTGCTAGTGTCTGCTTGCTCAAAAGCCTTAAAAAGAGTGCTTATTTTTGAGGGCTCAATACCAGATCCTGTGTCTTTCACCTTAAAGCAAATAGCCTCGAGGTCGCCCAGATTGCCAGCTATAATATCTAAGGTAATTTGTCCTGATTTTGTAAAATTGGCTGCATTTTCAATAAGGTTTGATAAAATTTTCATGACTTTCTTCGGGGCAGAATTCATCATAAGGCTGGCATCGGGGCAATGGACTTTAAACTTATTTCTATTTTTCAAAATGATCACTTCAAGATTGGGCAAGATTTGCTGAACTTCTTCGCGGACATTAAAGTTTTCAGGAGTAATAACGTTATTTTCTCCTTCTTCTGTCAGTTCAAGAACCGAGTCCACCATACTTAAAAGATTTTGTCCAGCATCGGCAATTTGATTAATATCTTGGCGTAATTGTTGCAAATCCATTTTATCATTCACAGAATCAACAATCATTTCAGAATAGCCAATAATAGCATTTAAGGGCGTGCGGAGTTCATGGCTCATTCGGGCCATAAATTGGTTTTTAATGTGGCTTGCCTTCTTTGTTTCTGCAATGGTTTCCTGAAGGTGTTTCTGCATTTGCTCAATTTTTATGGCATTCTCACGAAAGGCGTGAAGCATGCGCGCTATATCGCCAAATTCATCATTGCGGTCAGTTCCCTGAACATCATCATTTATTTTGCCATCGTTAATATCTCGCATACGCTGAGTGATCTGACTCAGAGGTTTGGAAATGAAGTAAGCAGCAACGATATGGACAAAAAGAATGGCTAAACCGAGGAGGCCTAACACAAGGTAGAGGTTATTTAAAGTGTCACTTTTATAGGATTCCAGTCCCTCTTTTGTAGCTAAAGCTTGAGTTTGAAGATCCTTTTGAAAGCCCTCTATCTGAGTTGATAAAGAGGAGATATCTCCTAAGATACGCCCTACTTGTTCTTTTATTTGCTGAGAAATCCAGGTAAGTTTCTCAGTGTTTTGAGGCGCCTGATTTTGGAGAGTTTTTTTCTTTGCGAGAAATGTGTAGAGGACTTTTGTTTGTTTTTTTATCTCTAGAAAAATACTAAAAACTTCGCCCAATAAGGGATCATCTATGGACTTAAGGGAGGTTATATTTTTTTGCATTTTGTCTAAAAGAGTATTGGAATCTTGGGGAGGTGTTGCCTTATCCAAAGAAAGAGAGGCTGTTAACTGTTGAGTTAGATATGCTGTGTCTTTTGCTATGATGATGCTTTGTGATAGCTCTGTTTGTCTTTTTAACAAAGAATTATAATTTTTATAATTATTCAAGGAGACATAGGCAACAAAAGCAAGGGCCATAAAGCTGACTAAAGAAAGGGAGGCTATTTTCAAGACGAGTTTTTTAGAATTTTTCGTATTTTTTTTGTGGCTATTTGACACGTTTTCACCTTCTTTTCATAAGCTCTTGGAGGGGTAGCATTCTAAAAATAGAGTACATTTTAAAAGTAAAGAAAACGTTAAAATAACTTTGTGCTGTGTCGTGCTTTTTCTTCTTGATCGATTAACAATTTTAAATCCTGAAGGGCTTGATCTAGCCGTTCTTGAGGAGAGCAATCTGGCTTTTTATTGTCCCGTGAGATAGGGGTGCTTATAACATTGAGAGAGGTTGATGAGGTTGCTGATGTAAAAGGCACTTGCATGATTTTCAGGGCGCTTACCGCAGGGTAGCCAAAAAACGTATTTACCTTTTCAATGACAAGGTCCTTGCTATGGGACAAAAGGAGAGCGTGGCTGGGGTTAACTTTCATATGGAGGGTCCCATAGGAGCGATAACCTTGGCGAAAGGTAATTTTCAAGGGAGCGCAATAGGATGCATACTGAGGACCTACAATTTTTTCCCATTCAAGAATGATTTTGCCATGAATAATACCGCGTTTTTTTGCAATGGGATTGACGACACGGTTAACAACGGCTTTTATACTTCTCATCAGCGCAAGCTCCTTAAGGTTAAAAATGCCATGAACTCGACAAAAGAACAAGGTTGCAGAAAAAAATGTGACATAGTTACCCACAAAGTTTTGGCATGGTATGAGGCAAATGCACGGACACTGCCGTGGCGCTATGATCACCATGAGGTTGGGAATCCTTATCATACATGGCTTAGCGAGGTCATGCTTCAGCAAACAACGGTTGTTACCGTGATTGACTATTTCCATCACTTTATTAGAAAATGGCCGACTCTAAAAGAATTAGCGGCGGCCTCAGAGGAGGATGTTCTAACGGCTTGGCAAGGCCTTGGGTACTACTCAAGGGCCCGAAATCTTTTAAAATGTGCGCGCTATGTACAAAATGAGCTATCGGGTTGTTTTCCGAAAGACGTATCTGAATTATTAGCTTTGCCTGGGGTTGGACCCTATACGGCTTGTGCTATTTCAAGCATTGCCTTCCAGCAAAAGGAAGTGCCCGTAGATGGCAATATCATTCGTGTTATGTCTCGATTGTATGGCTTAAAAACACCTCTGCCTGAGCTCAAGGGAGAGATTGAAGACCTTGTAAAAAGATATCGCCTGAACCCAAAGCCAGGTAATTTTGCCCAAGGCTTGATGGACTTTGGCGCAACTCTTTGCCGCCCTAAAAAACCGTCCTGTGAGAGTTGCCCCCTTCAAGACCAATGTGAGGCTTTTTCAGAAAATACACAGCACCTTATCCCTGTGCGAAAACAAAAGCCTCAAAAACCAACACGGTTTGGAAAAGCTTTTTTAATCTATGACAAGGACGGCTTGTTGCTCCTGAGAAAGCGCCCTGAAAAAGGCTTGTTGGCTAATATGATGGAGGTGCCATCTACCCTGTGGTCAACGGACAATGACGAGGTTGAACGCTCTTTTATCGATATATGCGGTGCAGGGAAATTTACGGCTCTTGAGCAAACCGTTAAACATACTTTTACGCATTTTCACCTGGAACTCGAGGTATACCATGGGGGTGTTAATGATTTTAAGCTCAAGTGCCCAACCACAAAATGGGTTGCGCCGGACACCTTAAGTGCACATCCCCTGCCGACGTTGATGAAAAAAGTAATCCAAGCCGGACGCCTGTGTTGAGTTCTTTGAACTTTGAGTATTTATATGTTAGAGTTTGGAAAACCATTTTTAAAGGCATGAAACACAAATGAAGTCAGCAACAAAGAAAGAGAAAAAAACAGAGACAGCCGGTGAGCAAATACGCTCTATTATTTTAGCGATTTTCATTGCTTTGCTTATTCGCAGTTTCTTATTTCAACCCTTTGTCATTCCATCGGGTTCCATGAAGCCCAACCTCCTTATTGGGGATTTTTTGTTTGTGACGAAATATAGTTACGGTTTTACTAAACACTCCCTTCCCTTCAGCATCCCTGTCATCCCAGGGAAAATTTTAGCTGCGAATAAGCCTAAAATTGGTGAGGTTGTTGTCTTTAGAGGGCCTTTTGATCCTGATACGGATTATATTAAACGCGTTGTTGGATTGCCCGGAGACGTTGTCCAAATGCGGGATGGTATTTTATATGTTAATGATGTGGCAGCAACCATAGAACCTGCCGGTGAATTTGTAGATGATTTGTGGGTGCGTCGCCAAAGAGGGCAGGCTGATCAACGCATTGTTGATGTGGAAAGCAATCGGCATATCCCCGCCTATTATGAAACACTGCCAAATGGTGTGAAGCATCTTATCCTTAAAAAAGATAAGTTTGGAGAAGGGCCTTTGGACAACACTCAAGCCTATGTCGTACCCGATGGACACTATTTCATGGTAGGAGATAACCGCGATGAATCCGGAGATAGTCGTGTGTTAACACAAATCGGATATGTGCCTGAAAATAATATTATTGGTCAAGCTCAAATCATTTGGTTTTCCACAAAAGCCAAGTGGTGGGAAGTTTGGAAATGGCCTCTTGATATTCGCTTTGAGCGTTTAATGCAATCTATTAAGTAAGCGTTCATGTCGAAAAAATCCCTAGAGAGCTTGCAAGGCCAACTGGGTTACATCTTTCAAGATCAAACCCTCTTGGCCCAAGCCTTTCGTCATTCAAGCGTGACTAAGTCGCCTCAAAAAAGCTATGAGCGTTTGGAGTTTCTGGGTGACCGCATTTTGGGTTTGTGTGTTGCAGACTTGCTTTACACAGCCTATCCCACAGACAAAGAAGGAGAGTTGGCACGGCGCCATAGCGCTCTTGTTTGCGAGGAGGTTCTTGCAACAATTGCCCGTGATCTGTCCTTAGAAAAGCTCATCCAAGGGGAAACCAAAGACTTCTCAGAAAAGCGCCCCTCGGTTTTAGCGGATGTCATAGAGGCTCTTTTAGCCGTGGTTTATTTAGAGAATGGCTTAAAGGCCGCTCAGGAAATTATCACTAAATTCTGGACACCTTTGATCTCTCAAATGACGGAGGCGCCCAAAGATCCCAAGTCGGCCTTGCAAGAATGGGCCCATAGGCATAATAAGAAAACACCCCTTTATGACCTTAAAAAACGCTCTGGACCTGACCACGATCCGTTGTTTACTGTACAAGTTTCACTTGGCCAGTCTTTGCAGGCAACGGCTCAAGGAGCCTCTTTAAAACAAGCTGAAAAGAAGGCGGCAGTCGCCCTTTTAAAGGACCTTCAAAAATAATGAGTATGAGTAAAATAATATGACCCCGTCTAATTTACAACCTCCCCAAAATACCCGCAGTGGTTTTGTGAGCATTGTTGGCCTGACCAACGTTGGTAAGTCGACCTTGATGAATGCCCTTGTTGGCTCGAAGATCTCTATCGTTTCCCATAAAGTGCAAACAACGAGGCAACGGGTTTTAGGGATCTGTATTCAAGATAAAACTCAAATTGTCTTTGTGGATACGCCTGGTTATTTTAAACCCCAAAAGCGCCTGGACCGTGCCATGGTGAGCTCAGCTCTCACGGCCTCCAAGGATGGAGATATTGCCATCGTGCTGGTGGATCCTCTGCAATCTCATTTTGAACGTCACCTCGAGCTCCTTAAGCGGATCGTTTTTAGGGCAGATCAACCGGTTGTGCTGGTGATTAACAAAATTGATCTTGTGTC
>CAXBEY010000060.1:0-7944 GCA_963974885.1 uncultured Alphaproteobacteria bacterium
TGCAATGCCCGGCAAACAAATGGCCGTTGATGCGGATTTATCGGCAGGGCTCATTACGGAAACCGAAGCAAAAACACGTCGTAAAACCCTTGAGGATGAGTCCAATTTCTTTGGGTCCATGGACGGTGCGGCAAAGTTTGTTCGCGGCGACGCTATTGCAGGCCTTTGCATTACCTTTATTAATATTATTGGGGGGATTATTATTGGCGTTGCGCAAATGAATATTTCCCTGGCAGATGCGGTTCAAACCTACACTATTCTAACCGTTGGTGATGGCCTTGTTTCTCAAATTCCTGCGCTTATCGTCTCAACAGCCGCTGGTATTTTGGTCTCAAAGGCTGGCGTTGAAGGCTCTGCTGAAAAAGCGCTTTTTTCCCAGCTCAGCGCCTACCCTTCAGCCCTTGGTATTAGTTCTTTTTTAATGGCAACCCTTGCTTTGCTCCCTGGTATTCCTTTAATTCCTTTTATGGCTCTTTCTGCTATCACAGGAACAGCTGCTTGGAAGCTCACAGAAAAGAAGGAGAGCGAGCGAAAGGATGCTGAAACCATCGCAAAGGCTGGCGAAGATATTCATGTTGAAAATGTCGATCCCGTTAAAGAAGCTTTGCATATCGATCCCATTAAACTTGAAGTTGGCTATGGGATTTTACCCCTCATTAATGGCAGCCAAGGGCAAAAATTGACGGATCAAATTAAATCATTGCGGGCGCAATTAGCCCGAGAAATTGGCTTTGTGCTCCCGACAGTCCGCATGCAGGACAATCTTCAACTCCCTCAAAATAAATATCTTATTCGCATTAAAGATGTTGAAGTTGCACACGGTGACTTGCGCCCTCATATGCTCTTATGCATGAACCCTTCCGGCGGTCCCATTGAACTTCCTGGGGAACCCACCATTGAACCAACATTTGGCCTGCAAGCCATGTGGATTTCCCACGGCCAGAAACGAGATGCAGAAGAAAAAGATTATACTATTGTCGAACCTCTGACGGTCATCACCACCCATATTAGTGAAACCATCAAAGACAATACCGATGAACTTCTTGGTTTCACAGAAACTCAGGCTTTAATTGATGACCTTGATAAAAGCCATCAAAAGCTCTTTAAGGATATGGTGCCCAGTCAAATTACCATGGGCAATGTTCAGCGCGTTTTGCAAAATCTCCTCGCTGAACGTGTCTCAATTCGTGATCTTGCGACCATCCTTGAGAGTATTTCCGAAGTAAGCGCCGGTCTGAAAAATGTATCAGCCATCACAGAGCATGTGCGAAGCCGTTTAGCACGCCAAATGTGCGCAGCGCAATCCAATGATGAGGGCGTTGTCCCTATCATTACCTTATCACCAGAGTGGGAAAATCAGCTTCAAAGTGCCATTGCAGGAGATGGCGAACATCAATATCTCTCCCTGCAACCATCTAAATTACAAGAATTAACCCAACGCATTCAAGGAATTTACGATCAACAAGCTGCCCTTGGTGAAGCGCCCGTTCTTCTCACAAGTTCTATTGTGCGCCCCCATATTCGTAGCATTGTTGAGCGTTTTAGATCCGCTCTGGTGGTGATGTCTCATAATGAGATTCACCCCAAGGCACGCATTCACACCGTTGCAACAGTATAAAGGATAAGGAGGTATAGAGATGAAACTAAAGACCTATATTTGCCAATCCATGGATGAAGCTCTTCGCAAAATTCGTTCGGAATTAGGGGATGATGCCATTATTATTTCATCTCTCAATGAAGGAGATAGCATACGCGTTACGGCTGCCTGTGAGCATATTCCCCAGAACCTTGACGCACCACCCAAACCCCAAGAGCCTCAATACACTGCCCTTGAAACAAAGAATACCCTTTGCCAGATGCTCTCTTACCACGGAGTTCCCACTAATATTTCCGAGGACCTTATCTCAGAAACCTGCAAACTCTCTCAGAGTATTTTAGAATGTGGTATTGGGGCTGTCTTTAAAGAGCTTTACACTTTTTCTCCCCTTAAGTTCTCCCCCAAAACAACACAGCCTAATCAAATAATGCTGGCTGGTCCCGTTGGGGTTGGTAAAACCGTTACCCTTGCAAAAATTGCAACGGAGTATCGCTTATTAGATAAAAAGGTCGCACTCATTTCCGCTGACTATTTGAAGGCTGGCGCGACAGAGCAAATCCAAGCTTACGCCACGGCTTTGGAGGTTCCTTTGACCCTGGTACAAACACCAACACAGCTAGAAAATCTTCTCTCTCAAGGGATCAATGGGACAACCTATCTCATCGATACACCCGGAACAAACCCCTTAAATCCCAGTGAGATTTCTCATTTGACAGACTTTATTTTGGCAGCAAAGCAAGCCCCCTATTTAGTCCTATCAGCGGGTGCTGACCCTTACGAAATGCAGGAAACAGCCAGCGCTTTTAAGGATCTCGGGAGCACACGCTTTTTCATGACACGTTTTGATGCCGCAAAGCGATTTGGGGGTCTTCTTTCTATTCTTTTTAAAGAACGTCTTGAATTTACGGCCATGAGTTGTGGCCCTGAAATTGGCAGTCGTCTTAAGGAAGCTCAAAGCGATAATCTTGTTTCTATCTTGAAGGCTTTTTTACCAGACAGGGCATACCAAACACAAATACAGGCACAACAAACGCAAATACAAGCACACCAACCCACCCTTTCCCCTCAAAAAGCACCGGAGGCAGAACTTCCAGCATGGGTTAAAGGATTTATGGAGGCAAAAAAAGCATGAGTACTCAAAATAGCGCAAGCGCAACAGTGACCCATATTGATGACTTTAAGGCTCAAGCGGTGAAAAATATTATTCTCATAGCATCGGGAAAAGGCGGTGTTGGCAAAACATGGTTTTCCATTACCCTTGCCCACACCCTAGCAGCTCTTAAGAAAAAGGTTCTTATTTTTGATGGCGATCTTGGTTTAGCCAACATTGACATTCAACTGGGCCTGAGCCCTGATTATGATTTGGGGGACGTTATAGAAGGTCATATTGATTTTAAAGGCGCCATCACCCACTATAAGAAAGGCGGTTTTGATATTCTTGCAGGACGCTCGGGAAGCGGCCGTTTGTCTGATCTCTCCCCTGCTCGCCTTGCCCTCGTGCGGGAAGAGTTGAAATCAAGTGCAAAGGATTACGATTGGGTCCTCATTGATTTAGGCGCTGGCATTGGCGGTATTGTGAAAAGCCTGACACCGGCTTCTGGGAAATGCTTACTGATTATTAATGACGAGCCAACCTCGATCACTGATGCCTATGCTTTTTTGAAAGTCACCCGACGGAACCACCCTCACCTTCCCCTTGATATCTTGGTTAACCAAGCAGAAAGTGACTCCCAAGGCCGTCAAACCTATGAGGGTTTCGCCCATGTTTGTGAAAAATTCTTAAATTATAAACCAGACCTTGCTGGTATTATTCACCGTGATAGCCATATTAAAGATGCCATCCGCAACCAAACAGCTTTAAGCACCCGCTATCCAAATTCAACGGCTCTAAAAGATGTAGCAAAAGTTGTAAAGAAAACCTTCTAAAAAAAGCCCCTCAGTTTTTCTGAGAGGCTTTTGTTTTTAACTTCCTTAGATCTTACATCATGAAAGACTGCATTTTACCTTTAGCTTTTTCCGTATGAACAGACCATTTTCTACCCAAGAAAGTGGACCAATCCCAAGGGTCGGGTGTGCCATCAAGGACAATATCACGCTTTGTGAATTCTTCTTTGACATAAGCTTTCCAAGGTAAACCATACCCTTTTCCAACTTCATAATCTGGAAGTGCACCACGAAGAATCGTGCCAATTTCTGTAAAAGACGGTGTTGAGTCAACTTGAGTTAAGGTGTAAACCCACTGAGTCCTTAGATAATCAGCAACGTCGCCAAGGGCTTTTGCTGGCATAACCCCATTAACCCGTGTTTGGTCATCATAGGCTTTGACAAGGATATCGTACACGGCACCGGCAAGAACCCGTGATTTATCATGCACTTCTCCAGAGGCGCCTTCATCCTTCACGTCATCATCAAGATCCCGTAATCCTGTGTCAGTCCCTAAAACAGATTTTCCAAATTCCTCTGCCATACTGCGCACAAAGTTAGGTTGATGGAGGTCTCCTCTCACATCAAAAATCAATTTTTCCCGTGCACTACCATGGGTCAAAAGGGTAAACATGGTATTGGTATCTCCCCATGCTTCATGGTAAGCACCAGCTTGTGGACTATCACTAAACAGATCGGGACGGGCTGCATCAACCAGAGCATGTCCAGCTTCATGCCACACAATATCTGGTTGTTGTGCTGTATATTCCCTTGTGCTTGATGTTGGTCGATACCAGCCAAGATTCATCAAACGATACGGTGTTCCATCATCAGCTTCAAAGCGCGTATAGTACGCATTTTCCATTTCGTCTCCCTTAGCAAAATAGAAAAGAGGCATTTTTGTTGTATTTTCTACATAATTTTCAGCTGCTTTGCGTACTTTTCCATCACTTGGATATAGACCAATAATATCCCTGAGATCGCTTTGAAAAAGGTCTGAGGTGAGCCGTAAATTTCCATACACACTCACACTATCAGCGGTTTTCATGCTATTGCGTCGAAAGGAATAGTCTGAATAGTCCCCTGTAGTTGATTTTGCAATACGTTTCCGATCGGCATAAATAAGTTGAGAATCACTGGGGCCATTGGTCACGTCGCTGCGGGCAAAAAATCTTTCTTCATCAGGAAGACCTACGGAAGATCCCTGCACTCTCATTGTCACTTTTACTCCTTTTCCTTTTCCAAAGGCTGTGGAATCTACGGAATTTAAGCTTGCTAGCAATTCCTTATTGCTCGTCAATTCACTTGCACTTGCAAAATTGGGAAACGCTGACGCAAACATAAATGCTGCTGCCGTTGATGCCCATAAGGTTGTTTTAAAGACTCTTTTCTCTGACATAAATACCTCCATTAAGATCATGATATACTGGAATTATTCCCAGTAAATAATCTTAAGTCCGAAGTAATTAATGGAAAATGAAGGAAAAATAAAAATAAAGTTAAACTGCACTTAAGCGATAGAAACCCTTGAGACTTTTTTTTCACCTTATCAAGCTTGCAATAAGCACCCTAAACCTGTTATAATAAGGGTGTTACCTTGTGTAACTATGGTGATAAACGCTATATGCAATAGATGTTATGGACCCGGGGGCGGTACCCGGCACCTCCACCACTTATAAGGCAGAAATTTTAGGGGGTACCTTTGAATTAATGCCTACCCAAGTTAGTTTTTTACTTTTTGGGGGTGAAATAGGATCGACATGCGTTGAAAGATATGGTTTTTGCTCGGTATTGTACCACCGTTATCGGACTATATAAATATAAATGCAAAATTTAAAAACGCATTTAATGGTGTTCTAGTAGCAGCTAACAGCAATACGCCGGTAGCAGTTAACCAAAACGCAGTTGCAGTAGCAGCAGCATAAGGTTAGAACATCCTTGCGGTTCGAGGGGCACC
The DNA here is from genome assembly GCA_963974885.1 of uncultured Alphaproteobacteria bacterium. Lineage (GTDB taxonomy): Bacteria > Pseudomonadota > Alphaproteobacteria > Caedimonadales > UBA9215 > UBA9215. Next base: position 5,478 of record CAXBEY010000060.1, read on the forward strand.
GGGCAACAGAAGCCCCTCACTCATTTTCAAACCTAAATCACTATACTTGAAAAGTCATTTTTAAACTCTCTTCGTCTTACCCTAAAAAACTTTTAATTTTAGACTTTTCAGCTATACTCACGCTATAAAATGAGGAGAGAAAATATGTCCACACCCCATACTGTTATTGTTATTTTAGACGCAAAACACGGCAAAGAATTAGAACTAAAAACAGCCCTAGAGGCTGTTATACAGAAAAGTCGCTCTGAGGAAGCTTGCTTAGAGTATCGCCTCCACAAAAGCGTAGATAACCCTGCTCAGTTTGTGCTCTATGAAAACTGGTCATGCAAAGAAAAACATCAAGAGCAATTTGAAAAACCCTATATAAAAGAACTCGGCGCAAAATTGGGTGGCCTCTTAGCAAAACCTTACCAAGCCGTTTTTGCCGAACAAATAAGCCTTTAAAATGTAAATAGAATAAATTCTCCTCTTGTAAAAAAGGCTTTTTCTGACATAATGAAAGAGGATATTCAATAAAAAAGGACTTTAAAATGAAACAAAATTTAAAAAATATGATTACTGTTTCTTTGGTCGTGCCTTCCTTGTTAATGATGACAGGTTGTGGCCGTAACATTGGAGCTAGTAATTATGCGTCCGCTGGCGTAGGCGAATCTATGACCTCATATGCTGGTGTTATTGCTTCTAAACGCCAAGTTCTTGTTCAGGAAGGCGATAAATTACAAGATAACGTCATTGGTGGTGTGGCTGGTGGTGTGGCCGGTGGATTCCTCGGTAATACACTTGGTGGCGGCAGAGGAAACACATTAGCAACTGTTGGTGGTGTTGCCGCTGGTGCCTTGGCCGGAGCCTATGCTCAAAAAGAACTCTCAAAACAAGAAGCCTTTGAGTACACCATTCAATTAGACAACGGACAACTCAAAACCGTTGTTCAAGGGCTTGATGTCAATTTACACCCTGGCCAACGCGTCATTCTACATGTGAGCTACAAAGGACGTTCCCGTATTGTTCCTTTCCAGGGTTAAAACAAAGAATCAACATGACACACTCAACAGAGAAAACCAGTCCATAAAGGATTGGTTTTTTAATGAACATAGAAGTCTTTGCAGTTGTTTGTAAAAGACTTTTTAAACTGCATTCAAAAAAAGTATCGCCTCATGAAATATCTTACTATTTATTTATTCTTATGTTCTCAATTAGCTCAAGCTAATGAACAAAATTGCCCCTCCTTAGACAAAGTGATGGACGAACTCTCTAAAACAAAAGATCTATCCAATGGCGACATATTTACGAAAAACCCTGAGTGGTCCCAATCACTAAGCTGTAAAAAGATAGTTCTAAGAAAGATCCTCACGTTACCTCAAGACCCTCTTGCAACACCTAAAAAACCTCATGAAAAAACTTCCGAAATTATAGCAGAGGCTCGAGAAGGCTACAAAAAACTCAATATGCTATTAGATAAAATTGTTAACCCTCGGTTTCGTTACCTTTTTAAATATTTGAAAATGGGTTCTGTCAAAACACTTCTTTTATCGAAGAAATATAAAAAAATGACCCTGCTTTATTTTCATGGTGGTGGCTATAGTTTAGGCCTTGATCATGTAGGAAATAGCTACATACCTTTCTTAAAAAATCTTTCAGATGAAATAAACGCAGAAGTTTATATGCCGGACTATAGGCTTGTGCCAGAGCATTCTTTGGATGCCTCTTTAGATGATGCTTATTCAGCTTATTTATATCTTATTGAAACAAAAAAAATTGACCCTAAAACAATTATTATTTCTGGTGATTCTGCTGGTGGAGGCTTGGCTTTAAGACTTATGTTGAAGCTGAAAAAAATGGGAAAAAATTTGCCTGGCAAAGCTATTCTTATTTCCCCTTGGACTGATAAAACAAATTCTGGAGACTCAGTCACAACTAAAAGAAATAATGCAATTTTCGCTAAAGCAGAGGCTATGGAACAATTTACACCCCTTGTTTTGAGAGGCATGAAACCTAGGGATCCATTAGTCTCTCCTTTATTTGGAGACTATACAAATTTTCCACCACTTTTATATGTGGTTGGAGGAAGTGAAATTTTTTATGATGACACCATGAGAGATGTTGAAAAAGCACGTCGCCAAGGTGTAAAAGTAGATGTCATTGAGCATAAAGACGGGATGCATATCTACCCAATTTTCGCAAGATTTTTACCAGAGGGAAAAGACGCTGTTGAAAAAATAGTTCACTGGGTTACAAAGGGAAGGCGATAAATTGCAAGATAACATCCTTGGTGGTGTGGCCGGAGCCTACGCTCAAAAAGAACTCTCAAAACAAGAAGCCTTTGAATACACCATTCAATTAGACAATGGACAACTTAAAACCGTTGTTCAAGGGCTTGATGTCAATTTACACAATGGCCAACGCGTCATTCTATTGTATAAGTTCAGAGAGATGTGAGACGAAATTAGTTCGTGACGCGCGCTCCCAC
>CAXBEY010000061.1:0-7543 GCA_963974885.1 uncultured Alphaproteobacteria bacterium
TAGGAGCGCAGAAACAAACGGTCAGTGCAAAGATAAGTTACTATAGAGGCTAGCTATGATCAACAACCACAGAATAATGAGGTTCTTTTTCTTTGTTGCAAATGCTGGTTATCCCCCTTTGATCCAATAGCTTGATGCAATCTTGACTCAACCCTTTTAGCTTGAGCTCTTTATTAAGAAACTTGTATTTTAAAGCCATGACTTCAATTGCCTCAAGGGCAGAATGATCCCAAACACGACTCTCTGAGAAATCAATAACATTATGTTCAGGGTCTGTTTTTGGCGTGAATAGCTCTTTAAAACTGGCAATGGAGCTAAAGAAAAGAGGGCCTCGAATTTTATAGGTTTTAAGATCTTTACCCTCATCATAGTTGACCGTAGCCGAGATGTGTTGAGCGTTTTGCCACACATAGGACAGGGCAGAGCAGATGACACCAATGAGCACAGCAATAGCTAGATCATAAGTAACGGTAACAGCCGAAACAAGAATAATAATAAAAGCGTCCACTTTAGGAACCTTAGTCATCACACGCAAAGACGACCATGCAAATGTCCCGATAACCACCATAAACATCACCCCCACAAGGGCGGCAATGGGAATAATCTCAATAACGGGGGCCGCAACCACAATAAAGAAGATCAGAAAAAGGGCTGCAGCAATGCCCGAAAGGCGTTTTCGAGCCCCTGAGCTAATATTAATCATGCTTTGGCCAATCATCGCACATCCGCCCATGCCTCCAAAAAAGCCTGTCACAACATTTCCCAACCCTTGTGCCATACATTCACGGCTGTTTTGTCCTTGGGTTTCCGTCATTTCGTCTATGAGGGTGAGGGTTAGCAATGTTTCAATAAGGCCAATGCCGGCAAGGGTAAGGGCATAAGGGAAAATAATTTTAAAACTCTCAAAGGTGAAAGGGATTTGAGGAATAGAAAATTCTGGTAAGCCCCCTGCAATATGAGCCATATCCCCAACACTTTTTGTCTCGAGACCCATAAAGTAAGTGATTGCAAACACAATTCCAATGCCGGCAAGAGGGGCTGGAATAGCTTTAGTTAGCTTAGGAAGGAATTGAATCACACCCATAGTAACCGCAATGAGCCCCAGCATAATATAGAGCTCATTGCCCTGTAACCACGTCAACTCACCGGCAGCATTCATGGTTTTAAATTGCCCCAACTGTGCCAAGAAGATCACAATGGCCAGACCATTCACAAAGCCCAACATAACAGGATGGGGAATAATGCGGATAAATTTTCCAAGGCGAAAAACACCAGCTAGCAGCTGAATAATACCCATTAACACAACGGTGGCAAACAAGTATTGCACCCCATGTTGAGACACAAGAGAGACCATCACAACGGCCAAAGCGCCTGTTGCGCCTGAAATCATACCAGGGCGCCCGCCAAAAACAGAGGTCATTAAGCAAATAAGGAAAGCTGCATAAAGACCTACCAGTGGCTGTACCCCTGCCACAAAAGCAAAGGCAACGGCCTCTGGCACAAGGGCCAAGGCAACCGTCAGCCCCGATAGAATTTCAATTTTATAGTTTTTTAAAGTCATTATTTCAACCAAAATGAAGGGGGGACGGGCTTTTAATATAACATAAAAGAATTCCCTTAAGGGAAAGATTTATAAAGTGTCCCATTGTGAATCCAAGGCTAGACAGAATTCTTTTCCTTTTTATAAGGACTTAAAAATAGGTCTTTTCAATCCCAATAAACTGCGCTATTTTTTTAATAAATCAGGGAGACAAAACATGAAACCACTTTTTATCGCCTTACTTCTTTTTTCAACCTCGGCTTTCTCTAGTCCATCAGAGGAGGCGGAGTTTTTTTATCCCGAAAAATCCCCTGCAAACACAGCGCTTCTCTTGGAAGACGTCATTACCTACTTTGGCCTTAGCGCTCTGCCTGATGCTGTAACCAAAGCAGGGCTTATTCCCACAAAGAAGTCTTGGGACGTTATTGCTTTATCTAAACTGTATGGGCAATGGAAAAATTGGATTGAAACAGAATTAAAAGACTTTAAAGAAGAGGCATCCCTTGATGAAACATCATTAAGTCACATTTTATGGGACTTTGTTCCCGAAGGTATTAATTACTTAACCTGGGGGAAAGATACCTTTCTCATTGACCGCATCAGAGGCATTCCCCCTTATCTCTTCCTCCTGAATTCACCTGAACGCACTGACCTCATCACCTCCCATGAGGTTGAGTTTTTTCCAAATACCCTCCGCTTTATGACCTATATTACCCATTTTAGAAGTGGAGATTTTCGCTATCGGCTCCCTGGGCAATATGATCTCTCTCTTCCCGATAATCTTGCCCGCATGCCAAACCTCAAAACTTTAGAGATGGACGGTGACCATGATTCCTTTAAGATGACCTCCGGTATTCTTGCCCTAGAAAACCTTGAGAGTTTGACGCTCAGGCTTCAGGAGGAAAGGGGCAATACCGCCAAAATTTTATCTACATTGCCCAGCTCAAAAAGTTAAAGCGCCTACAGCTCCTGTCTAATTTTTTGCCTTGTGATTTTGACGGGATAAGCGATGAGACCAAAGACTGTTGTGCCCTTCTTTATTTCATGCATAAGCGGGGTGTAAAATTACATATCTCAACACGCCAACGAAAAAAAATCCAGACAACTCTCAGACAAATGACCGAGGAAAAATATGATTTTGAAGAGGCTAAAACGCGCCTCATAGACAATTTCCAACTTCTTTCTTCAAAGGAGGATGGGCCTTCAGAGACCTCTGAATAAAACGCTATTCAAACTCAGAAGTTTTCCTTAAACCAGCCCCCTACTTTTCCAAGGCGAGAGGGAGGTGTTTCACGTCTTGACGCGAGCATAGCATAGGGACCCTTTTGCCGTTGACCATAAATCAGTAGGCCAGCACAGGTCACAAAATCTGAGCGCCTCGCCTTTTCCCCAAGACCAGAAATATGCAATGGCTTTGCAAGGCGGGCTTGTTTATTCAAAATAAGTCCCGCAATTTCTGGGACACCGCTCAAAAGACTGGCTCCTCCTGTGAGCACAAGACGTTTTCCAACATATTTATGGGCCGGATTTTGGTCAATCTTGGTTTTGATTTGATCGAAAATTTCCTCAACCCGAGGACGAATCACTTCTGTTAGCTCGGCTTTGGTAACTTGTAAACCCTTTGCAGAGGCTTCGTCTCCAATTTGCGGTACCATAACACTTTCTCGACCGTCCAAAGGGGATAATAAAGCCGAGCCATGGAGAGTTTTTAGGCGCTCTGCTTGAATTAAAGGCGTGGAAAAACAGCGGGCAATATCCGATGTCACATGGGCTCCCCCAAGGGGAACATAATCCACATGGGCAAGCTTGCCATTAAAGAAAAGACCAATGGAGGACGACCCTGCCCCCATATCAATAAGGGTCACCCCGAGATCAAGCTCATCATCCACGAGGGTTGCCATGCCTGAGGCATAAACAGAGGACACAAATCCGGACACATCCAAATGGGACCGCTCTACACAGGCCGATAAGTTGCGCAACGGTGTTCGAGGACAAAGCATAAGGTGAATTTTAGCTCTTAAAAGCTCTCCAAACATACCGCGGGGATCACGAATCCCCCCTACCCCATCAATGTCATAATTTAGAGGTATATTATGAATCACAACCGCTTGGTTTTTCTGAATTGAGGCAACGGCTTGTTGAATAATTTTCTTGATATCGTCATCGTCCACAGGGTGAGCTGAAATAGACAAATCAACACGCACGGCCTTTGATTGGCACAAAGCCGGTGACACAGAAACATAAACTTCTTCGATGGTTTCACCTGCCATTTCCTCTGCCCCGTGAACAGCATGGGCAACAGCACTTTGGAGGGCTTCCATATCAACGATCATTCCACCGCGAAGCCCCTTGGACCCATGGAATCCATAGCCTAGAACCGTTAATTCACCAGAAGATTCAAGGCGCGCAACAGCACAACAGACTTTACTGCTGCCAATATCAAGACCTGCCACAATGGTTTCATTGGTCTTTGAGAAACGATGCCGGATTAATTTAAAAGCCATTCTTGTGTCTTTCTAATTTCATACTGAATTAAGTAATCTTACCATTCTGTCCTTGTTTTTTACGCCGTAATCCTTCTTTAGAGAGATAAAAATACACCCGCCCTGGTGATCTTAAATCAACGGTATCCACATTAGGCGAAGAAAGGCGGTTTTCTGCATCTAATTCCATAAGGCGTTCTAACGCTTCATCGATGTTGTCTTCAGGCAGCTTTACCGTCAGAGTATTATTAAGGACTAAGTCCCAGCGGCGACGGCTCACAAAAATAGCCCCCGTTGTCTTGGCATAAAGGCTTTCATAACGCCCCACTGTCCGCACAAGCCACGGAAGCTTTTCAGCCGCCCCCCGCCCCGTTGCCACAATATATCCAGGGTAATCCTTTAAGGGGAACTCTCCTATAAGTGTGCCATAGGTATCTACCAAATAGTGTTTTTTCTTCTCCTGCCAAAAAGCGACGGGGTGTTTTTCAACGAGCTTCACAAATAATGTATTAGGTAAACGTCTTTCTAAACGCACACTGTGAACCCAAGGAAGCTTCTCGAGACGACTTAAAATCTCCTGAAGATTCACCTCATAAATGTACTGACCCTTTTTAAGGCCTAGGGCCTTAAAAATAACATTACTTTTTGTGCGAATACGCCCATCAACTATAATATGTTTGAGGGTAAATCCCGCATTGGCAATCTGATTTTCAACGACATAGTGTGTTTTTGCAATAAGACGTGCGGCCTTTCCACTTGAAAAAAACCAATAAACGGCCATGGCGCTCCCCAAAACAAGGGCAAGTAGCACCATCATAAAAAACCGCCGTAGGGTTAGGAATGAGCCCTTTGCTTTTGCTTGGGCGCTTTTCCGTCGTCTTGACGATTTTGAGGAAGATTTTTTTCTTGGGGCCATATTGGGTTTTCTACCATCCATTTACATAACGTTTCATAATCATAGCCAGCATAAGCCGCAATTTCCGGAACAATGGAAAGGGCTGTCATGCCTGGCAAGGTGTTGACTTCTAAGACAAAGGCACGCTCACCACAGGGACGGGCCTCATCAAAACGCATATCAACCCGACTAACACCAGAAACTCCAAGGGCTTTAACGGCCTGAGTCGCCATCAACATCACAGAGTCATAATCCGCTTTGGGAAGATCAGCCGGCATCACGTGCTCCACTAAACCATCGGTGTATTTCGCCTTGTAATCATAAAAGCCCTCCTTGGGGCACAACTCAAGCACCCCTAAAGCTTTTTGCCCTTTAAAAGCAATGGAAAGCTCTCGGCCTGAAATGTACTCTTCCAGCAAAACAGTTTCGCCGTAATGCCATTTTTGGGCAGCGTCTTTGAAATCAGAAAGGCTCTGGATGATAAAAACCCCCACGCTTGAGCCTTCATTTAAAGGTTTTGCAACAAAAGGATAAGGCATATCAGGTTGGGGTTGACCAAAGAAACCAGCTGATTTTAGGGTGTAACCCTTTGGAATATGAACGTTATGGGCTTCAAAAAGAGTGCGGGAACGCCCTTTATCAAAAGCAATAGCTGAAGAGACAACGTCAGAACCTGTGTAAGGATATCCCAACATTTCCATCAGTCCTTGCATCATTCCGTCTTCCACATATTGCCCATGAAGCGCATTTAAAAACACAACATCTGGGGAAAAATCTGCAAGCTGCTGAATGAGGGCTTGAATATCTCTGGTCACATCAATTTCTAAAACCGTAAAACCACCTTTTTTTAAGGCAGGCAGAACCCCCTGAGCGCTGATTAAAGAAATCTCTCTTTCTGAATTCCAGCCCCCCTTTAAAAGGGCTACTTTTTTAGGACTAACTACCATATATCTTTTATTGTTTCTCTTTTAAAGTCACGGGTTAAGGTTAGATTTTAGTAGAGGGACCCCTGCAAAAGGCTCCCATAGGCAAGAGACCCCTTGAAAAATCAAGCGGCAACTCTAAGCTCTTGGTCTAAAAAAGAGCCGATCCTCTGAATTTCCCACCGCAAATCAATACCACTTTTATCCTTCACTCTCTTTTTAACGGTTTCTCCCAATTCTTCAAGGTCAAAAGCTGTCGCATTGTCAAAGTTTATTAAAAAATTGCAATGTTTTTCAGACACTTGTGCGCCACCAATTTTTAACCCACGGCACCCAGCCTGATCAATAAGCTCCCAAGCCTTGTGCCCCACAGGATTTGCAAAGGTACTTCCCCCTGTTTTAGAGCGAATGGGTTGGGTTGCTTCCCGCTGAGCTAATAACGTCTGAATAGACTCTTGAATCCTTTTTTTATTGCCCGAAGGCGCCTTAAAACGGGCCCCAATAAAAATCCAATTTTCTGGCAAACCACAGTGACGGTAAGTATACCCTAAGTCATCAGGGGTTAACGTATGCAATTTCCCTTTGGGATCAAGGACAAAGGCTGCCTCAAGAATATCTTTTACTTCCGTGCCATAACAGCCCGCATTCATACGAAGGCCCCCCCCAATAGTGCCGGGAATACCACAAAAGAAATCCAATCCTTTCAAGCCTTCTTCTGCGGCAATTTGAGAAACAGTGCTATCCAAAACACCTGCGCCCACATCCAAAAAGCCATCATGCAGCGCAATATTTGTAAAGCCTTTGCCAAGGCGGACAACGACCCCTAGCACACCGCCATCTCGCACCAATAAATTAGACCCAACACCGATAGGCGTTACGGGTATATCTCCGGACTTACCCCTTAAGAAATCACCTAAGTCTTCATAATCAGCCGGGCGAAAAACAGTTTCCGCCGGTCCGCCAACCCGAAACCACGTCGTAGGAGCGAGGGAAACATTTTCACGGTATTTTCCCCGAACTTCTGGTAGATTTTTACGGGGTGTTTTATCAAGACTTGCTTGATTTTGTTCACGCTTACTCATCTCTCATTTTTCCTGTTTTGTTATCAAATTGAGAGTATGTATTCTTTTTTTGTTGTTCTTCTTTTTGACACAAACTCTTTTCACTTAATGTCCCTTTTAGTTTAACCACAACGCTGGAACACCACGCTGTAATATCTCCCGCTCCCATAAAAACACACATATCATGGGGCCTCCCAAGCTCCGTCAGCAAAGCCGGCAACTCTTCTTGCGAATTAACAGTATAAACACTTTTTCCTTTTTCTTTAAGGGCTTTAGCAAGGCTGTGATGAGTGGCGAGCACATCGGGCTGCTCTCCGGCTGCGTAAACAGGTGTTAAGACAATATGGTCTGCTTGATCAAAACACTGAGTAAACTCTTTAAATAAGTCAGCTAATCTTGAATAACGATGAGGTTGCACAACAGCAATCACATTCTGAGAGCAAACTTGTTTTGCTGATGCAAGGGTTGCCTTAATTTCTGTTGGATGATGGGCATAGTCATCAATAAAGTGCATTCCTTTGGCTTCCCCAACGGTGGTAAAACGACGCTCCACACCGGCAAATTGAGCCAATCCCTCTTTAATAAGACTTATATCAAGTCCTAATTCAAGGGCGCACACCACAATGGAAAGAGCGTTAGAA
>CAXBEY010000062.1:0-7453 GCA_963974885.1 uncultured Alphaproteobacteria bacterium
CAGTACGAGTCTTCTCGGATGCTGCTAGTTCTTCCTCAAGATCAGCACGAGCTTTATCAGATGCTGCAAGTTCTTCCTCAAGAGCAGCGCGAGCCTTCTCAGAATCTGCCAGTTCTTCTTCAAGGCCAGTACGAGTCTTCTCGGATGCTGCCAACTTCTCTGCTAGTTGAGCTCTTTCTTCTTCAAGCTGATCTATTTGGGCTGTTTTCTCTAAAAGGCGTCGTCTAAAATCCTCTAGGTTAGCCTGAGAGTCTGCGAGCTGCCCCTCAAGAGCAATACGAACCAGACGAGCCCTCTCAAGATCTGCAGTTAACCCCTCATTATCCAACTTTAGTTGGGTCACTTGCCCCTTTAAAAGATCATAATCATCATGCTCGTGATTTGTGCAGATATCCCCCTCGCAACAGTCACGACAATGTGCCACGAGCTTTGTAAGCACACGTCCTGTTCTGGATGCTGGAAGACCATCGTATTCTTTCATAAGGTCCTTCATCGTTTCCGTAGCCTGAGATACATTTGAAACACCAAAAGATACAATAAAGACCAAGAAGATAAAACGCTTATTAAAATACATAAAAACACCAAATAAAAAAGTTTACACAATATGTATAATGACTAAATGTCAATATTTCAACATTTTAATGTTTCAATTTATTTTGCATTTGTGGTAAATTTTATAAAAAATAGGATAATAACTAAAATGACTCCAAAAAAACAACTCTTTTTCACAGCCCTCTTTCTCCTTGCAAGCACTCCTCAAAACAAAGCCCAAGCCGCCACTTTCATAGCAGGCCTTCAAGGAGGTTACGGACATGGGCACGCAGAAACAACCTCGGCCTATGAAGGTCAAACAGATCACCCCGTGCCTGCAAAACGCCGTTCTGGTGTTCACGGGCCCCTTGGCGGCTTGTTTTTAGGAACTGACTTCGAAATTGGGGAAAAATGCATTTTAGGCTTAGAAGCAAACGGCTTTTTATCCTCCATAAAAGATACGGAAATTATTACAAACACATCAACACCCAACTCAACAACTGATATTATTAATCAAAAACTCAAATCTTCCTTAGATGTCCTCTTAAAATTAGCCTACCGATTAGATCCCATCGCCCTTTATTTTAAAGTGGGACCTAGTTATGGGTGGTGGCACTTTAAATCTACTTTGAGTGATATCCCCATCAAGTATGCAAAGAAAAAAGGCCTTTTTGGGGTGAAATTTGCTTTTGGTGTTGAAGGCGACATTGTAAAGAATTTAGCTTGGGGGATTGAGTATAATCACACTTTTCTACAATCTCATACATTCCAACGTCCCTTTGATGCCACAAATGCAACCCCCCACAGGGTCAAACCAAACTATGGGGCTATTTTGGTGAGGGTTATGTATAAGTTTAGATAACTTCTGACCCTAAGAGTCCACAAGGAAAACGATGCTAAGTAGCCTTATTGCCAACGAGCCTTTATTGAGACTCGGCTCATTTACTGTGATGCTGTTGCTTATGGTGGGGTTAGAGCATCTTATCCCCTATCGCCCCAACGCAGCCAAAAAGGCAACACGGTGGGTTTCTAACATGGGCATGGCAGCCCTTAATACCGTGATGATTCGCCTCCTATCCTTCCTCCCTCTCACTCTTTTACCCGTTGCCTTTGCCCTTTTTCTTCAAGAGCATCAATGGGGGCTTTTTTATTGGCTTAACCTGCCTTCTGTTGTCGCCTTATTTTTAACCATTATCGCTTTAGATCTCGTCATTTACGGGCAACATGTGGTGTTTCACCATGTGCCCCTTTTATGGCGCTTGCACCGAGTGCATCACACCGACGTTAATTTGGATGCCACAAGTGGCGTGCGGTTCCACCCCGTAGAAATTTTTCTCTCTCTTCTCTTAAAACTTCTAGCCGTTGGTGTTTTAGGTGTGCCGGCCGCGGGTGTCATCATCTTTGAGATTCTTTTGAATGGGACAGCTCTTTTTAACCATAGCAACATCAAGTTACCCAAGGTCCTTGATAAGGCTTTGCGCCTTATTATTGTCACGCCGGATATGCACCGCGTGCATCACTCAACTCTTCCAACAGAAACCGATAGCAACTTTGGATTCAATCTTCCCTGGTGGGATTGGCTCTTTAAAACCTATAAAGCCCAGCCCCAGAAAGGGCACCTGAACATGACCATTGGCTTGACGGAATTCCCCTCTGAAAAGAAGTTGACTCTGCTGAATCTACTGACCCTTCCCTTCAACAAAAGTCCTTAACAAAGCCTCAACCTCATCCAATTGTGCGTCCACCCCCCAAGGGGTATTAATAAGATAAAGCCCTGTGCCAAAAAGCCCATACACATCTTTTGGATGAGCATATTGAAAGGCTCGGTGGTCCCGTTTTGGAAAGGGCATCAGGTCAAGGGATCGAATCATCTCTTTGTAATGCCCTGATTCAAGCATGGGGTACCAAAGGGCAATCACCGCTTGTGGCCACTTTTGATGCAGCTTTTCAATGAACGCAACACAGTATTGATACTCTGTTTTCACTTCATAACTCGGATCAATGAGTACAAGGCCTCGCCGTGCTTTAGGTGGCGCGATAGACAGAGCTCCTTCATAACCATCCCGAAAGTGGATATGAACATTGTCATCCCTAAAATTGCGATAAAGGGATGCAATTTCTTGGGGGTGTAGCTCCATAAGATACAAATCATCTTGGGGGCGCAAAATCTCCTTTGCAAAGGCCGGAGAGCCTAAGTAAATATTTTTCCCCCGGCGATTTTGAGATGCCAAAAGCGTCTTCATATAAGGATGATCTTTGGGAAAAACTCCCGCTTTTTGCAGAGCTTTAATGCCTTGCTCTGCTTCCCCCGTTTTTTGAGACTCCAGAGATTCTAAGTCATACAAGCCGCGCCCAGAGTGGGTTTCAATATAACTAAGAGGGCGTTCCTTTTGACTTAAGGCGGTGAGCAGCACACTCAGCAAAGCATGTTTATGAACATCGGCCAAGCATCCCGCGTGGTAACTATGTTGATAAGATAACATAAAGTGAACCTCTGAAAATTAATGCCACTTTATACCATGATTTTTTTTAAAAAGGTGATATGATTTTCAAAGAATGATTTACACGGAAGATCTCAATGAAACAGTCTTATGCAATACTAGCCCTTGCCCTTATGATGTTAATCCCTTTGAATGCTAATGCCGAAGAACCTAGAAACCGCTTAACCTGTAAGAAACTAAATTCCCCCCTTGTTCATAGTGCACCAGGACTTGTTCGTCCTTTTTGCAACCCAGCTGAAATTGTTTGCCGCGCTATGGATTTCCTCCAAGAGCGCCCAAAGGACGACAAATTTAGACTTGAAGTTGAGCCTGAACTGAAACGGGATATGCTTTATAGGCTCAATGTCTGCGAACTTGCCCTTCGCAAAAAAGATCCCGACGCTTTGCCTGCCCGTTAAGACAAGCATTCCAAAGTTCTATGGAAGTTATTTGAAGTGTTCTCTTAGTTTTTGTAAGGGTGATGCATTGATTACAAACTTTCTTTCCACACCCCTCATGTTAAAATAAGCACTCTTTGGCAATGTTGAATAATACTCCATCCCCGGATGTCTATGATGCCAAGCCATTAGGTTGCGCATATCTTTTACAGGCAAAAGTTGGATGTAATCAGCGCCTTCTTTTTTCAACGCGTTATATAAAACAGATAAGATTGCTTCATCATGATGATGCTTCTTTTGGCGTGCATGTGCAGGACTTAAACTAGGATCATCCTCCAACAGCTGGCCATCTTGGCACAGTTCTAACCACTGTGCAACAAACGCTCTTCCCTTTGGTGTGTTCCTTACAATTACGAAGGCTGCCCAAATATGGTTACCATCCCAGCAGCTTAATTCATCACACTGGAGTCTTACAAACACATCTCGCTTTGCAATCTCAATAGGGGTACCGTCGATGGCTCGATCATAATCAACCAACATAATATCCTTATTCCCCATTTTATCTAAATAGGGCCCTATGGATTGACGCATCACAAACCCTGTATCAGCATAAACGAGAAAAGACCCTTCTGGAACCTCCCTTAAGGTCTGCGCGATGACCTGAGGCTTCCATAACCAGTATCCCGCTCCCTTTTTTTTATCTAATATCTCTTTATTTTTCTGAAGAAATGTTTCATCCAACAGAGACTTTCGATAATTCATAATAAAATCAACCCCTCGATTTAAAGCCGAGGCCGCAAGAGCATTTTGATTCTTGAAAAAAATTTCTGGCCCATGGGCATACGAAATAAGATAAACGCCTGCTCTCTGCCCGATATCTCCCACTAAATCAGGGTTTGACTTAGCAGAAACCCGCATGGTTGAATAATCGTTAAAGATCACCACGCGACCTAGCACAAGGATTAGAGCGGCCATCCCCAAAAAAAGCAGACTGAATAGAATTTTATTAAGCATGAAAAAACCTTTTTAATTTCACTATCAAGTGAATGGTACTAAAAAAATTAAAAAAAAGCCCCTGATTCATCAGAGGCTTTTCTAATAGACTTATCTTTCACCTAGCGTGAGTAAAATTCGATCACGAGGTTTGGTTCCATCTGAACGGGATAAGGCACATCAGCAAGTTTTGGTCCCCGAACATAAGTCGCTTTATGACCTTTATCTTCAGATGTAATGTACTCGGGAATTTCACGCTCAGAAGACTTCAAAGCTTCAAGCACCAAAGCCATTTCACGTGATTGCTCACGAAGCTCAATCACATCACCATCTTGCACACGGTAAGAAGGAATGTTAACGCGCTTGCCATTGACCTTAATGTGGCCGTGGTTCACAATTTGACGTGCCGCAAAAACAGTTGGCACTAATTTCATGCGATACACAACAGCATCAAGACGACGCTCAAGAAGTTGTACAAGGTTCTCACCTGTATCTCCCTTACGGCGCACAGCTTCTTTATAAGTGCGACGGAATTGCTTTTCAGTAATTTCACCGTAATAGCCTTTAAGCTTTTGCTTAGCGCGCAATTGGACACCATAATCGGAAATCTTTTTACGCTTCTGGCCATGAGGTCCCGGTGCATAGCTACGGGTGTTTACAGGACTTTTTGCACGACCCCAAAGGTTTACACCTAAGCGGCGGTCAATTTTATGTTTTGCTTGAATACGTTTTGTCATTTCTTTCCACTTCAAATATTATAGAATGATCAGTGTGGGCAATATACCGCACCACCCCATTTTGTCAATGCTTATTTTTTCACAATCCCAGCAGAACGAGTCAATGCTGAAATAACGCCTCGCAAGCTCCGCACCTCTTGAGTTGTCAGGGATGCCCTTGAAAAAGTATTGCGTAAATTCCGCTGCATAAGATCACGTTTGTGATCCACTTGAAAATACCCTGTTTGCGCAAGGGCTCCTTCAAGATGTTCATAAAAACCAAACAGGTCTTCCCGAGGTGCCTCTTGGTCCTCCCGCTCCCACAACGGATCTCGTGCAGGCAGATTTTGCCTTCCTTGGTAAACCTCATAGCATACTAAAATCACTGCCTGCGCCAGATTGATGGAACTAAAATCAGGGTTGAGAGGAATGGTAATGATTTTGTCACAAAGAGCAATTTCATCATTATCCAAACCACATTTCTCAGAGCCAAACAAAAGCCCTATTTTTTTACCAGCACTCGCCTGTTTATTCACTTCAACAGCAGCCTCTCGAGGAGAAATTGTCTCCTTAATCATATCTCGAGGACGAGCCGTTGTCGCATAAATCCCTTGCAGGTCAGCAAAAGCCTCTTGGGCGGTTTTAAAGACAACCGCTTTTTCAAGGACAGAGTCCGCTGATGCACTTAACGCCCGTGCATCCCCATCCAGCCAATTGGCTTGAGGATCAATCAGGCGCATTTCCGTTAGGCCAAAATTCAACATAGCTCGCGCACAAGCCCCTATATTTTGGCTCAGAGTTGGTCTTGAGAGAATAACGACAGGCTTATGGATCATCGGCGTGAGTTCCTAAAAAAATTACGATTCCCATCCTATGAAAAAATTCCCGAAAAAGCAACAATACTTTAAAGCACAGTCTTTTCAAAACGGTTTGAACCTAGGAAAGGGTGATATCACCACGACCCCTTATCGGTTAGGAGAGACCAACAACGTCTGGGGCCTTTTTGGAATGACTCTAGAGAAAAGATCATATAGGATAAAACAAAGGATGACGAACAAATAACCTAAGGCTAGCCATGCAACTCTCTCTCTTTTCACAACCACGCTTTTTTCTCTTTTTAATTGCTTTTATTTCTATCGGTGCCCTTGGGGCCGCCTATATAGGAGAGTATTTTTTTGAACTTAAGCCTTGTGTTTTGTGCCTCTATCAACGATACGCCTTTATGATTACAACTTTTGCAGCTCTTTTAGGAACCTGTTTACCTACTGTAAAGAAACAAATTTCCATGATTTTTATCTCTGCCGGTCTCTTTTTTGCTAACTTTGGCCTTGCAACTTATCAAGTGCTCGTAGAAAAGAAAATTCTGACCCTCCCTGCTGTTTGTCGTGGTATTGACATTGATACGCAGAATCAAACCTTTTCCCAATTCCAAGCCAGCTTGTCCAAGGCAGGTAATCACATCCCCTGTGATCAAATTTCTTTTGAGCTCTTTGGCATTTCCATGGCGGGCTATAATGCTCTTTTTACTCTGCTCTCAGCTTTTGCTTGCTTGGTCATTGCTGTCATGCTCTATGGCCCACTAACCCAACGGAAAAAAGGGCAGTGTCATGGGTCCAAATAGCCAATCACAAAAAGAGAAAATTCATGCCATGATTCGCGTTGATCACGCAGGAGAATATGGTGCCGTCCGAATTTACCAAGGCCAGTTAGATGCCTTAAAAGGCTCTCCTTGTGAAGAAACAATAGCTCATATGCAAGATCAAGAACGCGTCCACCTTGCAACCTTTGATAAATTCATCCAGGACCGTCGGGTGCGCCCAACAGCCCTTTCACCCCTATGGCACGTTGCCGGCTATGCCATGGGTTACCTTACAGGGCGCTTAGGGGAAAAAGCCGCCATGGCTTGTACCGTTGCCGTTGAAGAAGCCATTGATGAACATTATGCCGCCCAAGAAGCGACCCTAAAAGAGATGGGCAGCGAGCCAGAGCTTTATAAAACCGTTGTCCAATTTCGGCAAGAAGAACAAGAACACCGCGATATTGGCCTTGAACATGGAGCAGAACAAGCTCCGGCTTATGCCCTTTTAAGCGGTGCCATTAAACGGGCCTCAAAGCTCGCTATTTTTCTCTCAAAAAGAATTTAATAAAAGAACTCAAGACATGATTGATGCCTACATACGTCCCCTCATTGACCCCGCTTTAACAAAAACCGGTGGTATAATTGCAAAGACCAAGATCTCTGCTAATACGGTCACACTGGTTGGGTTCTTGTTTGGACTCGCCGCCATGCTCTCAATCGCCCTTGGGAATGCAACTCTTGGCGGCCTTTTCTTTC
>CAXBEY010000063.1:0-7372 GCA_963974885.1 uncultured Alphaproteobacteria bacterium
GTTGCAGCAGAACTACAGGCTAAAACGGAAGAGGCGGAGCAACTCGCACATGAGAAAGATTTATTAGCTCAGCAGCTTGATGAAGCAAAAACAACCATTAGGAGTCTACAAGAGCAGCTTGACGAGGCCCGTGCTCGTTTCGTTCCCCCACGCGCAAAAGCAAAAACGAAGGATGTAGAGTCTCAGACATATCTGATGAAACCAGCTAAGGGTTCTTTTGGGGTAAGGTCCTCTTTTCAAATATGGGGATCGCCAAAGACTTTAATTGCTTTTGGTGTATTGAGTTTTGTTGCCTATGACATGATCATTGGAAGCCTGTCCTATGACACATTGTCCGTTGGCGTAGACTTTGTTTATCCAGATGGAAATATCATTCATAATGCAACCTCAACGGTTATGAATTATTTTCTTGGTATATCACTTTAAAAAAGTTGTTTTTTTAGTGCAACACACCATATGTAAATTATAGAGAGTGAAATAGGAGTATTTAAACCATGAGAAAAATAATGTTTTTAGTATTGAGCGTTGTTCTGTCCCTTCCCCTAGCGGTGGGTGGTGCACAAGCAACGGAATTAGAGGAATTTCTTCCAAGGAAGGGTCATGGGATGATGAGTGGTGCAAATGTTGATGCCATTAGAGAGCAGTTTTCAGCACTGAAAATGCGCACTCAAGCGGCAGAAGAAAGAAGTCAAGCCTTAGTTTCAGAAAAAAATAGCCTTGTGGACTTAATGTCAACGCGGCAAAAACAATTTCTACTCCTTTCTACTGTAACAGGTGTTGCTGGGTTTTTTACTGGTTATTATTTTGGTTATGACGCAGGGTACCAAATGGGTTACTCTACGGCTCTGGGGGCTGCGGCACCCGTGATGTGCGAGGTAGCTAAGCCAATTATTCAAACCGTTTATAGGAACATTACACAGTTTGTGTGTCAAAATGTAACAGAAACTATTTATCTACAGCCGGATCAAATAATTTTGAACCCCCAACCGTTACTAACAGTAAGGCGGAGTATCTTGGGGTCCCTTTGGAACAGGTTGGTGGGATAATCACTAGGAGGGCTGTCTTAATTCTTGACGATGGCCTTTAGGTGCGGTATAAGATATCCACATATTAAATTTTAAGTAGGAACCAATCATGGCAAACATTAAGTCTGCAGAAAAAAGAAATCGTCAAAACGCAGAGCGTGCTGCACGCAACCATTCTCGTATTTCACGGGTCCGTACGTTTCTTCGTAAAGTTGAAGAAGCTTTAACTGGTGGTGATAAAAAGGTTGCGGCTGAGGCCCTTAAGGCTGCACAACCAGAAATCCAACGGGGTGTAACGAAAGGCGTTTTGCGTAAGAAAACAGCTTCTCGGAAAATTTCAAGACTTGCGGCCCGCGTAAAAGCTCTCGCATAATTTAAAAGATCTGACATAATGCAGGCTCCTTTTTTTAGACAAAGGGGAGCTGTCATTTCTTTTATAGTCTTTAATAATATGGGTATAAAAAGAATAAGATGACAGCTCAAAAAGCTTATGACAGTGATATAAAAATGAAAGGGGATGGTTCTGGTTCAGACCAGAAACAAGACTCATTCAACGAGCTTTGGAATTCTCTTAAATCAACCTTTCCTAAATTATTCGGCGAAGCCACTTATAAAAGCTGGCTTTCTTCCCTTGCCTTCAAAGAATTTACCGGCGGTCGTTTTGTGATTGCTGCCCCAACAGCTTTTATGCGAGATTGGGTTTCAACAAACTGTTCAAAAAAAATTCTCGAGCTTTTACAATCTTTAAATCCTATTGTTTTTCAACTGGATATTGTCGTTGATAAAACCTTAAAAATAGAAAAAATGGTTGCAACAACGCCGAACGGTGCTGGCGCCACTCTTTCGTCGACTTCCTTTGCCGAGGGAGAAGTGATCGGATCCCGTCTTGAGCCTCGCTATGTCTTTGACAATTTTGTTGTGGGGCAGTCCAATGAATTGGCCCATGCAGCAGCCCTTCGGGTGGCTGAATCCGCAGAGGTTCATTTTAACCCTCTCTTTATTTACGGGGGGGTTGGCCTTGGTAAAACCCACCTCATGCATGCCATTGCGTGGCATATTAAAAAATGTCATCCAAAACGCCGAGTTGTTTATCTATCTGCCGAAAAATTTATGTATCAGTTCATTCGGGCCCTGCGTTTTAAGGACATGGTTTCTTTCAAAGAAAAATTTCGCTCCGTCGATGTGCTGATGATTGATGATTTTCAGTTTATTAGCGGCAAAGAGTCAACCCAAGAAGAATTTTTTCATACCTTTAATGCCCTTGTGGATCAGAATCATCAGATTATTATTTCCGCAGATAAATCGCCAACGGATTTGCCGGGTCTTGAAGAGCGTATGCGCTCGAGACTTGGGTGGGGATTGGTTGCGGATATCCATCCGACAACTTACGAGTTGCGTTTAGGTATTTTACAATCGAAGACGGAGCAATTGAACGCTAACATTCCCGTTTCTGTCCTTGAGTTTTTAGCCCATAAGATCGCCTCCAATATCAGAGAGCTTGAAGGCGCTTTAAACCGTATTGTCGCCCATTCAAGCCTTGTTGGAGGGTCTATTACCGTTGAGTCAACGCAGCATGTCTTACGGGATATTTTGCGAGCCAATGACCGTCGTGTGACCATCGATGAGATCCAACGCAAAGTCGCGGAACATTATCACATTAAGATTTCTGATATGCATTCCGCAAAACGGATGCGAACCATTGCGCGGCCCCGTCAGGTTGCTATGTATCTCTCAAAGGCATTGACCGAGGCTTCTTTGCCGGAAATTGGTCGCAAATTTGGCGGGCGGGATCATGCAACGGTTATGCATGCGGTCAAGAAAGTCAAAGAACTCATGCAAGAAGAGCGCAACATTGGGGAAGATGTTGACCTTCTCCTAAAAATGCTCCAGTCTTAATCCTTAACCCACTATGGTACCTTTCTTAAGTTAGCTGATCCTTCAAATTAGCGACTGTTGCTCCTTTTTGGTCCTTGTAGCGCCCCTGTGTGCTTTGGGCAACGGGTTGGTCTAGCTCTGCAAAAAGCAAGGAGCCAATGGCCATTTTGTGGGAGAGAACAAGGTGCATATTGCCAGCATTTTGAATTTCTAGGGTAATGGTTCTAGGATCTTCATAAAGTCCATCGGTAAACGCTGCTGTGATGTGAATATTCAAACCAAGACGCGCTAAAGTGCTTCTGCCATCTAAAAATCCGCAAAGATTGCGAGGTGTTTTTATGCTTTCTATGGTGGAGCCTAAGATGAACTCTCCGGGGGTGAGTGTGTAAGGTTCGTGGGTTAAATCAATGGTTGAGTGTTTAATCTCGCTGCCCTTAGTAGGGTCAACGGTTTGATCCTCATATTTAATCAGCGTATGGCAAAGATGAACTCGAATGGCATTGGGACGTATATCTTTTTCAGCTGGTTGAGGGGTGATGGAGAGCTCTCCCTTCTTTAAGAGATCTTTAATTTTTGTATCAGATAGAAACATGGCTTATTCTCTTTGAGGGTGTAAGTCACTATATCTTATTTTGAAAGATCTCAGAAGGGCAGAATTCGTGAAATTTTAGACATTATTTTTGTAGCAAACTTTATTTATAGCACAAAAGGAATGCAAAAAAAAAGCTTGTTTTTTGCAAGGGTTATCCCTACATAAGTAATAGAGTCTTTTCGAGGGTGAGAAGACTCGCTATGATGAAGACGAAACTGGCTAAGGAACCTGAACATGGCCTCGAATTCGACAAATCTCTTTCAAACCGCAAAGAGTCTCCCCAAGGGAGTTTGGGCAGTTAGTATCGCAATGATGTTGATTGCTATTTCAACGACGATGGTTTTCTCTATTTCTCCTTTTTTTATTACACAAGTCTTAGGCCTTAGTTTTATTTCCCTTGGTATTATGGAAGGTATTTCGGAAGGTCTTTCTTTTTTTGCGAAATTAGCCTCCGGATTTGCCGGAGATTTTTTTAGACGCAAAAAGCCTCCCTTGGTGATTGGCGTTGCGATGGCGACTATTTCAAAACCCATTTTCATTCTTGCCGGTGGCGCTGGGATGATTATGTTATCGAAGGTGATTGAACGTATTTCCAATGGTATTATGGCAACGCCCCGTGATGCCTATTGTGCCGAAGAAGTGTCTGCGTCAAAACGAGGGTCTTCCCTGGGGCTGATGATGTCCCTCAAAACATTCGGCTGTGCCCTTGGGTCTTTTATTATTGGCGGGCTTATTCTTTTTACCGATGATTACCGCTTTCTTTTATGGATTGGCTTTATCCCCTGCTTCCTCTCTTTCGTTGTTTTGCTTTATTATATGAAGGAAAAGCGTGTGGAAAAAATGGAGGCGCATCCTGACCAACCAAAGCGTCGCTTAAAAAAGAGTGATTTTAAAGGATTAAAAGCCCGTTATTGGAGTTTAGTTGTGATTGCAACACTCTTTATGGCGGCGCGCTTTAGTGACGGTTTCTTGATTTTACGTATGCAGGAGCTGGGGGCGCCAAAGTGGCTTTATATGTCAACTATTGGTCTTTTTAATTTGATATCTGCTTTTGCGTGCTTACCCATTGGAAAACTTTCCGATCGTATTGATCGCTCGCGCATGTTGTATTTTTCTTTTATCGCCCTTGTTGTCGCCAACGTTTGTTTCATCTTTGAAGGAGGGCTTTTCCTTGCCCTGGTGGGGGTTGTGTTTTGGGGAGCTCAACGGGGGACGTCCCAGCTTCTTTTTGCTGCGATTAT
Organism: uncultured Alphaproteobacteria bacterium; assembly: GCA_963974885.1. GTDB lineage: Bacteria > Pseudomonadota > Alphaproteobacteria > Caedimonadales > UBA9215 > UBA9215. The sequence goes on from CAXBEY010000063.1 coordinate 4,734, forward strand.
TGCCGATGAGGTGCCTGAAAAAATTGTGGGGACGGCCCTTGGTCTGTATTACCTTTTGTCCGGTGTAATCGCTGTTTTCGCGGGATTTATGGCAGGGCACCTCGCTGATATGTCCTTAAACTATGCCTTTATCTTTGGTCTATCAGCCTCGAGTATTGCCTTAATTGCTTTGGTGATTCGCAACGAAGTCATTCGCCATGGCGGTAAAAAAACAAGTGCTAAAAAGGCAATAGAGCCTTCGGTCGCTGACAGTGCCGCAGCCGTGCTTCCACACGGAACTGTTGCAACGGTTTAAAAATTGGTATAAAAGTACATCATTATTTAAGAAAAGGTAGACACCCTATGTCAAAAAATGATTCTTCCATTAATGAAGATGTTGTGCGACAACTCGCTGAAATTCTTAACGAAACAGACCTTACAGAAATTGAATATGAAAAAGGGGAGTGTCGAATTCGCGTTGCTCGCCAAGTAACTGTTCAAACCATGCAAGCCCCTGCTATGGCTCCGATGCCCTTGCCGGCCCCAGCTGCGGCTATGCCTGCTGTTACGCCCGTGGCTGTAGAAGAAGCAGGTAGTGCAGATTTGTCAAAACATCCGGGCGCTTTAAAATCTCCCATGGTTGGTAATGTTTATTTATCAGCAGCTCCTGGTGCGGATCCCCTTGTTAACATTGGGGATTCTGTTAAGACCGGAGATAGTGTTCTTATTATCGAAGCTATGAAAGTGATGAACCAAATTAAGGCTCATAAAGACGGCGTGGTAAAGCAAATCTTACTGCAAGATGCGGATCCCGTTGAATTTGACCAAGTTCTTCTTATTATTGAATAAACTTTTTTCCTAGAATAGGAGATTGGGCTTTCGTGCTCGATTTTACTTTTTAGGGGTTGAGAGATAGTACTATGATTAAAAAAATTCTCATTGCTAATCGGGGCGAAATTGCCCTTCGTATCCATCGTGCGTGCCATGAAATGGGTATAAAAACCGTTGCCATTCATTCAACAGCCGACACCGACGCCATGCATGTGCGCCTGGCCGACGAAAGTGTTTGCATTGGCCCGCCGTCGTCAAAAGACAGTTATTTAAATATGCATGCCATCTTATCGGCTGCGACGGTGACGGGCGCTGATGCCGTTCACCCTGGGTATGGCTTTCTCTCTGAAAATGCTGAATTTGCTGCCATGGTCGAAGAGCACGGTTTTATTTTTATTGGCCCAAAGCCAGAGCATATTCGGGTTATGGGAGATAAAATCCTTGCTAAAGAAGCGATGGTTCGCCTTGGTATTCCTGTGGTTCCCGGGTCGTCAAAGGGGGTCACACCTCAAGATGATGTGGATAAAATTTGCGATGCCGTTGGTTATCCTGTCATTGTCAAAGCGTCCGGCGGTGGCGGTGGCAAAGGGATGCAAATTGTCAGGGATCCAAAGGATCTACGTCAAGCCATCACCATTGCAAAAACCGAAGCAAAAGCAAACTTTGGTAATGATGAAGTTTTCATTGAGAAGTTCTTAGAAACGCCTCGCCATATTGAAATACAAGTTTTAGCAGATGAACATGGTCATGCTATTCATCTTGGGGAGCGAGATTGCTCTTTGCAACGTCGCCATCAAAAAGTTTGGGAAGAGGCACCAAGCCCTGCTCTGACGGAGAAACAACGGAACACCCTAGGAGATTTGTGTGCAAAGGCTTGTCAGAAGTTTGGTTATCGAGGGGCAGGTACCTTTGAGTTTCTTTATGAAAAAGGCGAGTTCTTTTTCATCGAAATGAATACCCGAGTCCAAGTTGAACATCCTGTAACAGAGATGATTACAGGGGTTGATATTGTTCAAGAACAGATTCGTGTTGCGGCGGGCGAAGAGCTTCGTTTGACTCAAAAAGAGGTTCGTTTTTTTGGACATGCCATTGAGTGCCGTATTAACGCTGAGCATCACCGGACTTTCGCGCCCAGCCCTGGAACGGTTTTAGCTTATCATCCTCCTGGTGGTTTACGGGTTCGTGTTGATAGTGCTCTTTATGGAGGCTACCGTGTGCCCCCTCATTACGATAGTTTGGTTGCCAAGTTGATTGTTTTGGGGAGTGATCGAGCTGAATGCCTGCGTCGCTTAAACCGTTCTTTGGAAGAGTTTGTTATTGACGGCATCCAAACCATTATTCCTCTCCACCAGGATTTAGCCAAAAATCCTGATATTATTAAGGGAGAGTATGACATCCATTGGCTTGAGCGTTATTTGGCCAGTAAAGAATAAAATGCATTAATGTAAAGAAAAAGCCTCCTTAAAAAAGAGGCTTTTTTTGTGGAAAACCATTGGATTTAGAGCTCCTCCTCATCATGGAGAGGGGGCTTTGCGTATTTGAGGGCTGTCTCCATTACTTCAGCGCGTAATTCATCGGCTTTTTCCGTTGAGCTGGGGCCAAAGGTCCCGCCTTTGAGCAATTTGCCGATGCGCTTCATAACGCCCATGGGGTCAAGGTCTTCATCTTCATTTTCTAAATGGAGTCGGAGCTTCCCAAAAATGCCTCCCAAAGCGCCCTGAATGTCTTCTTCACTTGCGTCAATTGGAAGGGCCCCGATGATTTCCCTAATGTCTTTTACGGAAGGACGCATAGAGGCGCAAAGACCTGTGTAATTTGTTGCGTCCTTA
>CAXBEY010000064.1:0-7258 GCA_963974885.1 uncultured Alphaproteobacteria bacterium
TGATCGCCTTATTTTCTTTAAAGATCTCATTAATAATGATGGAGAAGGGAAGGCTGCAAAAATTTCGCCCCGTGATGATATTGCTCTGATTCAATATACGGGCGGGACAACAGGTCTGCCTAAGGGAGCTTTGTTGACCCATGCCAATGTAACAGCCAATGCATGCCAAGCGGATATGTGGTTTTTACATGAGGGGGACAGTAAGGAAAAAGTCTTAGCAGCGCTGCCTTTGTTTCATGTTTTTGCGATGACCGCTGTGATGAATTTGGCCATTAAAATGGGATCAGAAATTGTGATGATGTTCCCCCGTTTTAATCCTGAAGATGCTATGAAAATGATTCAAAAGCATAAAATTACCTTCTTCCCAGCGGTACCAACCATTTATAATTTAATTTCCAATCACCCCGATGTTAAAAAATATGACCTTTCTTCTATTAAGGCCTGTTTGTCTGGTGGTGCGGCTTTGCCCGTTGAGGTAAAACGTGAATTTGAGGAGCTCACGGGTTGTAAACTTGTTGAGGCTTATGGATTGAGTGAAACGTCCCCAGCAGCAACGGCTAATCCCATGTATGGTCTTAGTAAAGAGGCTTCCATTGGTATTCCTTTCCCGGGCACAATTGTTAAAATTATGTCCCTCGAAGATCCTTTGGAAGAAATGCCTCAGGGGGAAAAGGGGGAGATTTGTATTGCAGGTCCTCAAGTGATGAAGGGCTATTGGAATCGTCCTGCGGAGACGGGTTCTTCCCTTGTTAAAGGTCTCTTCCATACAGGAGATGTGGGTTATATGGATAAGGAGGGGTATACGTTCTTGGTAGACCGTATTAAGGACCTTATTATCTGTAGCGGTTACAATGTTTATCCCCGTATTATTGAGGAAGCTATTTATTTACATCCCGCCGTTGAGGAAACCACTGTTATTGGTGTGCCAGATAAAAAACGCGGTGAAACACCAAAGGCCTTTGTTAAATTAAAGGCAGGACAAAAGTTAACAGAGCAAGCCTTAGAAATTTTCTTGGAGGATAAGTTATCTCCCATCGAAATGCCTAAAATGATTGAATTCAGGGATGAATTGCCTAAGACAATTATTGGTAAACTCTCTAAAAAAGAGCTTGTTGCTGAAGAGCAGGCGAAACAGATTGCTGAAAAAGAGGCTTCAAAAGCAAAAATGAAGTCAAAAGCTAAGGCAAAGGCTAAGGTAAAAACACAAAAGAAAAAAGATTAAGATGTAAGCTCAATTTTAAAAGGGCGTTATTTTATTTAATGGGTTTATTTAACGGGAGAATTTTAATGACAAAAGCCGTAATAGCTGGGTACGTTCGCACACCCTTTCACTTTGCAACAAAGGGAGAGATGAAAAAACTCCGAGCCGATGATATGGCAACCTTTGCCATCAGAGCCTTGGTTGAACGATCTAACGTTAACCCTGAAGACATTGAAGATTTGATGTTGGGGTGTGCCTTTCCCGAGGGAGAGCAAGGTCTCAATATGGCCCGCCTTGTTGTTTTGAATGCAGGACTTCCCGATAGCATTGCCGGCGTGACCATGAATCGTTTTTGTGGCTCATCTATGCAAGCTATTCACAGTGCGGCTGGTGCCATTGCCTGTGGTGCCGGTGACGTCTTTATTTGCGCGGGAGTTGAGTCTATGAGCCGTGTTCCCATGGGTGGTTTTAATCCCATGCCTAATCCAAATTTATATGACCGTCGCCCCGAAGCTTATATTGGCATGGGGGATACCGCCGAGAACCTAGCTGTAAAGTATAAAATTTCAAGGGTAGATCAAGAAGCTTTTGCCCTTGGAAGCCAGAAAAAGGCAGCGGCGGCTCAAGCTGACGGACGGTTGAGTGATGAAATTACGCCCGTTAAAGTGCGCAGTGACACCGTTGAGCAAGATGGGTGTATTCGCCCTGAAACAACCGCTGAAGGATTAGCAACGTTAAAGCCAGCTTTTGATGAAAAAGGATCTGTTACCGCGGGGACGTCTTCTCCGTTGACCGATGGGGCTGCGGCAACGCTGGTGTGCTCAGAAGACTATGCCAAGGCCCACGGCCTTGAGATTCTGGCCTATATTAAATCCTTTGCTGTTGCCGGTTGTGATCCTGCCATTATGGGTATTGGGCCCGTTGAAGCGACTCGAAAAGCCTTGAAGCGCGCTGGTTTAAGCATTGGTGATATTGATATTATTGAATTGAACGAAGCCTTTGCTTCCCAATCCCTTGCGTGTATTCACGACCTTGGCTTGGACGAATCAAAGATCAACCTTGATGGAGGCGCTTTGGCGTTGGGGCATCCTTTGGGGGCAACAGGCGCAAGAATTACCGGTAAGGTAGCGGCTCTTTTGAAGCGAGAAAATAAGAAATATGGTTTGGCAACACAATGTATTGGTGGTGGTCAAGGGATTGCAACAATTTTAGAGAGAGTGGCGTAAGGCAATGACAGAGATTAAATCCGTAGCTGTTTTAGGATCAGGTGTTATGGGAGCGGGTATTGCTGCTCACCTTGCCAATGCTGGTATCCCCGTGATTTTAATGGATCTCCCTCAAAAGGGTATGGGTAAAAAGAATGCCTTGGCAAAGGAGGCGATTGAGAAATTAAAGAAATCCAATCCAGCAGCGCTGATGCATAAAGATAAAGCCAAGCTCATTACGCCGGGGAACCTTGAGGACGATCTTGAGAAAATCAAAGAGGTTGATTGGGTTATTGAAGTTGTCATCGAGCGCCTTGATATTAAGCAAGACCTTTATGCCAAGATTGAGAAGGTACGTGGGGCTCATACCATCGTGTCTTCCAATACCTCAACAATCCCATTGGAAAAATTGACGGAAGGTCGCAGTGCTGATTTTAAAAAGCACTTTTTGATCACTCACTTTTTTAACCCTCCCCGTTATATGCGTTTGCTTGAGCTTGTTAAAGGACCCGAGACCTCTCCTGAAATTGCCAGCTGCGTTGCTGATTTTTGTGACCGTCAACTGGGCAAGGATATCGTGGAGTGCCATGATAGCCCCGGATTTATTGCTAATCGCATTGGAACCTATTGGCTCCAAACAGCGCTTTTAGAGGCCATTGAAAAAGACATGACCGTTGAAGAAGTTGATAAGCTTTTCGGCGCGCCCATGGGTATGCCAAAAACCGGTGTTTTTGCGCTGATGGATCTTGTTGGTCTTGATTTAATGCCTTTGATTGGCCAAAGCATGAAAGCTGCTTTGCCAGCAAACGATGCCTATGTGCAAAGTTATGCCGAGCCTGACGTTGTGGCAAAAATGATTGCCGATGGGTATACGGGTCGAAAAGGAAAAGGTGGTTTTTATCGTTTGAATAAAGAAGGCGGTAAGAAAGTTAAAGAGGCCGTAAGCCTCAAAACGGGAAAGTACGCCCCTGCCAATAAGAAAGTGGATTTGCCATGCTTGTCCGTGTCCCGTCAAGGATTGGATAAAATGTTGGCTTATGGAGATCGCGGCGGTGATTATGCGTGGTCTGTTTTATCTAAGGTTTTGTGCTACGCAGCGTCTCTTGTCCCTGAAATCGCCAATAATTTGTATGCGGTAGATCAAGCCATGAAGACGGGTTATAACTGGAAATATGGGCCCTTTGAGCTCATTGATCGCGTTGGCGCAAAGTGGTTTGCTGACAAGTTAATCGCAGAAGACCGCCCCGTTCCTGACCTTATTAAAAAAGTGGGCGAGGGGACTTTCTTCCGCGTCCATGAACAAAAGAAACAATACTTTACCCTTAAGGGCACTTACGTTGATGCTCCCCGTCGGGATGGTATTTTGTTGTTGGGGGATATTAAACTAACGACTAAACCTGTTTCAAAAAATGGCTCTGCTGCCCTTTGGGATATCGGAGACGGCGTGCTCTGCCTCGAGTTTACCAGCAAGCAAAATGCCATTGATTTTGATATTATTCAAATGATAGAAAATGCCATTGACCTTTGTGAGGGGCCACAATACAAAGCCCTTGTGATTCATAATGAGGGCACAAACTTCTCGGTGGGAGCAAATATTGGCCTTGCTCTTTTTGCAGCTAACGTTGCTATGTGGGAGCTGATTGCCCAATTGGTCGAGAAAGGTCAAAGCGTTTATCAACGTTTAAAGCACTCGAACTTTCCTGTGGTTTCTGCGCCAACGGGTATGGCCCTTGGGGGCGGTTGTGAAGTGTTGCTTCACTCTAATGCGATTCAAGCCCACGGCGAAAGCTATGTTGGGTTGGTTGAAGTTGGCGTTGGCCTTGTACCAGCGTGGGGGGGGTGCAAAGAAATGTTGCGTCGTTGGTTATCCGATGCCGGTCGTTTTGGCGGTAGTATGGTTGCTGTTGGAAAGGTCTTTGAAATCATAGGAACCGCTCAAGTTGCAAAGTCAGCCTATGAAGCCCTTGATATGAAATATTTTGATAAAGCAGACACAGCTATCACCATGAACAAAGATCGTTTATTGGCCGATGCTAAGGCGAAGGCTCTTTCTATGGTTGAGGGATTTGAAGCCCCCAAAAAAGTTGAGCTCTCTTTGCCAGGAGGGACAGCCAAGGTTGCCATGTCCATGGCGGTTAAGGGCTTTGTTAAAGCAGGAAAGGCTTCTCCTTATGATGAGGAAATCGCCAAAAAACTTGCTGTGATTTTAAGTGGCGGTGACACGGATCCAACGGACACAGAAGACGAGGATTATATTCTCGAGCTAGAGCGTACCGCGTTCATGACTCTGATCAGAGATCCTCGCACACTTGCTCGTATGGAAAGTATTTTAGTAACCGGAAAACCTTTAAGGAATTAAGTTAATGCCACAGTATAAAGCCCCCGTTCGCGACATCAGTTTTGTTCTTCGTGAGATGTTTAATTTTGCTGAAATTCGTGCCCTCCCTGGTTACTCTGATATGGGCGATGACCTCATTGACGCTGTTCTTCAAGAGGGGGCTCGTTTTTGTGAGAACGAGCTTTTCCCCCTAAACCATAGTGGTGATGAGGAAGGGTGCACTTGGCATAATAGAGAGGTCAAAACCCCCAAGGGCTTTAAAGAGGCCTATGCAAAATTTGCTGAAGGCGGGTGGGTTTCCCTTGCTTGTGACCCTGAATATGGAGGGCAAGGTTTGCCTGAATCTATTGAGTACATGATGGAAGAGATGATTTGCGCGGCCAATGTGTCTTTCAGCCTTTATCCTGGTTTAACAAGGGGAGCCTATTCTTCCCTCCACAGCCATGCCAGTGAAGACTTAAAACGTAAGTTCTTGCCCAAGATGGTTGAAGGTACTTGGACAGGGACCATGAATCTAACGGAACCCCATTGTGGAACAGATCTTGGTTTATTGCGCACAAAAGCTGTTCCCCAAGAAGATGGAAGCTACAAAGTATCTGGCAGTAAGATCTTTATTTCTTCTGGTGAACACGATTTATCCGAAAATATTATCCACCTTGTGTTGGCGAGAACACCCGATGCTCCTGCCGGCGTTAAGGGAATTAGCCTTTTTGTTGTGCCAAAATTCCTTGTTAAGGATGATGGATCCCTTGGAGAGCGCAATGGTGCTTACTGTTCGGCTATCGAGCATAAAATGGGAATTAAAGCCTCCTCAACCTGTTCCATAGAATATGAAGAAGCAACGGGTTGGCTGGTTGGAGAGCACAATGAAGGCCTTGCCCATATGTTCACCATGATGAACAATGAGCGCCTTGGTGTTGGTATTCAAGGCCTTGGGGTGGCAGAATTAGCCTATCAAAATGCCTTGGCTTATGCCCGGGATCGTTTGCAAGGCCGCTCTCTTTCTGGGGCAAAACAACCTGACAAGCCAGCTGATCCCTTGATGGTGCATCCAGATGTGCGTCGTATGTTATTGACCATGAAGGCTTATAATGAAGGCTGTCGTATGCTTTCCGGCTGGGTTGCCCATGAATTCGATATTGCCCATAAAATTGAGGATAAAGAAGAACGTCAGCGGGCCGATGATTTTGTGCAAATTATGACACCGGTCGTGAAAGCTTTCTTTACGGATTGTGCTTTTGAAGTCACTAACCATGCCGTGCAAGTCCATGGTGGGTTTGGTTACATCAAGGAATATGGCGTTGAACAATATGTACGAGATTGCCGTATTTCACAGATTTATGAAGGGACCAATGGTATTCAAGCCTTGGACTTGGTGGGCCGTAAGATGAGCGCTTATATGGGGCGCTATATGCGGACGTTCTTCCACCCTGTTCAAGACTTTATTGATGACCATCAAGATAACGAAGATTTAGCTGAATTCATTGCTCCCCTCGCAAAAGCTTTTGGACGCTTGCAACGGGCTGCCGTTACCATTGCTCAAAAAGGCATGGCAAACCCAGAAGAAGCGGGGGCTGCAGCCACGGATTTCTTATCTTTGTTTGGCCACACGGCCCTTGCGTACCTGTGGGCAAAAGCCGTTATTTTGTCCCAGAAAAAAGTCGAGGGAGATGATGCTTTGTTTTACCAAAGCAAGATTGAGACAGCTCGTTTTTATATGCAGAAATTGTTGCCTCGTACATCAGGCCTGTTTTCCAATATCATGGCAGGCTCAAAAAGCCTTATGGATTTGGAAGATGAAGCTTTTGGACCTTTTGAGTTTGCGGGTTTTAGTCGGGAAATGGATAGGGCTTCATAATTTTGGAAGCCTCCATAAAAGAGGCATTTTCAGAGATTTCTACAGATTTTGATGCCTTAAGTTTGAAAACGCCACAGGAAACCATATGAATTTATTTTTCAGACTTATTCGCATTATCATTCATGCTTTTTTCCGCCCAAAATTGCATTTTTTGGATACGGGAATTGTGACGTTTCGCGTCCTGCCTTTTGACCTTGATATCAATCGTCACATGACCAACTCTCGCTATCTTAGTATGATGGATTTGGGGCGTACGGATTTGTTAATCCGAACCGGTCTGGCGCAGTTAACATGGAAGAAAAAGTGGGGGAGTGTCTTGGGTGCGGCGACAATTCGCTGGCGCCGCGGTTTAAAGCATTTTCAAAAATTTGAAATCCATACCCACGTTATTGGCTGGAACGATAAGTGGTTTTTTTTGGATCAGAAAGTTTTAACATCAGAACATGTCATTGCCCATGCTATAGTCAAAGCAATATTTGTGAGCCGTGAAGGATCTATTTCTGCGGGCGACTTGGTTGATATGGTAGGAGGGAAGGGCGATCATACGTCCTCACCAGACCTGCCGGAAGCCGTAAAACACTGGCTAGCTTCGGAAGATGCCATGCGCCAAGATGGGTACGACTTTGCAAAAAAGCATTTTAAAAAACAGGAGTAAA
>CAXBEY010000065.1:0-7246 GCA_963974885.1 uncultured Alphaproteobacteria bacterium
GAACCCTCTGCATAATGCTCTTTTGGCGATAAAAAGTCAAAGACTCGACTTTCGCGGGACGCACATACTAAAGGTATGCTTACGTTTCCACGATCTCGCTTCACCATTTTCTCATCCAAAACCGCTATGCTTAGCTATTATGCAGAGGGTTCCTTATTGACTGTGGAAATACCTCTCTAAAATTTTTAACCCTTTTAAGAGAAAAAAGCAAGATAGAGTCTCTTTTTTAAAAGGCAATCTAAGTTTATCTTTTGTTAACCTTGACTTGATTTACTATTAAAAAGATGTTCAGGAGAGTGGGAGATGAAAAAGATGTATCTATTTATGAGCTTTTTAATTCTTTTTGCCGGTTTGGCTGTCCTTAAGTTTCATGTTTTTCCCCCTAATAATGCGGATTGGATCTCCTCTATTCCCATTGCACATCGTGGTTTTTTTGATAATGATAAAGAAATCCCTGAGAATTCTATGATGGCTTTCCAAAGAGCCGTAGAGAGGGGTTATGCCATTGAACTTGATGTTCATTTGACAAAGGATGGCGCTGTTATCGTGCACCACGATTTTAATTTAAAACGTTTGAGTGATTCTAAAAAGCGTTTGGATGAGCTTACTTTGGCAGAAATTCAAACACATAACTTACTAAAAACAAAGGAAGTTCCACCAACTTTGAAGGAGGTTCTTACTTTTATTGATGACCGTGTACCTGTTTATGTGGAAATAAAGAGAGAGGCTTACGGTAAAGCAGGCGCTCTTGAGGAGGCCACCTTAAAGGTTTTAGAAAATTATGAGGGAAGGATTGCTCTCTTGTCCTTTAATCCTCAATCTTTAGAGTGGTTTGCGAAAAATGCTCCTCAATTTCATCGGGGACAAAATTACGAACCAAGTAAAGAGAAATCTGGAGGAAAAACAAAAATTTTGAAAGCTGTTCTTTCTCAAGCTTGGCAAGCTCGGCCTCATTTTTTTGTTTATAATAACAAGACTATGCCAGATATTTTATTGAGAGGGCTCTCTTTTATACGGCACCTTATTCCCTATGGTGTTAATTCCCATGAAGATTATCAGTCTGTTTCTCGCCATGCCAGCAATGTTATTTTTGAGAAAATAAATCTGTAATTTTTTACTTCTGTTAATATTTTAGTTAACTTTTAAAGTTATACTGAAGATATGAATTTTTATATGGCTTCCTTTTTTATTTTACTCTCATCCTTTGCCGGTGCTACTGAGCAAAAGAATGAGCCTGCCCAAAAAAGTGTGGATGATCTCGTGAAACTTGAGTTTTCAAAGGAGTTTTGTCGAAGAATAATCACGGAGCATCGTCCTAAAAGCGATGTTATGTATCAAGCTGGTATAGATGTAGATGGGCAAACTGTTGTGCCGGCAGATCTCAACGCCTTTAATGTTCCTGTTCCTAAAAAAATCCGTATTCCTATTACAATTCATAAACAATACAAGGTTTCAGGAACAGGGCAATTGGTGCCAAGAGGGCTCATAAAATCACCCTATGTTAATGAAATTCCTTTGGGTTTTGTGGAATATGAGTTAGAAAGTGGTAGAATGACTTACAATGGAAAGACATTTTCTTTACAGCAGGAGGCGATTTTGAGGCAAAAATGCCAAGATGTTTTGGAAAAATCGGAGAATTAGTTTGTCAGCAAAATTGCTAAAAGTTTCTTTTAAAAATAAAGACGGCCTCGTATTAAGTGGACGTCTCCATATTCCAGCAGGGCATATTAAAACCTTTGCCGTCTATGCCCATTGTTTTACTTGTTCAAAGGATATCAAAGCGGCCCGCAATATTTGCCAAGGTCTCTCCGAGCGTGGCATTGCTGCGTTGCGTTTTGATTTCACGGGCCTTGGGGACAGCGAGGGAGATTTTGTTGAAACCAACTTTACCACGAATGTGAATGATCTTTTATGCGCATCGGCCTTTCTAGAAAAAAATTACCAAGCCCCTGAGATTATGATTGGTCATAGCTTAGGGGGCGCTGCAGCCTTGGTTGCGGCCAGTAAGTTACCGTCTATCAAAGCTGTATCAACGGTGAATTCCCCCTGTCACCCAAAGCATGTGGCCCGTCATATGCATGGGGCTGAAGATCAAATTTTATGGTCTGGAGAAGCGGATGTTGAGATAAGTGGACGCTCCTTTAAGATCAAAAAACACTTCCTTGATGACCTGAATTCCTATGATATGACCGATGTTTTTAAGAAGCTCAAAGCAGCTGTTCTTGTGTTTCATGCCCCCCATGACTCAACGGTGAATATCAAAAATGCGAGTTATATTTTTTCCCTAGCCCAACACCCAAAGAGTTTTATTTCTCTTGATTCTGCCGATCACCTTATTATGAATAATGAGGATGCAAAATATATTGCCTCCAGTATTGCCGCGTGGGCGAGTCGTTATATTCAATTTGAGTGCAGTGAAGAAAAACGAGATGAAAAACTGGGCGATGGTGTTGTGGTCACGGAAACCGATGAAGGCCTTTACACTCAGCGGGTTTATGCGGGCAATCATATTATGCGTTCCGATGAACCCATAAGTGTTTCTGGGGGCCTTGATCTTGGTCCTTCTCCCTATGATTACTTGCTGGCGGGGCTTGGATCTTGTACCTCCATGACCATTCGGATGTATGCTCAGCATAAAGGGATAGGCCTTGATAAAGTGACCGTAGAATTAGAACACGACCGCATTCATGCCCAAGATTGTGAAGCTTGCGAAACGGAAAAAGGCATGGTTGATGTTATCCGGCGCAAGATTACCTTGGAGGGCCCTTTGAGTGATCTCAAGAAAGAATCGATGTTAAAAATTGCAGACAAATGCCCTGTGCATCGGACTTTGACCAGAGAAATCCGTATCGAAACAGAATTGAAAGATTAGATTTCCTTTGAATTGACTAGGCAATAATAAGAAAAAAGCGGCTTTAGGAGCCGCTTTTTTGGTGGAAAGAATAGAGGGAAGAAAAAATTAAGATCCGTAAGGATTTAAAATAGTTTCTTTTGATGTTGCTTTGATCAAAAAGCCTTGAAGACCTCCTTCACCCTCTTTGATGAAGCTAGGCATGTTTTTTGTTAAGGAGCGCAAGGCTTTTGTATAGCGTACTGCAAAATGGTCTGCAATGCTTATGTCATCGCCCATATCCTCTTCGCTAATTATAGACGCTGTTTTTGTAAAGATATCATGGAGGTGCTTCATGCCCTCACGTAGTGCTTTATCGCAAGCGGCTACCTTTGCTTCATAATCCTCATCCTCAAGAGAGGGAACAACGGGAATTTTATAACCATATTCTTTTTCTAAGACAGCACTTGCAGGTAGAAGTATTTCTCTATCGTGGCTTAAGTTAAGGGTTCTGGAATAACTCGTCTCTTTTCTAAAGAGGTAGTTTTGACCGTTAAACATATCAATGCTGACTTCAATATAAAACTTATTTCTGGTGACCGAGTAGTCAGAGATTTCATCTGCATTAATTGGTTGGTCGCTACCAAAGTGGAAGAAAGAAAGTCGGTAAGCGCTTAGGGGTAACGTCTTAACGATGTCAAAAATTTCCTCATCAGTGAAAGGTGTTTCACCTGTTACAAAGGAGGTTGAAAAAAGATTTTGCTCTTTCTCGACCGTGACGGATTCTTCAGATTTCTCTGAACTTGAGGATGATGCTCCCCCTTCTTCTTTTTGAGGGGTGATTTCAACAGGTGTTTTTGAACGAGAAGGCTGTAGAAGTTCTGCAAGGTCTGAAGTAGCATAACGCCCTGACATGTCGGAAGACTCTTCATGGGCATCTAGGAAGGCGGCGGCCGAAAAGGCTTCAAATTCAGGAGGGAGATCAGAGAGGCCAGCATCAATCTTAAAATGCCCAATTGAGGCCTCTAAAATATCAACAAGGCTTTGGCGGTAAGCTGCATGAACCTCTAAGGCAAATTGTGCCACAGCAGGGATCATTTCTTTGACAGAAAATTTAGCCTTGTCTTCTTTACTGAAATCTTTGAATTGCTCTTTTAGCTTATGTTGATAGAGATTCAAGATATTATTTGCAAACTGTTCCACGCTATGATCAGCGGGGTCTACTTCAGAATGGGCAAGGTCATGGCAAAATTTCCCCCAAGGTGACATGGGCATGCCATGAAGCTCTCCACCATCGCTTGAAAGAGTTACGGGAACAGGATGATGTCCTTTATAGTAGGTCAAGGCAAGAGCAAAAAAGCCAAAAATATCTTCTTTAGGCCTTGTCATTAACATAAAGAAGGGGTTGCTGCTAAAGGATCCTTTGTCCAGAAGTTTTTCCATTTGATCCGTTGGGTCATAGAAAAATTTATGGGTTACATGCTGAAAATCTCCCCGAGTTTCGTCCTCATCACTCAAGTGCTGCAAGGCTGTCCAAAAGCCTTCGCCTGGGTCAACAAGGTCAATATGCTTGTAAGGAGATGAAAAACCAGCAAGGTTGAAAAATTGTCGCTCTTCTTCTGTTTTGTTAGAGGCCAGTAGGGCAGACTTTCCAAGGAAGAAAATATAATGAAGGACGGTTTGTGACTCTTTGTCAGAGAGAGCCTTTTCAATATCCAACACCAGTTTTTTAAAAACGGGGTTAGATGCTTTCAGTAAGGCTTTGTGTAAGTCACCAAGCTTCTCAGAAACATCAGGGCTATAGCCCATGAGAGTCTTTAGATCACACAGATTTTTATCGCGCATTAGGTCCGGTTGACTCATTGCAGAGATGCCTTGGAAATGGCGGGGAAACGCTGTCTCTAACTCTGAATAAAATTTTGGTGAAATAGCGGACTCTTTTTTGGAAGAGAGGCTAGAGGAGGAGCTTGCCCTGCTACCAGTGAGGGCACTTTCTTCTTTTAAAAAAGAAGCCATCGCGTTGGGTGTGGCCGCAGACATCAGAACTGCAAATGAGACTGATAATTTAAGTACGGAGATTTTTTTCATGAGAGACATTTTATATTTTCCTTATTTACACTATGAATACAAATACAATTATTAAAGAATATAAGTATATTTATTAAAAAATAAAAGCAACAAAAAAATTAAAAGAGAGACGCAGACAATTGACGGGGAGAGGAGAAAGGATTATTCTCCTGTTATAATGATACTAAGTTAGATAGAGTCGACCAGGGAATTGAGATGACAACACCACATGGTCCTATGGACCAGTTTAAAATCTATGAGATTATTCCCCTTGAGTTCATGGGAAGCAATATTTCCATTACAAATGCAACAGTCTGGCTTGCCATTGTTACTGTTGCGCTCATTACTTTTCAGCATTTTGCCCTACGGAAAGCAACCCTTGTTCCCAATAAGCTTCAACTGATTCTTGAATCCAGCTATGATTTTATTGCTCATATGATTGGGGATACCGTCGGTAAAGGGGGTAAGGCCTATGCCCCCTTTATTTTCACCCTCTTTATGTTTATCCTTTTTTCCAATCTTTTTGGCATGCTACCCTATGGCTTTACGATCACAAGCCACTTTGCTGTGACCCTTTCCTTAGCCCTGCTCTTTTTTGTGGCCATTACAATTATTGGTTTTGTTAAACACGGCCTTCATTTTTTCAGCCTCTTTTTGCCAGCAGGGGCCCCCAAGATTTTGGCACCGCTTTTGATTTTCTTAGAGCTCATCTCTTACTTGGTGAGGCCTTTAACTCTCTCCCTTCGCCTCTTTTTAAATATGATGGCAGGGCATGTAATTCTTAAGGTCTTTGCGGGCTTTAGTGTGATGGTAGGTGTATATTTTGGTATATTCCCTGCTTTGTTTAACGTCTTATTTGTAGGGTTTGAATTTTTTGTTGCGGGTTTACAGGCTTATATTTTTACAATTTTGGTCTGTATTTATCTCAACGATTCTGTAAACTTGCACTAAGAAATTTGAAAATAATAAAACAAATTAATGGAGAAAAAAATGGAATTAGAAGCTGCAAAAATGATTGGCGCGGGCATTGCCGTTCTGGGTGTGATTGGTGCTGCCATGGGAGTAGGGCGCGTGTTCGCCAGTTTGATTGAATCTATTGCACGGAACCCTTCTGCAAAGAATGACATGCAAACCTTTGCTTTTGTTGGGGCTGCCCTTGCTGAAGGATTGGGGATCTTTTCCCTTGTGATATCTTTCATGATTTTCTTAAAGTAGAAGGTAGGGCTTTTTATATATGCCTCAGTTTGATCCGGCTGTTTTCCCAGCTCAAATTTTCTGGCTTGTCATTTTCTTTACGATTTTGATGATTTATACGGTTGCGGTTTCTGTCCCGCGTTTGAAGCAATTGCTTGAGGAGCGCTGGCAGAAAACAGAAGGGTATCGTATTGAGACGGGGCGCTTAAAAGAAGAAAAGCAATCAATTCTTGATGATGTTGAGAGTGGCCTTAATAAGACGCGTGAAAAGGCCCGTGGTCTTATGGCCGCCACCCTTGATGATGTGGATAAAAGCCTATCCGAGCGCAAGAAGTCTATGGTTTCTCTGTTAAAAACTCAACTTGAGGCGACGGAACTTTCCATTGCTGAAGAAAAAGAAAAAGCCGTTTTAGATATAAAAAGGCATACACAACTCATTACCTACGATATCATTGCAAAGCTCTTGCCTATGGCAGGTGGTCAGGTTGAAGGGAATATTGAAGTTTTGGTGGATGACAAATTAAACTTAAAGGTTTCCAATGGAATTTGATACAGGATTTTGGTCCCTCATTTCATTTCTTATTTTTATCGGATTGGCTGCAAAGCCTCTCAAGAAAATTATTCTTGAGGCTTTACAAACAAAAGCATCGAAAATTAGTAAAGAGCTAAAAGAAGCAGAAGCTATGAAAGTTGAAGCAGCCATGTTGTTAGAGGAGGCAAAGCAGCGGGAAATTAGGGCAAAACAAGAAGCCCATGATATCCTTAAGCACGCAGAAAAAGAAGCTGTGCGAACCCGTGAACAGGCTATGAGTGACATCGCAAATTTTGTTAAAAATCAAAAGACTCATTTAGAAGGCCGCCTTAAACAACTCGAATTGAATGCTATCAAAGATATTCATGGGCATATGATTGAAGTTGCTGTTGAGACGGCACATGACGTTGTAAAGAAAACGTTGACTTCAAAAGTTGACCAAGTTTTTACAGCACACGAGCTTAAAAAAGTTAAACACCTTATGTGATTATTTAATCTCTTTATTTTTTTTCTTCTCCTACTGGCTATAGTTTTCTGTTTTTAGGACATTTATACTTTGCACAAGCGGGGCGTCCCGATTTGTGGGGTCGTTATTTAGAAAAGGTTTCTAAAAAATAAGACTA
>CAXBEY010000066.1:0-7232 GCA_963974885.1 uncultured Alphaproteobacteria bacterium
ATAGGTCAGCATTGCATCGGCATAAGCGATACGCGGAAAGGCCCCAGATGTCACAGCGCGACCCTCGGAAAATTCTTCAAATACCCCGCGTAAAACGGGCTCAAGGGCTTGAAAAACATCTTCTTGAGTGACATATGACATTTCAAAATCCAGTTGATAGAACTCTCCGGGAGACCGATCAGCCCGAGCATCTTCGTCGCGAAAACAGGGGGCAATTTGGAAATACTTATCAAAACCACCCATCATAAGAAGTTGCTTAAACATTTGTGGTGCTTGAGGAAGGGCATAGAATTTTCCAGGGTGCAAACGACTGGGCACCAAAAAGTCACGGGCCCCTTCAGGGGAACTGGCCGTTAAAATAGGAGTTTGAATTTCAAGAAAGTCTTGCTCTGTCATGCGCTTGCGAATAGAGCTAATAATCTTTGAGCGTAAAATCACATTGTTATGCATTTTCTCACGGCGCAAATCAAGAAAGCGGTAACGCAAGCGGGTATCTTCAGGAAAATCTTTATCACTGTTAACTTGGATAGGAAGCATGTCCGCTGTGGATTCTACCTTAAGATTTTCAACGGATAATTCAATTTCACCGGTCAACATAGTAGGATTAATGGTTTCATCACTGCGCTTCACAACTTTACCTGTGATGGTGAGAACGCTTTCATAACGCGCCCCTTCAGCCACTTTAAAATCAGCATCATCAACATTAATCACACACTGAGTAATACCAAAATGGTCCCGCAAATCAATAAAAAGAAGATTCCCGTGATCTCTTTTCCGGTGGACCCAGCCACTCAACCGAACGGTTTCGCCTCCATGGTTTGCGCGGAGTTCAGAGCAGTTATGTGTACGGTACGGATGCATGTTTAAACTTTCTTTAATATCTGTTATCTTGTTTCGAACTATAAATTATTTTGATAGAAAACACCAGACTTTCCATAGGTTAAAAATGAACGAAGAATACGAGTACATCCAAACGACAAAAGCCCTTGAGACTTTCTGCTCAGATGCACACCCTGACCTATTGGAAGATGACTTTTTAACCATCGACACCGAATTTATTCGAGAACGCACCTATGCCCCACAATTGTGTCTCATTCAAGTTGCAACCAATAAAAGAGCTGCAATCATTGACCCTTTGGCACAAGACATTGACCTAAAACCTCTTTTAAACTTGTTAGCCCACCCCGATGTGCTTAAGGTCCTTCATGCAGGTCGTCAAGATCTTGAGATTTTCCTGGCCCTTATGGGAGAGCTCCCCAAAAATATTTTTGATACTCAAATAGCCGCCATGGCCTGCGGCTTTGGCGACAGTGCAGGTTATGAAACTTTGGTAAAAAAAATTACCAAAAGTGGCCTTGATAAAAGCGCTCGATTTTCTAACTGGGCCCAACGCCCTCTCACAACCCGGCAACTTGATTATGCCATTGGGGACGTTACTTATTTGAGGGATATCTATACCTATCTTTCAACGACAATCAAAAAAGAAGGGCGGGAGGGCTGGATTGCCGAAGAAATCCAAATGGCTTTAGACCCTAAAACCTATGAGGTTAACCCCACCCGGCTTTTGTTCAAGTTAAAGCTCCGCACCTCAAAGCCCTCTGTCTTAGCGCGGGCTTTTGACCTTATTAAATGGCGTGAAGAACAAGCAGAAACAGAGGATAAACCTCGCCAAACCATCATGCGAGATGAGCTCATTGTAGAATTGGCCACGCAGAATCCCCAATCCGTTCAAGATTTCCGCAAGACCAGGGGGCTTCGTGATCGCCACCACTCTCGCAAAGCCGGTGAAGACATCATTGCACGCCTCAAAGAGGCCAGTGCCCTCCTCCCAGAAGACTGCCCCAAACTTCCAGCCCCTCTTAACGAAGCTTCTGTTAACCCTTTAGCTCAAGATATGCTGCGTTTGCTTTTAAAATATATCTCTGAAAAAGAAAAAGTTGCCGAAAAAATCCTTGCTTCCAGTAAGGACATGGCGACCCTCATTCGACAGGGAGAAAAAGCTGATATCCCTTGTTTAAAAGGGTGGCGCTATGATATTTTTGGCAAAATTGCCCTTGATCTTATGAGTGGAAAAATCGCTCTCTCCCTGAAAGACGGAAAACTGTTGTTGAGCAAAACGTCCTAAAGTCGGAAACTTAAATTTTTTATTATTTTTTCTCTTTTTAAGCTTTTTATTAATAGTTTAGTAACTATTGCTTTATAATCTGCTTAGCATGCAGTTCACTTTTTTAAGCGCGTAAAAGCTTATTAACCTTTAGCCTCTGGAGAAAGATAATGGCAACAATAACAACTCTTACGCGTAACGAAATTAGCGACAAACTTTCAAAGGAAATTGGCATTCCCAAGCAACAAGCCAGCAATATTTTGGATACGACCCTCAATGAAATGATTGAAAGCCTTGCTAAGGAAGGTGAATTAAAACTATCTGCCTTTGGAAGCTTTTCTGTTCGTCAAAAAAGAGATCGGGTAGGACGCAACCCCAAAACAGGTGTTGAAGTCACAATTACCCCCCGCAAAGCTATTTCCTTTAAAGCTTCCAGCAACCTTAAGGGAAAAGTTTGCAGTTTAAAAAAAGCAAGCTAAGGCCTTTTGAGATTTTAGGAGTTTTCTACCATGATCAATGCTCAGATTTTAGCCTTAAGGGAGCGTAAAAAACACGAAAAAGAGTTTAAAAAAAGATCACAATCTTCTTCTCAGCGACGGATTGCTGCCTCCAAAAAAGTACAGCCTTTCTCAGGCATCGCATGCGGTATAGCCCCCATAGAACATTCCACCGACTGGGCTATGAAATATACCACTCAGCAGGATAACGCATCCCGTAGAAATTTAACGGCGAACTCTTTAAATACTTCCCTCAAGAGGTCAAAGGTTTACCTTTAATTGCAATTCTACAAAAGCAGTGACGTAACATCAGCCTTTGTAAAGAGCTTTTGGAAATTGTCCGTCGTGAGAGTGGCAATTTCTTCAAGGGTAATCCCTTTCAAGTCAGCCAAAACTTTTGCCGTTTCAATCATAAACGAGGGTTCATTACGTTTTCCACGGTAAGGAACAGGTGCCAAAAATGGCGCATCGGTTTCAAGGAGCAGTCGATCTAAGGGAAGGTCTTTCACAATATCCCGCAAGTCTTGGGATTTTTTAAAAGTGATAATCCCGGGGATCGAAATATAAAAACCAAGGTCCATTGCTTGATCCGCTAGCCATTTTGTCTCACTGAAACAATGAATCACGCCGGTAATATGGCCCCTCTCCTCTTGCAGAACGTCAATGGTTTCTTCATTGGCAGCCCGCGTGTGGATAACCAGGGGAAGCTTAGTGATTTTTGCGGCTTGAACATGGGCTTTAAAAGCCTCGGTTTGCAAGTCCCGCGGAGAATTGTCATAGAAAAAATCAAGGCCCGTTTCCCCAAGGCCCACAACCTTTGGATGTTGGGCTTGCGCAACCAACCACTTGGTGAGCTCTTCCTGAGAGAGTTGTTTCAAGTCTGGTTCTGCTTCATGGGGATGCACCCCAACGGTTGCAAAGACTTGAGGATACTTTTCCGCCGTGGCAACAACTTGTGCAGCTTCCTTAATTTCCGTACAGATATTTAAAAAAGCCTTAATACCAACCGCTTTGGCGCGCTCGAGAATGGGGTCAATATTGCCCTCAAAATCCTTGTAATCTAAATGACAGTGACTATCAATAAAATTCATTTTTCTAAGCCACCTTAACCTGTTGAAGATCCCCAATAACCGATAAATCATCAAGGGTCGTTGGCGTTATTTTATAGCGTTCAGCAAGGTTAATCAGAGACTCGTAATTTTCACAGCGCAACGTCATTTCAATACGTGCGCTCCCGGCACCAGATTTCATAAGGACTTCCTTCACATGGGCCAAGGCTTTTGAGCCTGTGACTGTCATGGAAAGAACTTTTGAAGCTGCGGCTGCTGAGTCTTCTAAACGGGATAAGCCCTGAATCACAAAGCGCACGCTTGCGCCTTCTTGGGCATCTTCTCGCTTTGCCAGAGCTTTGATCAACACGGCGGTACCAGGCTCAATGAGGTCCTTGCAATTTGTATAGGCTTCTGCAAAAAGAACACCCTCGTAGAATCCTGTGGCATCGGAAAACTGCACAAAGGCAAACTTATTTCCTTTTTTAGAGACGCGTTCTTTTTTGCTGACCACCACACCGGCTAAATTAACGGCCAATTCACCGGAACCAAAGTCCGTGTTGCTCAGTTCAGCATAGGTCTTTACGTTACATTTTTTCAGCATTTCCCCGTAGGAATCAACAGGGTGTTCACTCAAATAAAACCCAACGGCATCAAATTCTTTTTGAGCGCGTTCAGCTCGTCCCCAAGGTCGGACTTCTACTAAAACGACGGGCGGAAGGTCTACGGCATGATCACCGCTTCCTCCAAAAAGAGAGTGTTGATTGCTATTTTGTTGCGCCGCTTTTTCTCCCACATGCTTTAAAATAATATCAAGGTTCCCATAAAGCTTTGCGCGATTAGGATCCAAAGAATCAAAAGCCCCCGCAGATACTAAATTTTCAAGCATTCGTTTGTTGATGGCTTTGCTATCTAAACGTCGTGCAAAGTCAATGATATCCAAAAAGTCGCCGTTGGCTTCGCGTTCTGCCGCCATAAGCTCAATGGCAGATTCCCCCACATTTTTAAGGGCTGCCAGTGCATAGCGAACGCCAAATTTTTCTCCCTGTTTTTCCACACTAAACCTAGCAAAAGACTGATTGACATCAGGGGACAAAAGAGGGATTTCCATGCGCACCAGCTCTTCTCGGCCAATGGCTAATTTATCGGTATTATTCAAGTCGTAGGTCATCATGGACGCGATAAACTCGACGGGATAGTTGGCTTTTAAGTAAGCGGTTTGGTACGCAATCAGGCCATAGGGTGCCGAGTGGCATTTGTTGAATCCATAGCTGGCAAACTTAGCCATCTGATCAAAAATACGGTTAGCCGTTGTCACAGGAATCTTATGGCAGGTTTGGCAACCCGCTGTGAAAATATCCCGTTGCTGGTCCATTTCTGCTTGAATTTTCTTACCCATAGCGCGGCGGAGCAAGTCCGCTTGCCCAAGGCTATAGCCTGCCAATTGCTGGGCAATTTGCATCACTTGTTCTTGATAAACCATGACCCCGTAAGTTTCTTTCAAGATGGGCTCGAGCAGGGGGTGGGCATAGGTAATTTCTTGCTCGCCATGTCGGCACGCAATATAACGGGGAATATCGTCCATGGGCCCTGGACGATAAAGGGCGACCAAAGCGATGACCTCTTCAAACTGTGCGGGCTTAAGTTTGCGAATCACATCTCGCATGCCCGTACTTTCAAGCTGGAACACCCCAACGGTTTCAACACTTTGCAGGAGGTCAAAGGTTTTTTGATCATCCAAAGGAATTTCAGGAAGAATAATCTCTTTATTTTGATGGGTTTTTACAAGATCGATGGCGCCCTGCATAACAGACAAGGTCTTTAGGCCCAAAAAGTCAAATTTTACCAAACTACACAGTTCGACAAATTTCATATTGAATTGGGTGGCTGGCAAGGCCGCGTTCTCATCCTTATAAAGTGCCACAATATTCTCAAGGGGTTCCCCCCCAATCACAACACCCGCCGCATGGGTTGAGGCATGTCGATAGAGACCTTCCAATTGTAAAGCAATATCAAAGAGCTCTTTTACTTTTTCATCGGCCTTAATCTCATCGGTCAACTCGGGCACTTGCTCCAGGGCTTCTCTCAGAGTGACCGGGTTGGCTGGATTGGCTGGAATCAATTTTGAGATCCGATCAACCTGACCATAGGGCATACCCAGAACACGGCCGCAATCTCGAATCACTGCCTTGGCTTGCAGCTTTCCAAAGGTAATAATTTGCGCCACTTTATCAGCACCATATTCATCACAAACATGCTGAATGACTTCATCGCGGCGTTCTTGGCAAAAGTCGATATCAAAGTCCGGCATGGACACACGCTCAGGATTCAAAAAGCGCTCAAAAAGTAAATTCAATTGGATGGGATCAACATCGGTAATAGTTAAGGCCCACGCCACAAGAGAGCCCGCTCCTGATCCACGCCCCGGTCCAACGGGAATGTTTTGAGACTTTGCCCACTTGATGAATTCCGCAACGATAAGGTAATATCCGGAATACCCCATTTTATGGATCACATTGATTTCAAAATTCAATCGATCAAAATAGAGCTTTTTAACCTCTTCTTTTTCCTTTTTATCCATATCAGGCTTGAAAATTTGACGCTCCAAACGATATAAAAGCCCGTCTTCTCCTTGAACCCTTAGTTCCTCCTCTTCTCCCCTATCTGTTTTGAAAGGCGGTAGAGCTGGGGGAAGAGGCTCAAGGAGGAAATGGCAGCGCTTAGCAATCTGAACGGTGCTGGCCAAAGCCTCGGGAAGGTCCTTAAAAAGCTCACACATTTCCTCTTGAGTTTTGAGGCGGTGGTTTGGTGTTAAGCGGGGGCGTACCGGATCATAGACATAGGATCCCGTTGCAATACAACGCAGCGCATCATGGGCAATGTATTGATCTTCATTAATGAAAAAAGCTTCATTTGTGGCCACAAGAGGTATGTCATACTTATAGGCTAAGTCAATGAGGGCGGGCTCTGTTTCTGCCTCTCCGGGGATATCAAAACGATGAATCTCAACATAAAGATTTGCGCCATAAAGGCCTTTCAATTTTTCAAGATAGGCCTCTGCTGTTTTAGGATCCTTCTTTAGAAGATACTGTGCGACCCCTCCCCCTAGGCCTCCCGTTAAAACAACAAGGTCTTCATTAAGGGACTCTAATTGCTCAAAGGTCGTATAGGGCTCGGTATGATCTGAGTGTTCCAAAAAAGATCGAGACAGGATTTTGATGAGGTTTTTATACCCCTGTTGAGACTTTACCAAAAGCACCAGCTCATGAAAGTCGGTGATGTCTTCTTCGCCCAGTTTCAAGTTTTTGTTTTTAAAGGGGGCGCGCACCAAAACCTTTGCCCCGATGATGGGCTGAACCCCTTTTTTTACGGCACTTAAACACAAGTCCATAGCGCCATAGACGTTGTTTGTATCTGTTAAAGCAAGGGCTGGGATTTTATTGTCTTCACAATGGGACAGCAAAGCTGGCAACTTAATAGCACCCTCTGCCAACGAGTACGACGAGTGAATTTTAAGGGGAATGAAGGACAAGTCTGACATTTATAGCGCACCTAATTTTCGTCTCTCATTTATAGCATAGC
>CAXBEY010000067.1:0-6730 GCA_963974885.1 uncultured Alphaproteobacteria bacterium
GCAGGGCCCAAAGCTTTGCAAAAGCACCGTCCTTATGGAGAAGGAGTTCTTTTTGAGTGCCCTGTTCAAGAATATTACCCTTATCAAAAACAATAATACGGTCAACGGATGCAAGGGTTGATAAGCGGTGGGCAACTACAATTGTGGTGCGGCCTTTCATAATTTCCTTAAGGCTTTCTTGGATATATTTTTCTGTCACGGAATCAAGGGCTGAGGTTGCTTCATCCAACACAAGGATAGGGGCATTTTTAAGAATGGCCCGCGCGATGGCGATTCGTTGGCGTTGTCCCCCCGAGAGTTTCAAACCGCGCTCGCCAACAAGGGTTTCGTATCCGTTTTCAAGTTCCATAATAAAATCATGACAATGGGCTAATTTTGAAGCGCTTATGACTTCTTCATCACTGGCTCCCTCTTTACCATAGCGAATATTTTCTATCAGGGTTCGGTGGAAAAGACTGGGATCTTGGGGAATCATAGCAATGTTTGAGCGCAACGAATTCTGAGTGACGTGCGCAATGTTTTGACCGTCGATTGTGATGCTGCCTTTTTGAGCTTCAAAAAACCGAAGCAAAAGATTCACAAAAGTTGTTTTTCCCGAGCCAGAAAATCCAACAAGGCCAACGGATTCTCCCGGTTTTAGGCTGACGGTTAACTTATGGAATAAAGG
The DNA here is from genome assembly GCA_963974885.1 of uncultured Alphaproteobacteria bacterium. GTDB lineage: Bacteria > Pseudomonadota > Alphaproteobacteria > Caedimonadales > UBA9215 > UBA9215. The sequence continues at coordinate 668 of CAXBEY010000067.1, forward strand.
TGTCGTTTTTCGATAGGAAAACTCAAGGCCTTTAACATCAATGGCACCTTGTGTGACAGAGAGCGTTTTGGCATTTTTAGAGTCTTTAACTTCGTGGGGGGTGTTTAAAAGAACAAGGCCAGCATTAATGGTGCTAAATTCTCGAAGGATATTTTGTATTCTCTGACTTAAATGCCAAATAAGGCTTAGGATTTGAAAAACTGTCATGGAAACAAGGGGAAAATCACCGGCGCTTACCCACCCTTCTTGATATCCTATAATCAGAAAATAAACGACGCCTGCTATAAAAAGAACACCCCCTATCCCCCTTAAAATATCAAGCTTTTCATAAGCCCAATTGGCGGTAATAGATTTACGAAGCTCAGTATTTTGAGACCGTACTAAGCGACTCATTTCCTGAGCCCCTTTAGCAAATAATCGAACAGCCGTCATATTGCTAATACAATCAACGGTATCTCCTTGCATATGGGAAACAGAATCGGCATGGTCCTTTGATTTTCTTTGAAGTTCTGGCATGAAATAAGCAGTGATACCCATATGAAAGGCAGACCACACAAGCATAATGACCACAAATAAAGGGCTGACAAAAAAGAGAATAATAGACGAAAAAAGAAAGGCCATCACAATAGCTAAGACTGTATCAATGATATCATCTATAAAATTATGGGCACTTTTAGGAATGTCGTGAATACGGGTCGCGATAGTGCCAGCAAAGTTATTGGTAAAATAACTTAAAGAATGTCCTTTGACATACTGTATGATTTGCATGCGGATGTCGGCCCTAAAGTAAGGAAAGGTATAGACTTTTATTGCACTCATAACGCGCATGGCAATTTCCATTGCCACAAAAGAGATAACGATGGCCCAAAAGGGTGTTTTTAAAACATCCCAGGGGATTGTTGCCTCTCCTTTATAACCAACAATGGCATCAATAAACATCTTGATGAAATAAGGATAAAGAGCCTCGTTCGCTGACCAAAACATGACTAAAAAAGTAATGGCACTAAAAGCTTTTCCATGGCGCTTAATAAAGTGCCATAAAAAGGCCCCAGGTGTTTTGGGGAGGGATGTTGATGGAATATGTTGTGTTACCGAGTAGGTTTCAGTGTCAGTCATGTTATAGCCTAAAAAAAAGATGCGAAGAAATCACCAAAAGTAACAGTGCTTTGGCGGGGTGTTAAAAATATTTTCAAGCAAGAATTAAGATAATGGTATTGTATTTAAAGGAAAACGTAAAGCCCTCCCAGGTTTTTTTATTTTTTTAACCCTTTAGAGAGTAATGTTATTCTAAACTGATTCTGTTAAGGTATGGAGGCCATTATGCTTTTTTATAGACGACTTTTCTTTCTTTTGTTGATGCTGCCAACGCAGGTTTTATCTAGTCATGCTGAAAAGGATATTTTTGAACAACCTTTTATCACTCATATAAAATTTATGCCTTGCCTTCCTTTTTTTGTTGGCATGAGGGTACGCCTTTATTTGCCAAATAAAAATTTCTTAGACTGTGAGCTTGATACAAAGCCAGTCGACGTTAATCTCGATTTTCCCATAAACCCATCTCAAAAGACAATAGAGTATTACAGTGGTCCTCCTTACACTTTTGTCAATCCTGAAGAAACAGAGATAGTTGTAAAAGAAAATGGCCTTTTAACGGGCGCCGTTCTTAGTTTTTGGATTCCAGGGGAAGGAGGACCTTTTGAAAGAGACGCCTCTGGGCGCCTGTGGCCCTCAGATTTTCCTGTTGACCAGATGACATCAACCCTTGAGCTCGCATTATCCTATGATGAGAAAAGCGGGAACTATGCAATCAAAAGTCAATTTATCCCTTAGGGCTTCTTTTTTCAACGACTACGCTGCTTGGGGCATCGATGACATTTGACGATAGCTAACGGCTTCACCGATATGGTGGTAATGAACCCGCTCTGAATTTTCTAAATCTGCCAAGGTGCGAGCAACCCGTAAAATTCGATGATAGCCTCGGGCTGAGAGTTTAAAACGGTCCGCTGCTTGGTTCAAAAGAGACTGTCCTTTGTCATCAAGAGAGGCGATTTGTTCCAAATGTTTGACACTGATACTGGCATTGGTGGGTGCACTTGAGGCATCACCACTTTCATTGAGCTTTTGGTAGCGATTTTCTTGCCGTTGTCTTGCCATAGCAACTCGTTTTGCGATGGTTGTTGTTGATTCCCCTGTTTTAGCAGAACTTAAATCCGAAGCCATGACTGCTGGTACAAAGATATTCAAATCAATACGGTCCAGTAAAGGCCCAGAGAGTTTTGCCTGATAATCCAAAGCACATTTAGGCGCCCTTGAGCAGGCCCGCTCTGGGTCATCAACATGCCCGCAACGGCACGGATTCATAGCCGCAATGAGCTGAAACCTTGCTGGATAAGTGACATGAGCACTGGCTCTGGAAATCATAATACGCCCGGTTTCAAGGGGCTGGCGTAGGGTTTCCAAGGTAGCTCCTGAAAATTCAGGCAGCTCATCCAAGAACAAAACACCGTGGTGGGCGAGGGAAATCTCTCCCGGTTTTGCCTTTGCACCTCCCCCAACCAGAGCTGGCAAGGAGGCCGAATGGTGAGGGTCGCGAAAGGGGCGTTCTTGAAGGAGTTGGCCTTGATGTAATTGGCCGGCAATGGAGTGAACCATGGTGACTTCAAGGGCTTCTCGGGGACTTAAAGGTGGAAGCAATCCAGGAAGACGTGCTGCCAGCATTGATTTTCCTGCTCCTGGAGGGCCTTGCATGAGTAAGTTATGGCCCCCAGCGGCGGCAACTTCAAGGGCCCGTTTAGCACTTTCTTGGCCTTTAATTTCTGACATGTCAGGAATATTATGGTTGCTGGCTGCAACGCAAGGGGTTGGCGGTGTGAGCACTTGTTTGCCCTTAAGGTGATTAATGAGGCTGACTAAATCAGGCGCGGCAATAACTTGAATATCTTGCGCCCACGCAGCTTCGGCGCCATTTTGAGCAGGGCAAATAATTCCCTTATCTAAGCCAGCCGCCATTAAAGCAGACGGAAGCACGCCAGAAACTGCTGTTAAACGGGCATCAAGGGCAAGCTCACCCAAAACAACATAGTTTTGAATGTCCTCTGCTTTTAAGGCCTCAAGGGCCACAAGGAGGCCAAGGGCAATGGGAAGATCAAAATGGCTCCCCTCTTTTTGAAGGTCTGCTGGAGATAAATTAACGGTGATTTTCTTAGGGGGAAGAGCCAATCCAATGGAAGAGAGGGCGGCTCTGACACGCTCCCTTGATTCTCCAACGGCTTTATCGGGAAGCCCCACAATGGCAAAGGACGGAAGGCCTGATGCAATCTGAACTTGCACTTCAATGGGTAAAGCCTCAATTCCTTGAAATACAACGGTTTTAACAATGGCGACCATGATCTTTTCCCTGCAAATAATTATCCTTATTTATAACATTACTCTTGCGACTTTGACAAGCAATCCGCAAAGGACAGTTAAGAGGGAGGATATAGAGACGTTGGGACAGTTAGGGGGATATAGTAACTTATCTTTGCACTGACCGTTTGTTCCTGGGCTCCTAAGCTATGAAATATAGCCGTCGTCCCTTGCGCCTCCGGTCATTTGCAGGGGCAAAATCTAAATCACTATAGCCACCATCTGCAGATGGTGGTTGCTGATTTCTATTAATTGCTATTTGGCAGAAGGGCCCATATAGCTTTGAACCCAATGTGAATAAGGCCTAAGGTCTGTCCAAATTGGAAAGGTTGGAACGGTATGTTTAGCCAAGGTATTATATAATTTTTCATCCTCTATAATGTCTCCTAAGATTGTTATTGTGAGAGAAAATATACCAGCAATTTTATATTGACCATCAAATTTGATCATTAAAGGGCCACCACTGCTTCCACCCGTTGGCAGTCCTTCAGTTTTCATCATATTATCCCTGGTTATAAATGATTCATCCCCATTGCCTAATAAGCATTGATATGAACCACATAAAACGTCGCACTCATTAAGGAGTTGAGGGGAAGTTTTGCAACTCATTAGATGGCGCAGATGTGCAAAATTTTCCGGATCCTTTATAGATTGTTGCCTTAGGGATGGAGCATGATCTTGATCATTAGACTTTATCGTACCAAACCCGACAGAAAGCCCATATGTATCTTCACTGATTTCATCATCTAAACTAACGATTGGAGCGTATTTTGTTAAATATTTTTCAGGAACTTCCTCGTCAAGTTTTAATATGGCAATATCCGGTCCTAAAAATGAAGTGATATTGATGGCCTGAGTTTTGCTAAATGACAGGAAGTCCATTTCTGCATAATCCTTTAAAGGTATGCCATAGGCATGGTATTCCCCGTCTATAAATTTTAGGTCTAGAGTTTTAGGGCGAGACCGTCTGGAGAAGCCCTTGTGAATAATTGGTGGTTTACTAACCTTTGAACAAAAAATATTTTCTGAAGGGATATGTTCACCTGCATTTGGCCCTAGTCGAAATTGTATGCTATAGTTCTTCCAAAAAGGTTCCGCCTGGTGTATGATACAAATAAAAACATTTTCATGGCTTACAGTTTAGATTTACGAGAGCGTGTTGTGCGCTATATTAAGGCCGGTGGTTCAAAGATTGAGGCGCATCGGCAGTTTGGCATCAGCTTATGGTGTATTCGCAATTGGTGTAAACGCTCAACTTTGGCAGCGACTTACAGTCACCAGGGTCGCCCTCGAAAGGTGAATTTAGAAGATCTAAGACAAGATATACAAACGTATCCAGATAAGCTTTTGCGAGAACGTGCAAAGCATTTTAATGTCCACACCAATAGTATTTGGCACGCTTGTCGCGTTATGAAAATCACTCATAAAAAAAACACTTCTGTACGTGGAAAGAAATCATGAGAGGCGCATAGACTACCTGCAAAAATTGCGTCAGATCGTTAAAGTTTCTGGGTTTCAAAATGTTGTATACGTTGATGAGTCTGGTTTTGATCCACATACATATCGTCCTTACGCATGGTCTCTACGAGGTAAAAAGTCACACGGCAATCGCTGGGGAAGAGGTGGTGTTAGGACGAATTTAATCGCAGGAAAGCGTGGCAAAGAGTTTTTAGCGCCTGTTCTTTATGAGGGATCAACATCAGCAGTTTGGTTCAACCAGTGGTTTGAAGCCCATCTTTTAAAAGAGTTAAACCCTAATTCTACAATCATTATGGACAACGCTGCCTTTCATAAAAAAGAAGAAATCAGAGCCATGGCAGAAGCTGCAGGGCATACAGTTTTATTCTTGCCACCCTATTCCCCAGACTTCAATCCCATCGAACAGGATTTTGCCACTCTCAAAAAGATAAGACAGAACGCCCCCTTAAATACCAGCATCGATCATATCGTTAAATCGTACGGAACCTTTTTGGAACGACTATATATTCCTTTTCTAAGTTCTTTAGATGGGCTGCTGTTACAACAGTCCACGGGTCTATCAACACACCTGTGCCTAATACCACGGAACCTTCACTGAAAATTAATATTCCACCTGTTTGTTGTCCATATTGTTTTCCAAGGCCAATAGATTTTTCTATAACCCTATCAAAAGGGCGGTCCAAAAGATCACTACGTAAAGACGCATATGATGTTCCAAAATTTAATAGTAACGATATAAGAAGTAGTCGTCGCATGGTTGTTCAACTTTCAATTTTTTTTAACATATATTTGTATTTTAAATATATGTCAATATTTTTATTGAAAATTAGAGGGGTTGGGTGAACTCAACGTTGAAGTGCAACGCCTTGGTTGGTAGCTTCATGAATGAATCTACTAAACCTATTCCTCTTTTATTCTTTATTTTCTATGTATTTTTTTAATAATCAAATACAGTATTTCCTTCGCTTCTAAAATCAAGTAATTGTTCAACTTCTTTTAATTCTATAATTTTTATATTTTTAAAAACTACTTCACCGTCGTCATTAAAATCCAAGGACATTGGATTATTAGAGGAATAGCCATTGACTGCTAATAGCGAGATGCGGCAAGGGAAAATCTTTTAATCGTCTTGATCTAAAAGATGATCAATCCAATGAAAATCATATCCTTGATCTGCAT
>CAXBEY010000068.1:0-6644 GCA_963974885.1 uncultured Alphaproteobacteria bacterium
AGGACATGAGAGACGCCGCTTGAACTCTCATACACAACTTTCGGGCATAGCTCGGTGCAAGTCCGTTGGCTTAAGACTCAGCCAGTCCTGATAAATTTTATCTTCTAAAATTGGGGATGTTAATGGAAGAGAGTTTTGTCCTAGATTAGAAACTAGTGTTTTGAAAGTATTTTGAGTTGTTGCAGAAATGAGGCTTAAATCAGAAATTTCTATGAACTTTTTGGGAAATGTAATTGTAATCCCACCATTAGTTCTCTGGCACAGAGGGTCTATTTTCCGGAAAACATTATCTAAAAATTCATCTTTTAAATTTGGGAACTCTAAATAATTTTCATCCATTTTATTATCCAAAACTTTTCTTTTATATTTTTATAGTAACTTACTATTCTTAATATTTTATTAATATGACTTTTACTCCTACCCCCTCTGTACATCACCCACAATAGCCTGCGCCTTGTCGTTGATATGAATATGTTGGACAGTTATTCTTTGCTCGTTTCCACTTTTGCCACGGCCTCTTTCTAAGCTCTCAACAAGCGCCGTATAGGACCGAACAAGTTTATTGGCACACCCAAGACTCTTTTGCTGTTCTTCAAAGCTATAATTAGGATTAGCAGCTCTCTTAAAGCAGTCCATGGCAGCAATATGGGTCGATATAAGTTGCGCAACCAACATCCCCTCAAGCTCATTTTTTGGCCCAATCGCTTGCACCGCATCAACAACGCTCTCCCCCAAAACACTACCCTCATCATGACTTAAACTTGATGAGTCGAGGCTTTGTGACAGCTGCCTAATCAAATTTTCTTGAAAAGGTTCAGACTTTGATCCTGTGATAGAACACTTCTTTTTTTTGTCCAAAGCTGTTACATCCGTTTCTTTGAGGTCTTGAGTCATGTCTTTTCTCCTGAGTTGTTTAAGATTATGTTTTGAAAGGTCTCTATGATGGTTGGGTGCATCCCTTCTACGTAGATCAGTAGGATTTCTTGATAGGCTAAACGCTCGGCTTCAGCTTGGGGGAATCCCCCATCATACTGAAGAATGCCCGCACGCTCATGATAGAGATAATTTATATCCTTATCATTTTGAGTGGGAACACTGGTAACAGCGGGAACAATGCCTCTAGCATTAGGTTCTACGGTTCCCAGCGGCTCTTTTTTTCTGGGAATAGCTGGTAACAAAAATGACTTTTTCACTTCCAAGTTACCACTTGTTACCAGCGATATCTCCTGATGTGGGAACACACATGGCCCCTTCAACCCGTTGGTATCATTATTGTGAGAAGATTCGTTACCAGTGCTCCCACTGTTACCAGTGCTTTTATTAAGAAAGTCAAAATAGGAACTCATCCTGCTTCCTCCGTTAATATGTCAGAGCTAATGCAAATCATTTTTACATTCTTTTTCAAATGAGGCAGCCGTGTTGTCTTTGTATATCGCCCATCAGAATCAACCCTTAAGCGCCCCTGCTTCAAGAGCGTCTTCTTAACAAACAACGGATCAAATCCTTTACAGACTTCTTCATTAAATGCCCCTGTGAAGAAAAGGAATTCATAAGCCCCACCATCTCTTTTTCGCCTATACCCTACTTGTTTATAAATCTTTTCTTCTATGAGATTTTCGGGAGTACCTCCAATCAACGCAAATCGACTTGAGTGATGCATTTCAATGAAAGCTTGAACTTGCTTTACGGCTTCATCAGCCTCATGGGAGCTACTTCCTCCTCTTGCTTCAACGAAGCTCAAGAAACACGTAGCACCGGCTTGAGTCGCCTCACCTTCTTCATAAGGCAAAACCCCAAATTGAATAGCAAGCTCTGTTCCATAGGCCACCAGAGCAAAGCGATCAGCAACACGCTTTACCTGTCCATCTGATTTAGGATCAACATGCCTTTCAACAAAGTCTTTTTTAAACGTTGCCCATGACGTAGAAAGAGCATCCTTATGCTTGCTCACATGAAGCAAAAACGCTCTGATTGGCGTGCCATAATAGAGACCTGTTGCTTGTTTGAGATGATTCGCAAGAGCAGCACCATCCTCAAAGCCATTTAAGGTATCAAAAAGACGATGATCTTTACCCGCATCAGCTTGAACATCTGCCATACGTGCCAACATTCCTGCATTTACTCTTTTTCCTGATTCATTCATTTTGTCAGCCAAAGAAATTTCTCCAGTGCTTAAAAACAACAGCTTCCACATCGGTTTTCTGCGGAGTCCGCCTTTGGCTTTCATCCTGTTTTTACCAGACTCATTTGCAAGCATATAAGAGGTCTCACCAGCTTCTTTGCCATCCACTTGCCCAAGTTCATCAAGACAAAGAAGTGCATTGTTATGGGATTCCGCAACCGATTCTATGGCATTGCCCGTTGCTCTCCATTGTTGGATATACTGGGGACTACCCCATACAGAGGCAGCAACAGCAAGGGCCGTACTTTTACCAATGGAGCTGGACCCTTTGAGGTGAAAACCACCACTTTCCGCGTTAATAAGGGGAAGAAGGGGTGCTGCAAAAGCACATCCAAGAGAAAAGATTAGGCGGCTATTTCCTCGACAGGGTTTTGCAACATGTTCTTGCCACTCCTCTAAGGTTCCCGCCTCCCGAAAGCCTGTAAAATTACTTGTGCTGCTTTGCAGATAAACCTCGTCAGACTCTGGAATTGATCCATCGGGCAAGATAAAAGAACCCTTATGCCACCCAATACGAGGCACACAGAGGACTTTTTTAGAAAGGGGCGTGTTCTGAAGATAGTCAGCCAGTTTGTTGCGAAGGCCGCGTTTATTACTTATTCTAAGTCCTTGAGAAAGAAGAATGCTAAAAAGCTCCGAACAGTCGCGGGCAAACATATCAAATGGTATAGTTAGCTTATGAAGGTGTTGATCAAGATCATAAAATTCAACTAGGCGGCCCCAATTCTCTTTATTATCATCCCGTGTGTGAGCAAGGACTGTGATGGGAGAAGAGACCCAATCCTCTTCAAAATATAGGCCATCTTCTTTTAATGACAAGCCACTCGGTAAAGGAATTTTTTTCATGATTATGCCCCTCCCTTTAAAAGTTGCTTTCTAACGGCATCTAGCCCACCCAAAACATGAAGGTCATTAAAGTCCGTGGGCTTAGAATCCGTCTCTATAGCGTCTGTGAACTCTGGGTAGATCACTTGTACGGTATTTTTCTTTGCGACCGCCTGAGCAGTCTCTAGGCCTGTGTTAACCTCTTTCCATTGATCATTATCAGCGGCAATGGTGATAGAAATATTAGAGTACTTCTGCCTAATAGCACGCACCACAGACTCAAGGTTACCCGCATCAAAGGCAACGATTATCGCGATCTCCGTTGCTTCATAAAGACTAGCCGCCGTCGCATATCCCTCACACACATAAACCTGAGAGGATGTATCTAAAACCCCTAGGCTATGGAAACACCCTTTCTTCTTACCGCCTTTCAAGAATCTCTTACAGCCTGTGGAATCAATAAACTGGAGACTCCAAAGCCTCCCAGAGACATCACAAAGGGGAATAGCAATCGATTCAGAGCTTCCAAACCTAATACCGTATGCGTTGACCTGTTTTCTTTGCAGATAAGGTGACGTGCCTTTGACTTCTAGCGTTTCCCATATCTCGGAAGCTTTCAAAGAAGCACTCCCCTGACGTGCTACGGTTTCCTTTTCATGGATCTTCCTCTTCTCCTCAATACGGGTTATATGTTCCTGCTGTTGTCGTGGTGACAGAGAGGTACTAAAGGAAGACCAGTTATAAGTTTCCCCCCGCGTCCAATCTCCATAGGCTCCCCCATAGGAGCCCTTAGAGTTCTCATGAAAGACATACCAAGCGTTTTCTTTACGTTCACTATTATTGGAAAACCTGTGTACCTCCCCATCTGCAATGATATCAATAGGACAGAAAATAGCGTTGTTGCGCATAGCCTCTTTAAATTCTTTCTGCATGAGAACCTCCTTTAGGATTATTATTTTGACTCTGATAAGTGGCATATAGGCACACTTGAGGTGATGGCTTTAAGAGATGCGTTCTTGAAGGGAAGATTGCCCCGATGGGCAACCCCAATTTTCTTGCAAGATCATGTTGCCTATAAGCTATCTGTTCCTCCGTATGGGAAACGACCCTTGCAACAACAGCTCCAATTGGCTGCCAGTTATTAACTTGTGATCGAGGGATATTTTTGCTACTTTTAACTTGAACATGACTTGTGTGCTCGTCCTTACAGGGGGCGGGCATTTCTTTTGGATTATTCATTATCCGCCCCTCCTTCGCGAGTCGAAATCCATTCTTGGATGTCTTCTCTACGCCAAGCGGTGACTCTAGGACCTAACTTAACAGGTGAAGGAAAACGGCCAGACTTAACGCCTGCCCACCAAGTTGATTTTCCGATTGGAATGAATGTAAGGACTTCTGGCAACCTCATGAAGCCAGTAGTTGATTTGTTGTGTTGATCTGTCATGGACTATCTCCGTTTGTTAAGACATGAGATAAGGTTGGCAGTATTTAGGAAGTCTTTGTGATGCCGACAAGAAAAATTATCAGTGGTAACTTAATATTCCCTTCTCAAACGAGGAATAAATTTAAAAAAAGCGAGGTTTCTAGCCAAAAATTGTAAAATAATCCTCGTTCATACTTTTTAATGGCTAGAATGAGGGATAGTCGTTAAAAAACTGATGATTTCCGCCAAAAATTATAGAACAATCCGTAAACACTTTTTTTACAGAATTGTAAAAATCAAAGATCAAAGTCCCAATATAGACAGCCCCATATTAGGGCGGGGCATTTAATTTTGAGGATTTTTCAATAGGACGAGCCTCTTTCTGGGAAAGATAAGTACAGCTTAAGAAACGTATGACAAGGCATCTATTTCTTTTTCTTGCGAAGTTCCTCGAGAGGAATGGAATCTTCACAAAATTTTACAGCCTCCTGACACCGTGTTCGTACTTTTGTTGTACCTAAAACTATTTCTAACTTTTTGGCCTTCTTTACGATCATAGAAGTGCAATGATCTTTTCCCGTAATGGCAAAATTGTAAGGTTCTCTGACTATTATAGTATAAAATATTTCCATAAGGCCTTCATGTATTTCTTTCAGAGACTTATATTTACTATTGATAGCTTTAATATCTTTTTTTTGTTCTTTGATTAGAATATCTCTTTCTTTACATTCAGCTTTCCAATCCCTCTCACCAGAAGGTATTGGTCGAGACATCACTAATTTTGTGAATTTTTCAGGGAATTTGACGTCTACATCGTCAGCAATTTCAATGCATTCTTTTATGGGAACTTGAAATTTTTCTGAATATAGGATTCCTCCATAATTCTGATTCTCTAACATCTCTCCCGGACTGCTAGCATCATACTCTCCCCACTTTCCTGATCTTTTCAGCAGCTCCCCCCCATCAAAGTAGGCTTTCCCGAATTCAGTGCCTTTTTCCTTAATCATTATATATGGATGCACAATTCTTGGATCTTTATTAAAGGTAAGTGCTAACATTTCATAAAAACGCAATTTTGGAAATTTAGCCCAATGTTCCAAGTCTGCAGCTGCAGAAGGTAAGTTATAAAATTTTTCATGCTCTTCTTTAGGGTGATAGCTATTCTTTTCTGACATTATTATCTCCTTATGCTGTTTGTTGAAAATTAACGACTGTGACGTTGTCATCTCTTACCAGGGAGCTTAAATAATCGGCCCACCATTGCATCATGGTGCGTCTTTCAGGGAGGCGTTTTGCATGGTTATAAGAGGCTCTTACTTTATTGCGTTCAGCATGTGCCAATTGCAATTCAATAATATCTGAGTGAAAACTATGTTCGTTCAAAATGGTAGAGGCTGTTGCACGGAATCCGTGGGGCGTTGCGCGGCTATGATATCCCATACGGTATATGGCAAATAAAATGGTATTATTGCTGATACACGTCATAGGTTTGGTGCGACTAGGAAAAATGTGTTCTCTCTGCCCGCTAATAGTCTCAAGCTCTCTCAAAATTGAAATGGCCTGCGTGGAGAGGGGGACAATATGAGGCGTGCGCATTTTCATTCTCTCAGCAGGAATCCGCCACTCGCTTTTCTCAAAATCAATTTCTTCCCACTTAGCTCCACGTAGCTCACCTGTGCGCACAAAGGTTAAGAGAAGAAGCTTAAAAGCAAGCTTTGTTTGTAGTTCTCCATCGTAACCCTCTAACTTTGAGAGAAACTCAGGTAATTCTCTTGCCTCTAAATAAGAGTAGTTTTCTTTTTTACGTGTTTTTAAAGCACCCTTTAAATCACTTGAGATATCTCTTTCAGCTCTTCCTGTGGCAACGGCATAACGAAATATTTGCCCTGTTGTTTGCAAGGCACGCTTAGCTATATCAATAGCCCCACGACTCTCAATCTTTTTTAAGGCTGCCAGTAGTTCGGGGGCTGTAATATCTTGAATGGATTTAAAGCCTAGAACAGGAAAAACGTCTGCCTCAAGTCTTCTCAGGACATATGTTGCATGGCGCTCTGTCCAAATTGCTTTACGGTCCTCATGCCACTCTCTGGCAATGACCTCAAAGGAGTTGTTTGAGTTTATGAATTGAGTGAGCTTCTTTTGTTTTTTCAATTGAGAAGTGTATAAGTTCAGGTGATATGGGATTTTATGAATCCGCCTCGAGAGATTGATTAT
>CAXBEY010000069.1:0-6579 GCA_963974885.1 uncultured Alphaproteobacteria bacterium
GGATTTGCTGTTGTGGCCGCTGAGGTGAAAAACCTTTCCACACAAACGACTAAAGCGACTGATGAAATTACATCTCAAATCCATGAAATACAAAAATCGACTGCTGGAACCGTAGAAGCCATTGCAGAAATTACACAAACAATTGGTGAAATGGATCAAATTTCAGTAGCTATTGCTGGCGCCGTGGAAGAGCAAAGTGTGGCAACGCAAGATATTACATCAAATACACAAAATGTAGCCGAGGGCACAAGGCGTGCTACAGATAAAGTAACCCAAGTTGGCGAAGAGTCTAAAAAGACAGGTGCCATGGCTGATCAAGTCAGCGATGCCGTTAATGAAATTGGGGAGGGCATTCAAAATCTTCAACAACGCCTTAGCAAGATTGTCCGTGAATCTTCAGCTGGAAATCGCCGTCAAAATCACCGTTTTACACCTAAGAGCCCTGTATCCATCAACATTAAAGGAAGTTCAGGCAATGAAGATGCTACTTTGAAGGACCTTTCTTCAGGTGGTCTTTCTTTTAATACTCAAGGGTCTAAAACATGTTTTTCAGAAAATGATCAAGTCACAATAAGAATTCCTGGGGTGACCTCAGAGGTACTCGGCAAGGTTATTCAAGTTGGACGTGGTTTATGCAGAATAACATACCCTTATAATAAAGAGGTAGAAGACTATATTGCCAATATGGGTGCAGGGCAACGAGCTGCTTAAATATGAATCATAAAAATATATAGGGCCGTACCAGATAAACCCATCAGGCTTTCAAAAGAACAAATTGAGGTCTGGTCAAAGAGACATCCCCATAACAACCGCCCCATACAGCGTTAAAAGATAAGCAATGAGCTAGATTTTTCTTACAAAAACTCTCCTCCTTTTAGGAGAGTTTTTTCTTGCTTATTGCCGCCATTCACGTTACTACACTCCAATATATAGTCTTTTCAAAAAGGTTCCAGTCTAGGAAAGAGCGACCGACGACTACCTCTTGTCGTTTAGGAGAGAATGGCGACACCTGGGATCTTTTTGGGAGGGCTATAGGAACCTCTGCAAAATAGCTAAGCGCAGCGGTTTTGGATGAGATAAAAGTGAAGAGAGATCGTGGAAACGTAAGCGTACCTTCAGTACGTGCGTCCCGCGAAAGTCTAGTCTTTGCTTTTTTATCGCCAAAAGAGCCTTTTACAGAGGTTCCTATAGGAAGCCTCTCTTTTTTTACATTTTTAGGACACATAACTAATGGGATTTATACATATCCTCTTTGCCATAATCATTGCGCTTATTTGGGGGACAAATTTTGTCTCTATTAAATTAGCCTATGATTCTTTTCCGCCCTTTTTATTGCTGGCTTTACGCTTTACCTTAACGGTTTTTCCTCTCATTTTCTTTGTGCCAAAGCCAAAAGCTTCTTGGAAATACATTGTTATGATTGCCCTCTTTTTATGGATCGGCCAATTTAGCTTTTTGTTTGTTGGTATGTATATGGGAGCCCCTGCAGGTTTAACTTCTCTAATTCTTCAAGCTCAAACTATTTTTACGATGATTTTCTCCGTTATGTGGTTGCACTATAGACCCCATAGAGGGGAAGTTATCGGCCTTACCATTGCCGCCCTTGCCCTTATTGGCATTGCCCTTGAGCGCTTTACAGAAGGCAGTTGGATTGGTATCGCCGTTGTTTTCCCAGCAGCAATTTGTGTGAGCGTCTCTAATATTCTCTTTGCAAAACACAAGACAGAAAAACCAGATCATCCCCTTGCCATGGTTGTATGGAGCAGCCTGATTCCCCCCATTCCCATGTTCATCGCCTCCTATCTTTTTGAAGGACCCGATGCCCTCTCAACGGCTTGGGACACTTTGACCTTTGTGACAGCCTCCTCTCTTGCCTATACAACATACTTTTCAACCCTCATTGCGACAAGTCTTTGGGCCTTTTTATTGCGTCATCACACCCCCTCACAGGTCGTGCCTTTTACCCTATTGATTCCTATTTTTGGCATGGGAGCCTCTATGATTTTTCTAAAAGAATCTTATACATCTCTTTCTCTTTGCTATGCTGGTATTGTCCTTGTCGGTCTTGGCGTTAACCAATTGTCAAGGCGCCGTATTCCAAAACAACCCCTTCGGAAAATATCATGAAGTTTATCCTCAGCTGCATTGGCAAGATGAAACAAGGGCCTCAGCAAGATTTGCTTACCCTTTATAAAACGCGCCTTAAAACGCCTTTGCTGATTCATGAATTCGAGGCAAAAGCCTCCCTCCCCACCCTCAAACGACAAGAGGCAGAAGCTCAGCTTTTGCTAAGTCCTTTTCAAGACCACGCATTTATAATTGCCTTGGATGAAAAAGGGAAAGAATTCACAAGCCAAGAAGTCGCCCATAAAATTCAAGACATAAAAAATCAAGGCTATAAAACGGTGGGATTTATTATTGGGGGAGCCGATGGCTTGCACGTTCATATAAAAGAGAGGGCCAATTTGTTACTCTGTCTTGGGCGTCTGACTTGGCCCCATATGCTGGTTCGAGCCCTCTTAGCAGAGCAACTCTATCGGGGAGAATCCATTCTAGCTGGACATCCCTACCATCGAGAATAGTCATTTTAACAAAAAAAGCACTCCAAATAAGAAGTGCTTTAATTTACCTTACTTTATAAGACTCTTACTTTGATTTGCGGCGCAAATAAGCCGGAATATCTTGAACATCTGTATTTTCAAATTCATCCAAGGACAAGCAGTCTTCTTGAGCAGAAAGCCCCTCATTTTTCACAGGCGCATATCCCTGACGTACTGCCTCTTCAGGCTCTTCCTCATTACCAGAAAGCGTCGACATAAAGCGCCCGAAAAAACCTTTCTTTTTTGGGGTATTCTGAGAAGAATTAGGATCATAAGCATGGGAACTCTCGCGGGGAATAGAGCCATAGCGAGCATCATCATTTGCCGGATCGAGTTCTTCGTCTTGAGCCGTTGTCGCGCCGACTCGAACCGTATCAAAGTCATAGGAGGGGGACGCATCGTCGAAATCAGCCGAGTCCGTATAGGAATCAGGGGTAATGCGCCCGGTCATAACCAGTTCATCATCCATACTTAATTGGGTCTCAACTTTCTCTTGTGCTGTTTCTTGTTTTTGTTTTTCAACGGCAAGCTCGGCCAAACGGCGTTTGATGGCCTCGGAATCAATACCTGTTGCAACAACGGATACGCGCATCTTGCCATCCAGTGTTTCATCAAAGGTTGATCCAAAGATAATATTTGTTTCAATGGTCACATCCGTATCAATTTCTTCACGAATACGATTTGCTGCCGCATCAACTTCAAATAAGGTCATATCCATGCCACCAGTGATATTGATCAATACCCCTTTAGCGCCTCTCATGGAAACGTCATCCAACAAGGGGTTAGAGATCGCAGCCTCTGCAGCAACCGTTGCCCGATCATCTCCAGCAGCTTCACCAGAGCCCATCATGGCTTTGCCCATCTCAGTCATCACCGCTCTAACATCAGCAAAGTCAAGGTTCACGAGACCCGGCATAATCATCAAATCTGTCACGCCTCGCACACCGGAGTACAAAACATCATCAGCCATTTTAAAAGCATCGGCAAAAGTCGTTTTATCCGTTGCAATGCGGAAAAGATTTTGGTTTGGAATCACAATAAGGGTATCAACATATTGCTCCATCTCGCTAATACCGCTCTCTGCCATACGTGTACGATGGGGGCCTTCAAAACTAAAGGGGCGGGTCACAACACCGATGGTTAAAATACCCATTTCACGGGCAGCTTGGGCAATCACGGGCGCAGCCCCTGTTCCCGTACCACCGCCCATACCAGCCGTAATAAAGACCATATTGCTGCCCTTTAAGAAGCGTACAATTTCATCTAAGCTTTCCTCGGCAGCCGCACGCCCAACCTCGGGATGAGACCCTGCTCCCAAGCCTTGAGTCACATCAAGACCTAGCTGAATACGGCGTTCATTTTCAACAAGGGAACTACTTAAATGTTGAGCATCCGTATTACAAGCCAAGTATTCCACACCCTGAAGTTCATAGCGGATCATATTATTTACGGCATTATTACCAGCACCCCCCACACCAATAACGGTTATCTTCGGCCCTAAGGCTTTGTTTTCAGGTGTATTTAAGGATGATGCTGTCATTTTTTTCTCCAGAATTTTCAACGTTATGCCTTATTCTACGCTTTATTTTAAGTTATTTTAAGCCTCTTTTTTTGAATTCTTTTTGCTTTGATAAAAGAGATAAAAGAAAACAGCAAAAAAGCCGTTGAGATTTTTCAACGACTTTTTAAGTCCGACACCCTGTACCTTTTTCAAATTAAAGATTCAAACTCTCTTTTTAACCCTATTCTGGAAAATAACTTTTATTAATTTCAACGGGATTTTTTTGACGTAAATAGGCAATATACGATTCAACAAAGTCACTGCCAGCTTGTTGTTGAAGCATCTCAGCAAATTTCCTAGCTCCTTCTTTATTCTTAGAAGGATCTCCATTTTTCACATCTGTAACCTTAGCAACTAAAAATAAAGGCCGCCCATCTTTGCCTTGATAGGGCAATAATGTAAGGTTTCCCCGGGGCACGGCAAAGAGTTGACTAAGAGCAACGGGCGGGAGATCAATAGCTGTTGGTGAAAGGGCCTTTTTGCGACTGGCTCGCACGGTCATCAAGGGCAATTTATTGTCGACGGCAACTGATTTAAAGGTCGCCCCCTCACCCATTCTCTTTTGGATACTTTCAACCAATTCCTTTGTCAAAAGAGTTTGCGCATCCCGCTCATAAGCAAGCTTAATGTCATCCATGGCATCTCCAAAAGAAAGTTGCGCAGGCTCCTTATGTCCCTCAAGGTAGACAACAAAATATTGTCCTGAATCATTAAGCTCTTCCATGGGAGAAAGTTCACCTTCCACAGCCGTAAAAGCAAGATCAACGATGGCTTGCTCAAGATCATCACGCTTTTCTTTTCTAGGGTCCAGGGTAACATCAGCAAACTCTTTAAAGGTCGCCTTATTAGCTTTTGCCACATCAGCTAAAGCCGTCCCGCCTTCAAACTCACTTTGAATTTTATCAATTTTTGCAATGATTGCCTCTTGAGCAGCATCATGGCGCAATTGTTGACGAATTTTTTCCTTAGCAACGGCCTCTTTTATACCCTTGTACTTTTTATCACGCTCAAGGTCATAAATCACTTGAATGTCTGCCTCTTTCACATCGACCTTAAGGGTCTCAGTCTTTAAGATCACAGCCTTAAATGTACGGCGCTCTGGGACAAAAAACTGGTGGCGGTTTTTCCCGTAAAAACCTCTTAATTGATCTTCCGTTGGCGCTGCTTTAAGCTTCATTTTTGTGGGATCAATCACCATACCCTCTGCTGTTCTGATTTGCTCATTCCATGCATATAGGGGGGCTTCTGCTACAAAAGGCAATGACGCATTGGCAGAAAGAGCAGATATCACACGGGCACGAATCATCTCGGCCTTTTTATAAGCTACATAGTCTTTTTCCGTTGAAAAACCAAAATTACGAATAAAACGCATAAAGGTCTCCTTAGAAAAGGTACCGTCAGGGAGCAAAAACGCTTTTTGGCCGTGGAGCATTTCTACAATATACTCATCGGAAACCGTAATTTTCAAACGCTCGGCTTCTATTTGAAAAAGAGCCTCGGCAATAAGGCGATCGAGAAGCTGGCGATCAAGGCCTGATTTCTTTACATCCTCATTGGATATTTCTTGCCCCGTGCGAAGGCGCATATTAAGGCGTGTGCGCTCTATGGCTAATCCAAGGTCACGGTTGGAAATAGAAACGCTGCCAACTTTAGCAACGGTTGCCTCTTTTGAAAGACCAATCATGCGCAGGCCATCTTGTCCGCCCCACATAAAGGCAAAACTAATGGCTAACAAACCAAAAAAGATCCGGGCGATAATGCTGCCACTTGCTCGGCGAAATAACTCAATCATAAATAAGACTTCCTAAAATTATACCCTATAGAAGTAACATTTTATGAACAAACCTCCAAAAGGTTTTTATAGGAAGCTCTGCAGAAGAGCTAAGCGCAGCGGTTTTGGATGAGAAAGAAGTGAAGCGAGATCGTGGAAACGTAAGCGTACCTTTAGTACGTGCGTCCCGCGAAAGTTGAGCCTTTGCTTTTTTATCGCCAAAAAAGACTTTTGCAGAGCTTTCTATAGAAATTATGGGATATTTCACGTATAGATAAAAGGAGTCTATCTATTAAGGTTAATGCCATGAACACTCCCAAAAAAAAGCCAAGCTGGATCAGAGTCAAAGCGCCCATCAGCGCCGAGTATGAAGCAACCAGAAATCTTATAAAAAGCAAAAACCTAAATACGGTTTGCGAAGAGGCTGCTTGCCCTAATATCGGTGAATGTTGGGCTAAAAAGCATGTGACCATTATGATTTTGGGCAGTGTGTGCACCCGCGCTTGTCGTTTTTGTAATATCAAAACAGGGCGTCCTGACTTGTTAGATCCCCATGAACCAGAACGAGCCGCTGAAGCCTTGGCTGGCCTTGGGATCTCCCATGTTGTGATTACGTCCGTTGACCGTGATGACCTTGATGATGGTGG
>CAXBEY010000070.1:0-6542 GCA_963974885.1 uncultured Alphaproteobacteria bacterium
TCTGAGCCTAGGTTTTTTATGTTTTCTTGACTTTAAGATGAAAAAACTCAACAATTAAAAGTATTAAGCACATTCAGAGTTTTTTGATGATAGGTATCTTAAAAAAATTAGCAGAATTTAAATTCATCTTTCTTATCTTTTTGATTATGGTAAGTGTTATGACCCTTGGAGATTTTCTTTCCTTGGATATCAAACGCAGTGCGTATACCTTTAGCTCACTCATTCGAGCAGGATTAATGTTCCTCCTCCCCCTTCTCGTCCTTCCCTTCGTGGTGAGCAGCATTGCTCTCTTGCGCTCCAATGGCTTGATCCTTATTGTGTCCCTTGTGTTTCTTATTACAGCCTCTAATTTTCTCTCGATCATCATTGGCGGACAAGTGGCTTCTGCTGTTGTGCCCCTAATGAATTTTGGTATGAATTTTAATGCGGGAGACGCTCAAGAACTTCTTGGTTGGTTTGATGTGACCCTTGAGCCTCTTCTGAGTGTTGAGGTCATTCTTTTGCTTGGGTTCGCCTTAGGGTTCTTATTAAGCCTTCTCCCCTCGGACCATAGATTGGGGAGTCTCACCTTAAATTTCTTTGAGAACTACAAAAGAATTTCGACGCTCTTTTTCCAAAAAATTTTCATTCCTCTTTTGCCTTTTTATATTTTTGGCATGCTCTTAAAGCTGGATGCAGAAAATGATTTTGCCACAGTTTTCAAAGATTTTGGCAGTCTGATTCTTGTCATCGTTGCGGTGCAATTTAGTTATATTTTCTTTGTGTTCTGGGTCGGAAATAAGTATTCCCTTAGGAAAGTCATTCAATGCTATAAAAACGTTATACCTGCAGGACTTTTAGGATTTTCAACGATGTCTAGCCTTGTCACTATGCCCGTCACCCTTGAGGCTGCTGAAAAAAATCTTGGGGACAAAGCCATTGCTCAGGTAGCCATTACCTCCACTGTGAATTGCCATGACATTGGCGAGTGCATTTCCCTATCCGTCATCGCGACGGCGGTATATCTCATGGCAAATGGCATGATCATGCCAGATTTTTGGACCTTTACCCAATTTGCTTTTGTGCTGGCTGTTGCCCAATTCACCGGTGTTTCTGTACCAGGGGGTAGCGTTGTCATTATCATCCCCCTCCTCACAAAGTACCTTGGGTTTTCACCTGAAATGATCGGCCTTGTGACCACCATGGCGATCTTTATGGACCCCATTGGCACGGCTAATAATGTGGTTGGCAACAGCGCTTTTGCTCTTATTATCCAGCGCTATTTCAATCTCATTAAAGGGAAATTAGGAACCGAGAAAAGTCCTCAAACGGTAAAATTCTAGGCGCTATAGTGATAGCGATCAACCAAATGAGCTAAAACTAGGCGCGTACCTTCATCAGGTTTTCCATCTATTAAGGAAGGCCTGAAATGCATTTGAAAGGCTTGAATAACGGCTTGGGTCTCTTTATCAAGCTTGCCGGTCAAAGGGCAAGCATAGCCATAATCCTTCAAACGCAATTGTGTCCACAGAACTTCAGAGCCCTTTTCTGGAAGGCCCACAAAGCGCAGTTCTTGTTCTAAATCATCTACCCAAGCCCCAATGCCGAACTCCCTATAAAGGCGTTCCCAAGGGAATAAGGGACCAGGGTCAACCTTGCGACCCGGTGCAATATCGCTATGGCCGATAAAAAAATGGGGCTGGATGTTCCAACGCTCTTTAAAATCGGTAAGCAATTTGGCAATACTTTGAAATTGCTCTTCTGGAAAAGGAAACCATTTATGAGGTGATCCAGAAAGAGTCACACAAGAAGAACGGTCCACCTCCTCTGGCACATGCACGCCATCGTATCCCCAATTCACAATCTCTACGCCAAGGGATAAGGAATTGATATCGGGCAGACCTCGCCAAGAACCTCGGCCCCCGTGCCAAGCTCGCATGCCATCAGAGACAATTTGCGCAATCCCTCCATTCCCTTTAATCAGGTAATGGGCACTTACACTGGACTCTTTGCTTTTGGTCAGCCACTCTACCGATGACTTATCCCCCCCGGCGGTATAGTGCAACACAACGACCTGCGGCTTACGAGCAGAACAATTCTCTGTTGATAACGGCTCTATATCTTCAAGGGTTGTTTCAAATTGATTTTTAGCTGAGCTCATGACATCACCAGTTATAAAAAGATAAGAAAATGATGCACCATATACGATATATTTCCAAGACATATTAGCCACTCCGAAAAAAGTCAAGTAACTTGACCGTGCTTCATAAAACCGTAATAGTTAAATATAGTTCACTCCATGAAGGAATGAGATAATTAAATGACCTCAATAGAAAAACAATTAAAAGATACTCAAAAAGAATTAACAGATCTTAAAGAGGAATACCAAGAATTTGTTTATGCAACTTCCCATGATCTGAGCGCTGTTTTTAGGGTCATTGAAGGGTTCTCCCAGATTATTGCAATGGACCATGAAGGCACCCTTGATAAAGAAACTAAACTGCATTTTGAGTTTATCACTAAGAGTGTGAAAAAAGGTAAAGAGATACAGGAATCACTGCTAGAACTTTCTCGTTTGACCACAAGAGCCGACCCCTTTTCTAGGGTTGATTCCAATGAATTGGTGAATGAGGCAACAGAATCATTAACCGAGCTGATCCAGTCAAAGAAAGCACATATTGAATTTTCAGATTTGCCACTGGTGATAGCAGATAGACAGCAAATGACTTTGCTATTCTTTCATCTAATTCAAAATGCGTTAATCTATCAGGCAGAAAATAGCCAGCCACATATCGTCATAAGCGCAAAGGAAAAAGATCATTGCTGGGAGTTTTCTGTAAAGGATAACGGTATGGGGATACAAGGCACTCAAACAGAAAAGATATTTAAAGTTTTAGGTCGCTCCGTAGGGGATGAATACCCAGGTATAGGTATGGGGCTGGCCATCGTAAAAAAAGTTTTACAACGGCATAGGGGGAATATTTGGGTAAAAGCCGTAAAGGATGCAGGTACTATTTTCTACTTCACACTGGCAAAGCAATTGAGAGGCCCCTCTGAATAAAGGCTCTAAATCCTTGAAACGCCATAAAAGGTGTTGCTCTTTACCTTTAGTTCTTCCCCTTTTATAATGACTTTTATTGCTGTAAGGTGAATATTAACAGCAACTATTTAAAAAAAATAATATAGAATGGGTTGGGAGCTTAAAATGGAAAAACATTTATTCTTTATTGATGATGATGATGCTTTTTTGCATTTACTTGAACGTACATGTAGAAAAATTGAAGAGGTCACTCAGGTGTCTTGTGCACCCCACGGGAAAAGCGCCTTAAATCAGCTTGATGATTTGTTGAAGGCTGAAAAAGAGCTTCCTCATATTGCCTTTATTGATATTAATATGCCCGTTATGGATGGTTTTGAGTTTTTAGAGTGCTTCAAAGAAAAACGGGAACAATTTTTAAGATTAAAAGAGATTCTTCCAGTTGTTATGCTGACATCTTCTGAAAACGAGGTTGATAAAGAAAAAGCATTTTCCACTGGAATTGTGAGTGAATATATTGTGAAGCCCTATGATATTGTAGAAATGGAAAATATTATCAGGAAGCTGATTGCATGAACACCATGTTCGAAGAGATCTTTGACTATAGCCCTGTTGCCATGCTTTTAGTGGATGAAGATAGTAAAATCCAACTCATTAACAGGCATGCTGAAATACTTTTTGACTATGCAAAAGAGGAGTTGATTGGGGAGGATATTTCCATGCTTCTTCCTCAAGAATTAAGACATAAACACCCCTCCCTTATAAAAGACTATTTTCTATCTCCGTTACCACGAAAAATGGGTGTTGGCAGAACCCTCTTTGGTGTACGAAAAGATCAAACAAAGTTTCCAGTGGAAGTTGCCTTAAACCCCATTCAGTCTGATGGTCGCTTACTTATTATGAGTTCAGTAATTGATATGACAGATCAGGTAAAGGCTGCAGAAAGGTTCAAGGCAGCTATTGATGCAGCACCCAATGGCATGCTGATGATTAATGACCAAGGTATCATTACATTCTGCAACAAAAAAACAGAAGAAATCTTTGGCTACGGGAAAGGTGAGCTCCTTAATAACCTCATAGAGATCCTTGTTCCTAAGGATTTTCAGGCCCCACACCCGAAATTTATTAAAAAGTATGTAAAAAATCCTGAGCCCCGTGCCATGGGAATTGGAAGAGAATTATTTGGCAAACACAAATCGGGAAAATTAATACCTGTTGAAATTGGGTTGCAACCCATTTGTTTTGATAATGAGAACTTTGTCATCAGTTCCATTGTTGATGTTTCTCAACGAAGAGCCATAGAGAAAAAAATTGAAGTTCAATCAGATGAAATCAAAGAATTTGCCTACAGGACTTCTCATGATTTAAAGTCACCGTTGTTAACAATGGGAGGGCTTGTTGACTATATCATTGAAGATGTAAAAGCTGGTGATATAGAATCCAGCCTTAATGGAGCAAGTAAAGTAAAGGGCCTCATCCTAAAATTAAACCGCCTCATTGATGATATTCTGACTTTATCAAAGACAGACCTACAAAATGAAGACGTGACTCCTTTTAACTTTAACGATTATCTCAGTGATGCCATAGAGAAATTTGATTTCCTTTTTCAAAAAAATGGCATTAAAATTCAAAGTTCTTTCTTGCATAGGAAGGACCTTCTTGTACAAAATATAAGGCTAACACAAGTACTCGACAATTTGCTGAGCAATGCCGCAAAATACTACAATACAGAAAATAAGCCCTATATTAAAGTCAATACGTTTGATGATATAGAGAAATTTTATATTCAAATTGAAGATAATGGGCAGGGTATACCTAAAGAAAAAAAAGATGATGTTTTTGGAATGTTTAAAAGATTTCATGACGGTGCAATTGAAGGCAGTGGTCTCGGTCTTTATATGGTAAGAAAGCATATGCAAAAAATGCAGGGACACATTAATTTCGAAAGCAGTAATACAGGAACCACATTCTATCTAGAGTTTCCCCTCAGTGAGGAGAAGGATAGTATCCCCACCTCCAGTACCTCTCCCCCACAGCGGTAATCCCCGGGCCCGTTAAGTTCATTTACCTCCCGGGGCGGGCTCGGGCCGCCAGTCCAATGATTTGTTCATTAACTTTTATGCGATTGCCTAGAAGAAAGGATGGTAAAGTCAGCTATAGACTTACAGTATGTTTCTTTTAACAAGAAAATAGCGATAATAATCGATAAACCCACAGTTGCTGCAAGACCAGAAAAAGCTATTTGATAATCGGATAGCTGTGGTGCTGTGGTGGTTTTTAGGAACTCTAAAGCGCTACCAATAATGGGGGCGTTGATCGCTGAAAGCATTGTGATCATTGCATTGTTCATACTTAAACTGGCCGCAAGATACGGTTTTTTGAATTGCTCTGACATCATCACAAAAGCAACGCTTTGGCCAGCTGCCCCAAGCCCCAAAAGAAAAAAAGCTATGGCGATGATATAAGGATGATTAGCATAAACGATACAAGTCATTCCAAGAGTGCAGCTAAACGCTGAAAAAATCATGATAGGCTTTCGGCGGCTTAAAAAGTCAGAGAGCCACCCTAACAAAGGACAACCAAAAGCATAGCCAATCCATGCCGTTGTGATCATGAAAGCAGCAAACGTTGACGAAAAGCCCTTGCTTATTAAAAAGATTTTTCCTTCATTTTCTGATAAGTACTCTAGGGAAAAATAAACTAAGGCAGAAAAGAGAGCAATTGACCACGCCTGCGATTTTGTGGAAAGGCACTTAAGGCTTTTAAAAATACTTTCTGGTCTCTTGAGAATAGTGTAGTGGCCCGATTTTTCATGGTTGTTCGACACAAAAATTGCAATAAAAATAGATAAAATAAATCCAGCGATGGCAAGAGAAATAAAAACCATCCTCCAATCAATAGAACCTTGTTCGGCAATAACTTCAAGGGGGCCTGCAGCAAGCATAGGCCCCATTGTCCCAATAAACTGAGAGACACCAATGAGCAAAGCAATATGTTTTCTAGGGAGCCAATCATAAACAGAAACAAGCAAGCAAATAAAACCAAAAGCAGAGCCAAACCCTGTTAAAAATCTAAAAAAAGCCGCAGAGACATAACCATATGAATAAGCAAATCCAATAGATGAAATTGCGCAAATAACTGACCCCAGCAATAATGATTTTTTTAATCCTATTCGATCTACAATAAATCCTACCGGCACTTGCATAATGGCATAGATTGCAAGATAAACCGTTGAACTTAAAAGAGAAAACTGGATAGAAGAAAGCTCTAAATCATACATAATAGGGTGTTGGAAAGTCCCTACAACTGTGCGTAAAAGGAATTCATAAAGAAAGAATACGGCACAAATCAACCAGATAAATGTACCTTTAAATGTGAAACGTTCAATATTTTGCATAATAACTAACTTAAAAAGTCATCATCTTGCTGCTCGTTCCATTTTTCGATAACAGTTTCTGCTCTTTTATCATCGTAAGCGACTCAGGAAGCCCACCCTGATGGCACAAAAAAAGCCCCGAGCCTTTAT
>CAXBEY010000071.1:0-6121 GCA_963974885.1 uncultured Alphaproteobacteria bacterium
GAGGTTGCTCAAAAGGCCGCTGTAAAAAAGCTTGCGCTTTTCCACATGAGCCCTGATTATAGTGATGACAAGCTTCTCGAGATAGAAAAAGAAGCACAAACAGCCTTCCCCAATGTTTTTTTAGCTCGAGAAGGCACTTCAATAAACTTATGAAAGAACGTTAGATGACCACTCTCCCTCTCCTTCAAACCTCTAAAACCTTAGAACAAGCGGAAGAAAAAACTGGCCTTGTCATTGTCAACCTTGGCACCCCTGAAGGGACAGATTTCTGGTCCGTTCGCCGTTATCTGAAAGAATTTTTATCCGATCAACGAGTCATAGAGGTCAACCCAATTCTATGGAAACTCATTCTCAACCTTTTCATTTTGACCTTTCGCCCTAGTAAAACAGCCAAAGCTTATAAGGCGGTTTGGCGTCAAGACACCAACGAGTCCCCTTTGCGTTACTATACAAGAAAGCAGGGCGAGAAATTAGCGAGCGCCCTTTCCAACCACAAAGGTGTTGAGGTGAGTTGGGCCATGCGCTATGGCAGCCCTAGCCTGAAAGAGGTTCTTCATGATCTAGAACAAAAGGGATGCAAACGTTTAGTTGTTCTCCCCCTTTACCCTCAGTACTCAGCGACAACAACAGCCACAGTCAATGACGAAGTTTTTCGCTGCCTCATGAAAATGAGGTGGCAACCAACATTGCGCATTGCCCCCCCCTATGAAAGTCATCCAAAATACATCCAAGCCCTTAGAAATAGTATTATGACTCACCTAGAAACTTTGGACTGGATGCCTGAGAAAATCTTTGTTTCCTTCCATGGGGTCCCCGTAGAATACATTGAAAAAGGGGATCCTTATAAAGCCTTTTGCGAAAGAACGTTTCATGCCCTGCAGGAAGCTATGCCTGAAAAGGCTCCCCCTCTTCTCTTGACCTTTCAATCTCGTTTTGGACCTCGAGAATGGTTACAGCCTTATACGGACAAAACCCTTGAGGCCCTTGCCCAAGACGGCTTGAAAAAAGTAGCTGTGATTGCGCCCGGCTTTGCATCAGATTGCATTGAGACCCTCGAAGAAATCCAAATTGAAGCCTGCGAGATTTTTGAGAAAGCCGGCGGTACCCACTTCACTCAAATTCCTTGCCTCAATGATAATGAGGATGCTATTTCCCTTTTGGCGGAGCTCTCAAAAAACTCCCTCGGGGGCTGGATAGAGTAAATTACCTTTGCGCTGACCACTTTGTCCCTGCACTCCCCATCAACACAAGCGAGTTTTGCAGAGATTCCTACAGCTCTCTACTGCATTCCGAAATGCGCCTTGATTGCATCCCAATTATTATTCAAGTCTTGCATTTTTTCTGTGCTTCCGTCTTTATCAGGATGGGCACGAAGGGCTTCCTTTTTGTAAGCTTTCCCCATGGCTTTATATGTCATGCTTGGATTAAGTTTCATTTGTGCCAATGCTATTAGAACGTTCTCTTCAATGAATGATTCTATTGAAAAAGTATAAGTTCTTCCTATAAGAGTTTTGTAGGAATAATTACATTTTAACATAGCCGTCCCCTCATTTTCTTGACTCACAACCTCAGGTTTCCACTTAATTTTTGTTATAGGATTTGACCAATTTGGTAATGCCTTCGCGCCTTTCAAAGTAAACGTATTGCCATTAACAGTAATTCTATCCCCGTCACTCTTTACACTTCTAACATCGTTATAAGTCAGGGCTGGGCAAACAAGATTATTCGCTATTAAAGGCGTTGTTGTTAAAATTACCGCTGCTATTGCTATATATTTATTTCTAATCATCATGTTTTTTCCTCTGTGTTTCTTTATATATATTATCTTCCCAAAAAGTTAATATTATATTAATAATTGATTTTTATTTTTTCATAACTATCTATATATTAAGCTTCATATAATCACGGAGAATAATTAAATGATAAAAAAAACTATTTTTTGCTTAATATTATTTAAACAAATCGGATTTTCACTGGCATCAATTATTAATATTGAGGTCACAAGTCCAACCTGTAAATATGTTTCAAAATCTTTTCAAAGACCCAGTGATACATCAGATGAGGCTGGCACTCTGCGGCTGAATGAAATTAACTCTCTCTGTGAAGCTTTAGAAGACTTTATTCCTGATGATAGTTTGAACCTTTTTCTGGGTCGATCCGTTGGCTGGGTTGCAGCAGCAGAATCATTCCGCCTTGAGAGCGACTATTCTGACCATAAAGGAACATGGACAACGGTCCATTTTTCTGGGGGTTCGGCTTTAAAAGATTTTGAGGATGAGGGGTTCTACACACCCGAACAACTTAATTCTTACAAAGATTACCTTCGTAGTATTGGTGTGACACCTGAAAATATCCTAGGGGCAAAAGAGGGGCTTTATTTAATAGATTTTATTTTAATGGGTCGAACAATGCATCATTTTTCTAAAATCCTTGTTGATTGGTGCCATGAAGAAAGCCCCAATGCACTCCCCCCCAAAATTAGCTTTATCGATATAAGTTTTACAACAAATTATAGGTCTAATTTTGAACACGAAACCGTATTATCTCCTCCCCCAACTCAATTTTTGTTGAGTAACGAGACAATGAACCCCCTCATTCATGCAGAAGGTAAGGATGATATTGGAAAAGATAATAGCCTGGTCTGTAGCTTTAAACCAGAGCAATGGATGACTTGGAAAAGTACCCTTGAAAACTATCAACCCACCCCAAAAGCCTTAGAAATGCATGAAGATTTAAAAGACTATTTAAGATTGGCTAAGCAGAGCGATTCTGAAGCCCTAACAAAAAAAGGTGAAGAAGCGCCGTTGGAAAGTAAGTATAGCCTTGGTATGTTTATCCCTCAAAAGCTAAAAAGTTACTTTTTTTAGAGCCAAAGGAGTCCTTTTGCAGATCTTCCTATAGGCGCTTAAAGGTCATATAGGTACAAACAACACCCTGAGAGAGGGCCTTGGTTTCATAGCGGGTTGGGACCCAGTCCCTGGGGCGCGTTGTTGGAAGATTATCCCAATCAAATTGAGCCTTGAAATCTTTGCTGGCCTTCATATGCTCGACCATCCACTCACGATAATCAGTATGATCCGTTGCCAGGCGAAGCTCAGCACCGGGCGTCATCAAGCGGGCTAAACGCTCAAGGTTCTTAGGATTAACAAAGCGGCGCTTATGGTGGCGAATTTTGGGCCAAGGATCAGGAAACAGCAAAAACACCCGAGACAAACTCCCCTCTGGCAACCTATCTAACAACGGCCTTACATCTTCAGGCCACAGGCGGATATTTTCAAGGCCTGTTTCAACGAGCTCTCGTAGCATCAAAGCAATCCCATTCATAAAGGCTTCTGCCCCTAGAAAATTCACATGGGGATTTGCACGGGCTTGCCCACATAAATGCTCCCCGCCGCCAAAGCCAATTTCAAGCCAGAGCTCTTCTGCATCTTGATCAAAATCCCCATGAGGGTCTTCAACCAATGTTTTATCAAAGGTTATAGAGGGCAAAAATTGCTCAATTAAATCTTTGCTGACCTTGCGAAGGGGGCGTCCCATACGGCGACCATAAAACTTCTCCGACCCCACGTCTTTGTGATCTGGCGTATTATTAAGTAAAATTTCTGACTGATCTTTCAAGGAAAAACTCATGAGTTATATATTTTTTCTCTTTAATTAACACAAATAGACCTCTCTTCACAACAGATATCTAAGGGATCCTTTTAACCATTGACCTTTTTAGGGGAAAACCGGTATACACTACAAGAGTATCGGAAGTCGGGCGATCGCGTTTTTGCTTTTGGGCAAAACCGAGGAAAGTCCGGGCTCCACAGAAACAAAGATGCTGGATAACGTCCAGCGGGAGAAATCCTAGGGAAAGTGCCACAGAAAATATACCGCCTCTTTTAGGGGTAAGGGTGAAATGGTGCGGTAAGAGCGCACCGCATTGCTGGTGACAGGAATGGCAGGGTAAACCCCATCTGGAGCAAGACCAAATAGGGATAACATTATGGTGTGTTTCTGCATCGTTATCCGGGTAGGTCGCTCGAGCCCTTTGGTAACAAAGGGCCTAGATAAATGATCGCCCCTGATTTATCAGGACAAAACCCGGCTTATAGACTTCCGATACTTTACTTTCCCCCTCTTTCCATTAGAATAAAAGAGCCCTCTCAATAAAGATTCGTTTGCATGTGTTTTTTTGTAAACATATAAAAAAGAAGAAAAAAGTGCCTGATTTAGAGAAATTAAGAATTTTTTACTATGTTGCACGAGAGCTAAATATTGGCCGTGCCGCCGAAGCACTTGGGCTGAATACGGCAAGTGTAAGCAAACATATTAAATTATTAGAAACATCCATTAATCAAAAACTCATTAAAAGAAAGCGCTATGGAGTTGCCCTAACTGAAAACGGCGAAAAATTTTTCTCTAAAATAGCGGCCAATGTTTCTAACTTAGATAATCTTTTAAATTCTTTCGAGCCTTCCGAAAAAAAAGAAAAGACAATCAAAATTCTTACCACCGATGGCGTACTCAGCTCTATTGTGGCTAAAGAAGTCTCCGAATTCCTTAAACTCAACGGCGACATTGATATTGTTATTAATGCCCAAAAAAAACCTGATATTTTGCAATCACAAGAAGATTTTGGCATCCTCCCTTTTCAAAGCAAGACAAAGGGCATTTCTCAAACCGTCATCTTAGAGCTCCATAGTCGTTTATATGCCCATAAAAGCTACGTTGAAAAATTTGGCATGCCTGAGACAATAGAGGATTTAAAAAACCATAAACTGATCGCCTATTCATCCGAGAGATTTTACTCAAGCGTAAATCCGGACTGGTATTTAGAAGGAAACGATATACTGGACAAAACAAGAGCTATCTTAAAAGTAAACTCAACATTAGGTCAGTTTGAAGCTCTCAATTCTGGACTCGGCATATTAGGTATATCCAAAGAATTCCCCCTTCTAAAGTATGCTGACTTAGTAAAAATCCTACCACAAGAAAAAGACCGTATTTTTCATGTCTGCTTTTCAAAACGAGAAGATGAAAAAATTACACCTTTAGAAAAAAAGATTTTTGATTTTTTAAAAGAAAAATTCAAAAATCATGCTAATGTAACTTAACTAATAAAGGAGATTTCCCATGAAAAAACTTAATTTTTCAAAGCTGCTGCTGGCTAAAACAAAATTAAAAACAACACAAGTGTAATGCAAGAAAAATGTATCTATAATGCTCTTCCTTCAAAGGAAAGAGCATTTTTTTTGAGAACTAATACAAATCAAATATTAGATATTTCACTGGGAGAAATATACAATTTCCTAAAGCAAATAGACAATGACGGCTTAAAAAAGAGAAATCATCTATTACTATCAAACGACAAACATTATGCTTCTAAATATATTTTCAATTCTTGCTTGATCGACTTCATCCAAAAAGAACAATACGATAAAATTCCTATATACATTGACGCCTTTGAATCATTATCATTTCTTCTTAAACAGGGTATAAATATAATAAGCTATGATCTATTAAAAACTCCATTCAAAGAAAAAATAAAAGAGTTATGTAATATAGGAACTCTTAAAAAACCTCTTTTCCTTCCTACCAAGCAAAATGATATTAATCTAAACAAAAAAAATATCCTGATGGCTTTTTCTATTATCAAAAATGTTGACCCAGCTTATTATGATGAAATAACTACTTTCTTGGATGTTATTATATTAGTCCGTGCTAAGAATCTCAACGCAGGTTCATCTGTTGATATGCTAGGCATGATGTTCTTGGAAGTGAAATATATCAATGATCCTATAGATATGATTGAAATAATTATTCATGAGAGCGCACACATGTATCTTCATTTTCTAAATACCAATGATGAGTTGATTTTAAACGACCCTAAAGAGCTCTTTGAATCTCCTTTCAGAAAAGAGCTTCGACCAATGATGGGGGTATTTCATGCTACTTTTGTAGCAGCACGAATAGCTCATTTTTTCCAAAAAATAAAAAATTCTGGGGTTTTGTCTGAGCAAATTGGCCGAGTCAATAAAAAAATATCTTCAAACAGACAGTGTTTTGAAAGGTGCTTCCCCGATGTTAAAAAACATAGCAAAACAACTAAAATTTCCAAGGAAATTATTAACAGTAT
>CAXBEY010000072.1:0-5757 GCA_963974885.1 uncultured Alphaproteobacteria bacterium
ATACACCACTAAATCTCTCTCAGAAATACCCATACACAACTTTTAGCTATATCTCACTTGCACCTGGATAAAAGCATTGAGGATTTAATAAGTTTTCATAAAAATATAAAAAAGTTAGCTCATTTTACGACTATAAAACTTATTAATGATGATCTCGAATTTCTTAATAGGATTCCAAAAATATTGTATTTACTTGAAAAACACAATCAAGAAGTCAATAAGCAGGAGGGAGATGCTTTACAAAATGTTAAAAACGATCTAGATAGTGGTGCGGGAAATTTTCTCTTACCCAGTACGTTTGACTTTTTGCGTTATACGCATCTCTTTCTATTTGAGGATTTCTTTCATATAGGTGCACCTGCTTCAAATCTCACCTCCACAATTTATTTTATTGGTAGCAGACCGACTACGATTCCATACTATCATAGGAGTAAACATCACTATCTAAGCAACAGGCATGATAATACAGATGATTCAGTGAATGGGTTTAGAGAACTTATTCTATCGTGGGATATCAGGACGCAATATAGCTTCATGTGTGTAAGTGTGGATATTACTAACAACTGGCTTGCCTATATATATAACGGCCATAACTTTAAGGATGAAGATAGCAGGCTTGATGTAAAGAAGTACCTCATGGCCATTATATCCTTCAAACAGATCATGGAGGGAATTTACGCGAACAAGCCAGTGGACATGGAGTTTTTAAAAGTTGCAAATAGCTTCAGATTGTTGGATCAACTCTCCAATATGATTTGCGGGCTTGAGAATATCCGAAGCGGGGCAATTAATGAGAACAATGTTTTTGATATATTGCTCAACTCCAAAGATTTTGTAGTTAATTCCATAAATGAGCTTTTCAAGGAGCGCGATGATCAACTTAAAAAATCTTTCGTTGGACTTGTTCAAAAGGTTTTTGATGATGTTAATAGAAAAGGACTTGATAGTGATATTTTGAAAGAGTTTCGTAATAGCTATACCCATGGGATATATCCAATTGAGAGTAAAAAGGAAAATGATCAGAAAAGGAAAGAAGCGACAGAGAACAATTTGAAGGCACGTTTTAAACGAGTCTTCGAGCAATCAAAAAATGTAGATACATTGATTTTCTTATTGCCTCAAATTCTTATTATGGCAGCGGGACGCAGCCCCGAAGATTTTTTGAGATATGTTAAGAAAAAACTAGAACAAAAGAGTAAATCTAATCCCTAATCGCAGTCCTTGTATCCTTAAGAACTTTCTTAATTCCCTCATAAAACCTCAAACTCTTCCTAGTACAAAGCCCATGTTTGAATAGGCCGTGAGATTCACCTAGTGGAGCACCACGTGACCTTCCGCCATGCATACGGCAGCGGCCATTTTTCATAGCAGGAGATCGACAGCTGCTCCCTTGGCGTGTCTTTGCACCACATCTTAAAGAACTCCTCGCAGCTAATAGAGCCTCTTGCCACTGCTCTCTTCTTCTTTCCATCGGGTGCATGGGGTTATCCAACATTTTTTATTACCTCCCCCTTATTGTTGTCAGTACTATATAAAATTCTATTCAATATTACATCAAATAAAAATATTTGAGTTTTTTGAAATTGTTGAGTAGAAAGAAATATAAGTTAAATACTTAAGTTGTTATTTATAATGTTTTTATATGCTTTAGGTTGTTTTTTCCTACAATTGGCCGGCTACTCTAAAATGAAAGCTAATGGCTCTATAGGCTATAACGCACGTTATAATCGTCCTTTAGGCTTAGTAGCAGACATTGTGGGTATCTTTTACCTTGTTGCAATTGTTTATGGTTTTTTCATATACCCTTTTTGGGTCCCATTAATAACTTTTATATGTGGTGGACTAGTAACCAGCTGGCTCTTTGTAAAATTTACACCACTAATGATGAGCTACCAAATCATAACACC
The DNA here is from genome assembly GCA_963974885.1 of uncultured Alphaproteobacteria bacterium. Classification (GTDB taxonomy): domain Bacteria; phylum Pseudomonadota; class Alphaproteobacteria; order Caedimonadales; family UBA9215; genus UBA9215. Next base: position 1,908 of record CAXBEY010000072.1, read on the forward strand.
ACTTTTTACAGCTATAGGAACCATCCTACTGGTTGGATCAATAATTATATTTTAAAAGGATCAGAGCCATGAAAAAAACAGTATTTGTTATTACAGTAGGGTTAAGCCTGTCCGCATGTATGAATATGCCAACCCCGCCTGCACAAATTACAGGTTCATATACATCGGGTCTAAAATATGAAGATTATAGCTGCAAGAAACTAGGTGCAGAGATGAATAGTCTAGCTAGGCGTGAGAACCAACTTATAACTGCGCAAAAGCAACGATATAGCTCAAGCAAAGTACAGGCTTTCTGGTGGGGTTTTGGAAGTGGTGATGGTGTTGAAGCCTCAGAGTTAGCAAATGTACGCGGTGAAAAAGAAGCCGTCCGTAATGCTAGCGAGGCAAAAGGGTGCAAATTTAGAGAAGAGAGCTAAAAGCCACGCACTTTTTTGTGATCCTTTTACCTCCATCAAAAAACAAGTTGGGGGTATTTTTGAGGGTATAAATTTTTTATTAAAAAATGAATCTCTTTTGTATAAGTGCTTAGAGTCTTGAGTGTGGAAGGCACCCCACCGCCATCCTAGGTTTTAGAGGCGTCCAAAATGATCCCCTTTATTTCTGAAGCAGGACCTCTCTTCTTTTAAAGCCCTTTTAATCTCTTTCTGTTAGTATGGTTCTATATTTTAAAGGAGCACTAATGAGCCTATTCAAAAAAAACTGGACCGTAGAAAGCGTGACAGAGAGAATGCAGTCTTGTATGTTGACCCATGTGGGGATCAAAATCACCAATATATCTGGCGACTCTCTGACGGGTACGATGCCCGTTGATCACAGAACCAAACAGCCCTTTGGTATTTTGCACGGAGGGGCCTCCGTTGTCTTGGCCGAGTCCTTGGGAAGCCTAGCGGGGAATATGGCGTGTTCGGAGGGCTATGGCGTTGTTGGCGTTGAAATTAATGCGAATCACCTCAGGAAAGAAACCAAGGGCTATGTCACGGGCGTTGCGCGCCCCATTCATATTGGCCGCCGTACCCAAGTTTGGGATATTGTGATCTCCAACGAAGACGGTAAAAAAGTCTGCGTCTCTCGCCTCACTCTTGCTGTTATTGAATTGACAGAAGTGGCGTAGGGGGGAAGGGAGAAAATGTCTCTTATTCTTCTCCCATCAACTCTCACCACTTTCACCATTGACTCTCCTTTTCTCTGGATTATGATGTGGGGAGGAGTGAAGAGGTTTCCATATATCTTCCCTTCTATAGTCCTTCCAAAAAGGTTCTAGTCTAGGAAAGAGTGACCGACGACTACCTCTTGTAGTTTAGGAGAGATTGACGACGTCTGGGACCTTTTTGGAAGGACTATAATAAGACTCAACGGGGTGCTGTTGTTTGGCAAAGGTGATTTGCAAGACAAGGGCTGAGAGGGCATGGTGCCTAACCCGAAAACCTGATCCAGATAATGCTGGCGGAGGAATTGAGATGGCTTTTTGCTCTCGTGGGGTGTGCGCCTATTCTAAAGATGAGCCTTTGAGTGGCAACGCTCAACCTTTAAGGTCTCGTCAAAAAGTTTTGCTAAGAGACCGATATTTTGCGGTCTTTTTTCTCTTCTTTCTGTGGTCTTGCGCAGCCCTTGCCAAGTCCGATAAACCGCAATCCTCCCCCAAACCACTTGTGGTTTATATCCATGAAACTCTCTATGTGACGCAAAAAGAAACCTTGGAGAAACAGGGCGATTTTTCTGTGATTTTGAAACCCTTTTCCGGCAGTGATCTGGTTGGGAAAATTCTGCTGGAAGGCTCAACCTTAAAAGCAGATGTGGTTGTGGGAATCGAGGGAGAGCGAGCAAGTGACCCCCGAATTGCGTCTTTGGCAGCCCCTTTACCGGCGGCTCTTTTCCAACGGCTCTTTTTGCCCTTTTCGTGGAAAGATAAACGGTTCTTACCGATAAGTTACGCCTACCTTGCTTTTTTATATGATGGGCGCACTTTGGCACCCTCCACGGAAACCCTTGAGAGCTTCTTAAAAAGCCTGCCGCCCAAAAGCCTTGTGGTTCCCGACCCTCGCACCTCCATGGTGGGGCGGGGGGCGCTGTCTTGGGTGAAGGCGTCCGAGTATGGGATTCTGCATCAAAAAGTTCTGACCTATCCCAAAGGATGGTCCGGCACTTTTTCTCTTTTTAATCGGGGACGTGCAAAGGTAATGTTGGGGTATACGACCTCTGTTTTGTATCATCAAGGAAAAGGACAGTCCTTTGTGAGGTGGGCCGCTCTGAAAAAAACGGCGCACCCCGTGCAGGTCATGACAGCTTTTATCACGGCTAAAAAAGAGGTGCATCCAAAGGCGGTTTTGTTTTTAGAGACCCTGCTCTCGCCTTCCTTGCAGCGGATGGTGATTCAAAACTATGGGTACCCTGTTATTGAAATATCATTGCCCGAATCCCATCACCATTGCCGCCCCAAAAATGCTTTTCTTCTTGAGGGAGGAGAGGGGGAAAAGGATGAAAATCTTAAGAACTGGATGGCGTCAGGATATCAAAAGTAATGGAACTTTTCTGGTTTGAAATTTTAAAATTTACCTTGTTGCAGTCTGTTTTATCAGCAGGACTAAGTGTGCTTTTTGGTGGCGCCCTTGCACGGTTTTTGTGGACATTTGAGGGCTTGCGATTAGAGGGCATGGTCATGGCCATGGGAGCGCTTACATTTGTGTTGCCTGTGATGATTCCCGCCCTTGGTTTTATTTTATTATTTGATGATTTTTTGGGACGAGGGCTCTATGGGTTAGGAGGCATCGTGTTGTTCCATGTCTTCTTGAATAGTAGCTATTGCGCCGCCCAAATAAGAGGGGCCTATGGGGCCTTTGTCACGCCTTCCTTGCAACGTCAATGTGACCTCCTTGGACTTACAAAAAAAGAGCGCTTGCGTTACCTCGAATTTCCCGCGTTGCACACAACATTAATCAATAGTTTTCTGGTTGTCTTTTGCCTCTCCTTAAGCAGCTTTTCCATTGTGCTTTTACTGGGGGGGGGACCGGCCACGACCACGTTGAGCGTGGCTCTTTACCATGCTTTAAGTGTGTCCTTTGATTTTGGTAATGCGGCCTTTTTTCTGGCTCTTCAACTGATGTTGAGTCTTGTGTCTGCAGGCCTCCTTCAGGGGAAAAAACAGCCTCAAAAAGAAGCAAAGGTTCAGGGTAAACCTAAGGTTTTTCAAGGGCGCTTTTCCTGGGCAAAGGAGCTGTTTTTAGGATGCATTTTGGGCCTTTATCTTGTGCCAATTATTTCTGTTCTTAAGACTTTGGTGTGGCCTCAAGGGGGCTTTGACGTGCTGGTGAATTCTTTGGTTTTGACCGCGCTTCTTGGAGGAGCTAGCAGTGTTTTGGTTGTGGGGATAACCCTTAGCCTTTTGATTTATTTTCTAAAAACGTCGCGGCCAATAACGTCTCTTTTTTCAACGTTAACGTACCTCTTTTTAAGTGTGCCAAAAATTGTTTTGGTAGGGGGTATTTTTCTCATCGCTCACTCTTTTTTAGAAGGAAAAGTCGTTACGTATTTCCTCATTATTGCGGTGAGTGTTTTAGCCTATTTACCCTTTTGTCTGAAAAGTTTTCTCGTTGATTTTAGAATTTTTCAAGAGCGTTATGGGGCGCAAATTCACCTTTTAAGTCTTTCTTTTTTTGAGATTTTTAAAGCTATTATTTGGCCTTATTTGCAGAAAAAAATAAGGGGAAAACTTGTGATGATGAGCTGCTTTGCCATGGGGAATTTATCCATCCCGTTGATGTTAGGCCAATTGGACGTGAAGACTCTTCCTGTGCTGACCTACCAAGCTTTTTTGCGTTACGACACAGAAAAGGCAGGTTTTTATATGGCTTGT
>CAXBEY010000073.1:0-5746 GCA_963974885.1 uncultured Alphaproteobacteria bacterium
CGAAGGGGGCCGTACCGTTGGTGCCGGCGTGATTACTAAAATTATTAAATAAATAGTGTTGAAATAAGAGGGGGCACCGTGGTATACACATACCAGTGATGCCCCATCGTAATAGGTAAAATAATGGAAAATCAAAACATTAGAATTCGCTTGAAGGCTTTTGATCATAAGTTACTTGATCAATCTACAAGTGAAATCGTACAAACCGCCCGTCGTACGGGTGCTGATGTGTGTGGACCAGTGCCGTTGCCAAACAGAAGAACTGTTTACACGGTTAACCGCTCTCCCCACATTGATAAGAAATCACGTGAGCAATTTGAGATTAGAACTCATAAGCGCTTGCTTGATATTACAAACTGGACACCGCAAACCGTTGACGCTCTTATGAAGCTTGACCTGTCTGCTGGTGTTGATATTGAAATTAAATTGTAGGTAATGGATAAAATGCGTACAGGCCTTATAGGTAAAAAATTAGGAATGACACGTGTGTTGGCCGATAACGGTGAACACATCTCTGTCACATTGGTACAGGTTAAAGACTGCCAAGTTGTGGATGTGAGGACGGCTGAGAAAGATGGCTATACGGCTGTGCAACTCGGTACCGGATCAGTGAAGGCGAAACGCCTTGCTAAACCACAAAAAGGTTTCTTTGCAAAACAAAAAATCGAGCCCAAGAAAAAGCTTGTTGAGTTCCGTGTGAACGAAGACGCTCTTTTAAAGGTTGGTGATCAGCTCTCCGTTGAGCACTTTGTAAAGGGTCAACTTGTTGATGCAGCAGCGATATCCATCGGTAAAGGTTTTGCCGGTGTGATGAAGCGCCACAACTTTTCTGGTCTTCGGGCCTCCCACGGTGTGTCTATTTCTCACCGGAGTGGTGGTTCCACAGGTCAATGTCAGGACCCTGGTAAAGTGTTCAAGGGCAAGAAAATGGCTGGACAAATGGGGAACGAAAGGGTAACAATTCAAAACTTAGAAATTGTTGCAACGGACCCTGAAGATTGTCTTATTGCCGTTAAAGGTGCTATTCCAGGTCCTCGCGGATCCTATGTTGAGCTTCGTGATGCTGTTAAAAAGCAAAACAAAGTCGAGCTTCCTTTTCCAGCTGCATTGATTGAGTCTAAAGCGTCAGCTAAGGCTGTTTCAGATAAGCCTAAAGCTGAAGTAGCTACGGAAACCCAACCAGAAAACAAGGCTGCTGATGACTCAGCAGGCAAGGCTGAGTAGAGTGATGAAAACTGAATTAAAAACACTTGATAACAAAAAGGCTGGCGAGATTACTTTGCCTGCTAGCATTTTTGGATGTGAGGCCCGCGAGGATTTAATCGCGCGCGTCATCAATTGGCAACTTGCTAAAAGAAGAAGCGGAACCCACTCGACGAAACGCATTCAAGATGTTCAAGGAACATCTAAGAAGCCTTTCAAGCAAAAAGGAACGGGTAACGCCCGTCAAGGTAGCTTACGCTCTCCCCAAATGCGCGGTGGTGCAACCATGCACGGAGCTTTGCCCCGTGACCATGGTTATGCTCTTCAGAAGAAAGTTCGGGTTCTTGGTTTGAAATCTGCTTTGTCTTCTAAGGCTTCTGAAAAGAAAGTTATTGTTCTTGAGGATTTTGCCCTTAAGAGCCCTAAGACAAAAGAGTTAACAGCAAAGCTTGATAAGCTTGGTTTAACATCTGCTCTCTTTATTGATGGTGATGATGTGAATTCTGACTTCTTGCTTGCCGTATCAAATGTTGTAAATGTGGATGTAATGCCAACTCAAGGCGCAAACGTATATGATATTATGCGTCATGATGTGCTTGTGTTAAGCAAAGCAGCCCTTGAAAAATTGGAGGCTCGTTTCTCATGAAGAACCGGAAAGTAATTAAAAGCGGTAATCATATTAGTGATGAACGTGCTTATGATATTATCAAGGCACCCATTGTTACTGAAAAAGCAACGCTTCTTTCTCAATACCGTCAGTTTGTTTTTGAAACAGCGAAGGACGCTAATAAAATTGAGATTAAAGAAGCAATCGAAAAAATCTTTAAAGTTAAAGTTGATGCTGTTAACACGCTGAACCGTAAAGGTAAAGAAAAGCGTTTTCGCGGTCGTTTGGGTCACCGTCCAGATCGCAAGTTTGCAACGGTTACTTTGGCAGAAGGTCACACAATTGATGCGGGGGCTGGGCTTTAATCATGGCATTAAAAGAATATAAACCAAATACACCCGGTCAACGTGGTCTTGTCCTTGTTGATCGTTCAGAGCTTTGGAAAGGGGGACCGATTAAGTCCCTGACCGAAGGTCTGAAAAAAAGTGGTGGACGTAATAACGCCGGTCGCATGACCAATAGAAATATTGGTGGTGGACATAAACAGCGTTACCGTCTCATGGATTTCAAGCGGACTAAAGATGATATGGTTGCAACGGTTGAGCGTATTGAGTACGACCCAAATCGGACAGCTTTCATTGCTTTGATTCGTTATGAGGATGATGAGCTTGCTTATATCTTGGCGCCTCAACGCATGAGCGTTGGAGACAAGGTTATGTCAGGCCCTAAGGCGGATATTAAGCCAGGAAACACCCTTGAGCTTCGCCAGATTCCCGTTGGTACAATTGTTCATAATATCGAGATGAAGCCCCTTAAGGGTGGTCAGATTGCTCGTTCCGGTGGAACATATGCCCAAATTATTGGTCGTGATACTGGATTTGTTATGTTGCGTTTGTCTTCGGGGGAGCAACGCCGATTCTTTGGGGAATGCCGTGCAACCATTGGTGCTGTTTCTAACCCAGATCAAAAGAACATCAACCTTGGTAAGGCTGGTCGTTCCCGTTGGTTGGGCCGTCGCCCGCACGTTCGTGGTGTTGTTATGAACCCTGTTGATCACCCACATGGTGGTGGTGAAGGTAAAAGCTCTGGTGGACGTCATCCTGTGACGCCTTGGGGTGTACCGACAAAGGGTTACAAAACACGTAACAAGAAAAAGCATTCTAGCAAATACATTGTTAGTCGTCGTTCGAAATAGTAAAAGTTAGAGGAGAGTATTTTGGCTCGCTCAGTTTGGAAAGGTCCGTTTGTTGATGGTTATCTGCTTAAGAAAGCAGAAGCAAGTCATGAAAGTGGACGAAAAAATGTTATTAAGACTTGGTCAAGAAGGTCTACAATTTTACCACAGTTTGTTGGTGTCACCTTTGGTGTGCATAACGGACATAAATTCATCCCTGTCATTGTGTCAGAAGAGATGATTGGTCAAAAGTTAGGCGAATTTGCACCCACAAGGACCTATTATGGTCATGGTGCAGATAAAAAAGCGAAGAAAAGGTAGAGTTTCCCATGGGCAAGAAATCCACTCCGCGTCGTTTAGAGGCGCATGAGGCTATGGCGAAGCATTGTAATCTTCGTGTTAGTCCACAGAAATTGAATTTGGTTGCCGGTTTGATCCGCGGCATGCATGTTAGTGAGGCCCTCAATACCCTTGAGTTCTCTCACAAGCGTATTGCTGAAGATGTCTATAAGACTCTTGTGTCAGCTGTGTCCAATGCTGAAAATAACCATGGCCTTGATATCGATAATCTTTTTGTAAAAGAAGCTTATGTCGGTAAGGCAATGGTGATGAAACGCATGAGAGCACGGGCTCGTGGCCGTAGTGCTCGCATCCTAAAGCCATACAGTCACTTGACAGTGATCGTTGAAGAACAAAAAGGAGTCGCATAATGGGACAAAAAGTTAATCCGATTGGTCTGCGTCTCGGGATTGTTCGGGATTGGGATTCACGTTGGTTTGAAAGTAAGAACTACGCAAAGTTTTTGATTGAAGACATTCAAATTCGTAATTATATCAAAAAGAATTATGCTAAGGCTGGTATTGCCCGTGTGATTATTGAACGCCCCGCGAAAAAGCCTGTTGTGAATATTCACAGCTCACGCCCTGGTGTGTTGATTGGTAAAAAAGGAGCTGACATTGATGTTCTCAAAAAGAAGCTTTCAAAGCTTGTTGGAACAGATGTTAGTCTGAACATCATTGAAGTCCGTAAGGCTGATATTGATGCGAACTTGGTTGCCCAATCTATTGCTCAGCAAATTGTGGGTCGTGTAAGCTATCGCCGGGCTATGAAAAAAGCAATGTCCAATACAATGCGTGCTGGTGCGGAAGGAATCCGTGTTCTTGTTTCCGGTCGTTTGGCTGGCGCTGAAATCGCCCGTAATGAGCAATATCGTGAAGGTCGTGTGCCTTTGCATACATTGCGTGCGGACGTTGATTATGGCACAGCCGAGGCGTTGACAACCTATGGTATTATCGGTGTTAAGGTTTGGATCTTCCGTGGCGAAGTAATGGGCCCTCAAGAACGCGCAAAGCAACAAGAAGTGCCAACTTCTAAAGCAACGGCTTAAAGAGAGGTTTAGGATTTTAAAATGTTATTACCTAAAAGAACAAAATTTCAAAAGCAACATAAGGGTCGTATCCACGGCCTCGCTAAGGGTGGAACGGATTTGAACTTTGGTAGCTATGGCATGAAGGCCTTGCAACCAGAGCGCATCACAGCTCGCCAAATCGAATCAGCTCGCCGTGCAATTACACGTCACCTGCGTCGTACAGGCCGTGTTTGGATTCGGATATTTCCCGATGTGCCTGTCTCCTCTAAACCTGCGGAAGTCCGTATGGGTAAAGGTAAGGGGGCGACGGATCACTGGGCAGCTCGTGTGAAGCCTGGCCGTATTATGTTTGAACTTGACGGTGTGTCCGAAGAGCTTGCCAGAGGTGCTTTTGATCGCGCTGCTGCAAAGCTTCCCATTAAGGTGAAATTCGTTTCCCGTCTAGCAGCAGAGAGTTAAGATCATGAAAATTGAAGACTTAAAAAAGAAAACAGATAGCGAATTGAAAGATTTACTCTTGCAAAATAAGAGAGAAAAGCTTAATCTACGCATTCAGAAGGTAAATGGACAACTCGAGTCATCTGCACAAGTGCGCAAGGCTCGTAAGCTCGTTGCTCGTATTAAGACTTTGATGCACCAAAAGCATCAAGAAGCAAAGGTTTAGGAGTAAGATATGCCACGTAGAGTTTTACAAGGTAAAATTGTGAGTGATAAGGCAGACAAGACGGTTACCGTTAGTGTTGATCGTCGTTTTATGCACCCTATGTATAAAAAGTTTATTACTCGCTCGAAAAAATATACAGCGCACGATGAAACAAACCAGTATGAAACTGGTGATGAGGTCAGCATTCAAGAATGCCGCCCAATTTCAAAGAGTAAATGTTGGACAGTTGTTGCTAAAGTAGCAAAAGCATAGGTTTTAAAAATGATTCGCGAACAATCAAGATTAGAAGTTGCTGATAACTCAGGTGCTCGTAAAGTAGAGTGCATTCGAGTTCTTGGCGGCTCACGTAAAAAAACAGCACGGGTCGGCGACATTATCGTTGTCACTGTAAAGGAAGCGATTCCTGATCGCCGTGTTAAAAAAGGTGAAGTGCATAAGGCTGTTGTCGTGCGTACGAGGAAAGGTGTTCGTCGTAATGACGGGACTGAAATTCGTTTTGACACAAATGCGGCCGTGTTGCTGAGTGCAACACTTGAACCCCTAGGAACCCGTATTTTCGGCCCTGTTGTTCGTGAATTGCGCGGTAAGAACTTTATGAAAATTGTTTCTCTTGCTCCTGAGGTGCTATAATGCGTAATAAATTACATGTAAAAAAAGGTGACAATGTCTCTGTTCTTGCTGGTAAAGATAAAGGTAAGACAGGTGAAATCACTGCTGTTGACCGTAAGC
>CAXBEY010000074.1:0-5594 GCA_963974885.1 uncultured Alphaproteobacteria bacterium
TAGTCTTATTTTTTAGAAACCTTTTCTAAATAACGACCCCACAAATCGGGACGCCGTTCCTTAGTTAAGGCTTCAGCTTGTTCTTTTCGCCAAGCATAAATTTCTCTATGATTACCTGATAGCAGAACTTGAGGCACATTGCAATCATTCCATTCGCGGGGACGCGTATAATGTGGATATTCTAGCAAACCAGAAGTAAAACTCTCTTCTTCCAAAGATTCCGCAGCCCCTAAAACACCTGGAACAAGGCGCACACTGGCATCTATGAGGGCGTGAGCCGCAATTTCTCCCCCTGAGAGCACAAAGTCTCCTAAGCTAACTTCCTCAATATCCCAAGCATCTAAAACACGCTGATCAACCCCCTCAAAACGCCCACAAAGCAAGCCAATGTCACCTTCTTGTGCAAAGTCTTGAGCAAGTTTTTGTGAAAAAGGGACACCCCGAGGTGATAAGTAAATCAATCGCTTTGGCTTCCCGTCCTTATAGTGATGGGAAAGGGCATCATGAATCACGTCAGGACGCATCACCATGCCAGCTCCACCGCCGCAAGGGGTGTCATCTACTTGCCTGTGCTTACCATGGGCAAAGTCCCGAAGGTTAATGGCTTCAAGATCCCAAAGCCCTTGATCAAGGGCGCGCCCTGTAACGGATGCGCCTAAAACACCAGGGAAAAGTTCAGGAAAAAGCGTAAAAACTTTAACGGAAAAGGCCCAGTTTGAAGAGGTCATTTTTTGTGATCCTCCGTCTCGTCCTTTTTCTTGTTTTTTTTCTCTGCTTCATCGTCCCACTTTTCATCGGAAGATTTAAAGGGCTTTAGGTACTCAGCTAAATAGGCTGCATCCAACATTAAGAAACCAGCATCAACATTGATCTCGGCTACCCATTCCTTAAGGAATGGCACCATAACACTTTCTTTATACCCCTCAAGCTCGAGCTCAAGAATTTCCCCTGCCCCAAAGTCAAAGACTGCCGAAACATGCCCCAACTCTTTTTGGGTGGTAGATAAAATCTTGAGTCCAATAAGGTCCTCGAAATAAAAAGCATCCGGCTCGGCAAGCTTTGGTAGCTTATCTTTGGTCACAAACAGTTTTTGACCCGTTAAGAGCTGAGCTGTTTCTCGATCTTCCACTTCCTTAAAACGTGCCACAAAAATCGTTTCCCTTGAAATAACCTTAGGAGAGCGCAGTTTTAAAAGAGTAAGCTTGTCTTCATGATTATCCAAAAACAAAGGGCCATAAGCCCCAATCTGCTTTGGGTCTTGGGTAAAAGATTTAAGTTTAACCTCTCCTTGAATGCCGTGAGGCGCCATAATAACACCAAGGCATACCAAATGACCCTCACCTTCAGGCGCGGACCTTTTAACAATTTTCAAGGACGGCTTAGACTCAACCATTACGAGAACATATACTTTACAAGGATAGATATTTTAAAGGGAAACAAGGAAGAAAAGGGTCCATAGCACTTTCTATAAAACCCTCTTCCCTAAGAGACTATTCGCTTTTTGCTTCTTTGGCAGCTGGTGCTTCAGGAGCAGCCTCTTCAGCAGCAGGTGCAGGTGCTTCAGCAGCAGCTTTTGCGGCTTCCTTAGCAGCTTGTGCCGCCGCTATTTCAGCTTCTTTTGCAGCCTTAGCGTCTTCAACAGCTTTCAATTTAGCGTCTTCTTTTTCCTTAAGGCGCTCTTGTGCTTTTGCCTTAGGTGCTGAACGCTTAGGGCTTTCTCTGTAGTCAATTTTTGGCACTAAGCCAAGATTAGCTAGAAAACGAGCTACACGGTCTGTTGGTTGCGCCCCTGTTGAAAGCCAATGCTTGATACGGTCTTCCTTCACAACAAGACGCTCTGCATGATCCTTTGGAACCATTGGGTTGTAAGACCCAATGCGCTCGATGTAACGACCATCGCGGGGCATGCGGGCATCAGCCACAACAATGTGATAGAAAGGACGTTTTTTTGCTCCGTGACGGGCGAGGCGCATTTTTACTGCCATTGTATTTTCTCCATTGAGTTAATTAATTAATTAAATATTTTATTATTTGGGTTTAAAAAGGCCGGCCATACCTTGGCGCATCAACCCTTTTTTACCCATTTTGTTAAAACGCTTCATTGCCAGCATCATGTCTTTATATTGCTTAAGCAAGCGATTAACTTCAGGGACACTTGTCCCCGATCCCTCGGCCACACGCCGTTTGCGTGACCCATTTAACAGTTTATAAAATTGGCGCTCTTTCTTTGTCATAGAACGAATAATCGCAACCTGACGTCCAACCATGCTGTCATCTAAGCCAGCTTCACCAATCTTATCTTTAATCTTTCCCATACCAGGCATCATGCCCATCAAGCCACTCATGCCACCCATCTTTGAGATCTGTCCCAATTGGGTCGCCATATCATCCAGGCTAAAAGCGCCTTTTTGCATCTTCTTTGCAAGGGCTTCGGCTTCGTCTTGATCAATGGATTCGGCTGCTTTTTCAACAAGAGAAACAATGTCCCCCATATCCAAAATGCGCCCCGCAATACGATCGGGGTGAAACACTTCTAATTCATCAATGCGCTCTCCCACACCCACGAACTTGATGGGGCATCCGGTGACTTGGCGCATGGAAAGGGCAGCCCCTCCCCGCGCATCACCATCCACACGGGATAAGATAATACCTGTCACCCCGATTTTCTTTTTAAAGGCCTTTGCAACCGCAACGGCATCCTGCCCCGTCATCGCATCGGCAGCGAGTAAAATCTCCGTCGGCTTTGTAAGATCACGGATTTGAACCAGCTCATCCATGAGGTCATCATCAATATGCAAGCGCCCAGCCGTATCAATAAAGAGAACGTCAAAACCCTCAAGCAAGGCTCTTTTCTGAGCTCGTTTGACAATATCCAAGGGTTTTTCATCTTGAATAATCTCAAGGGTTTCAATATCTGCTTGCTTACCCAAAGTTTCAAGTTGCTCGCGGGCCGCAGGACGGTAAATATCTGTCGATACCATTAAGGATTTTTTCTTCTTTTTATCCTTAAGGTACTTGGCAATCTTTGCTGTGGTCGTTGTCTTACCAGAACCCTGAAGCCCTGTCATCATCACAACCACAGGAGGAACAGCCGCTAAATTAAGCTCATTATCGCCTTCTTGATCACCGCCCAAAACCTTAATCAAATGCTCATGGACAATTTTAATGACCATTTGCCCCGGCGTCACACTTTGAATGACATCTTGGCCGATGGCTTGTTCTTTAACCTGAGCAATGAAATCCTTCACAACAGGAAGGGCCACATCAGCCTCAAGCAAGGCGATGCGTACTTCGCGCATGGCTGCATTTACATCTTCTTCACTTAACGCACCCCGTTTTGTGAGCTTAGCAAAAATACCATTGAGGCGATCACTTAGGTTTTTAAACATGACTCTTTAACATCTACCTATTTTTTTTAAGCAAGAGCGCCAAAAGCGCTCCCACAAAAATACTCCAACCAAAATACGCCAGTGAGCGAACCCTCGCCAACTGACGTTTTTCTGATGCCCTCTTATCAGTGAACAGGTGCCCCTGACAGATGCATCTTTATAAAACAATTGATTAATAGCGACTTTAAGGGGTTGAGTCAAGGAATTTTCTTCAGAGCACTCGACCTTAGAGAGGAATATTAAGACTTGGTGGGTTTTAAGAAAGCATCACGTTCTCTTCTAATACTGGTAATGAACAAAAAGAAGGACGCTAAATATTCGTCAGTACCATCGCCGTTTCAGGAAGGAAGTGCGTCATTTTGAGGAGATAAATAATAATATTAGAATGAGGTGGAAAAAGAGTTTCTGCTTAACTGGGTTTTGAAAAAAGGGGATTTCTATTTTTTTACTTTAACTGCCGTGCCGTAGGCTAGGATTTCTGTCATGCCGGCAACAATGTGAGAGGTTGTAAAACGAAGGGTAACAATGGCATTTGCGCCACGGGACTCTGCTTCTTTGGTAAGACGTTCAAGGGCCTCATTACGAGAGTCCGTTAAAAGCTCGGTGTACCCTCGAGCTTCACCGCCAATAAAATTCCGAAGGCCTGCCATAAAATCAGATCCAACATGACGTGCTCGGACCGTATTCCCCATAACAACACCATAGGTTTCAATGATTTCGTGGTTTGCTAAAAGATCTTGAGTCGTTATAAGCACAGTGCCCCCTTACCCTGCATGGGCCTTTGGTGAAGGTGTTCCCTTGTCTGACGTTTCTTTATTGTCTTCTTTAGGGCTAGAGTCTTTCTTAGGTCCATTTGAAACCGGATTACCAAATTCATCTTCTTCCCGAGGTTCACGCAAGACATATCCTCGACCCCAAACGGTTTCGATGTAATTTCTTCCATCCAAAAAATCAGCTAGTTTCTTACGAAGCTTACAGACAAAGACATCAATAATTTTAAATTCAGGCTCTTCCATACCACCATAAAGGTGATTCAAGAAAATTTCCTTGGAAAGAGTTGCCCCCTTACGAATAGCAAGGAGTTCGAGAATAGCATATTCACGTCCGGTTAAACGAACGGGTTGGCCCTTAGCTTCAACGGTCTTTGTATTGAGATCAATCTTAAGATCACCAACGGTAATTAAAGAATTAGAATGCCCTTGAGAGCGACGAATAATAGCGCGAACCCTAGCGACAACCTCTTCTTTATTAAAGGGCTTTGTAATATAATCATCGGCACCAAAGCCAAGACCTTTAATTTTATCATCAATATCGGCTAAACCAGAAAGAATAAGAACCGGCGTTGAGACACGCACAGCTCTTAGGCGACGCAAAATCTCATAGCCATCAATGTCAGGCAGCATTAAATCCAAAATGATCAGATCATATTCATAGTGACGCGCGATCTCTAGGCCATCTTCACCAATAGCCGTCGTATCACAAACAAAACCCTCGGACTTTAAAGAAAGCTGAAGAGTCTTAGCTGTTGCTTGATCATCTTCAATTACAAGAACACGCATATTACCACCTGTCTGTTTTTATTATTTATCTTATTGTTATGATATCATACATTAATAATTATTAACAATCCCTTAACAAATAAATCGTTTATTGCTTATTAGTCATTATTTTAATACTAAATTATTAATATAAATATGTCGTTCTTAAGCAAGGCATCCAGTCCTAAAATGCCATAAGACCAAGACAAATGGACATGTATGTACTTGGATCGGCTGGCCCCTTACCACCACGGCCGAGAGTCATGATAATCTTACCATCCGCCTCTTTTGGTTCAGCCTTCATTTTAAGCACGCATTCGTTGAATTTTTTCTTGCTCACATTTTTAGTATAATTCTGTTTCATACTCTGCGGCATTGAGGCTAATTCAGGAACATTATTGATCTCTTTCAGGGTGACATTTGCAGCTTCTAAAGAACCGGTAAATAGAATTGCTATAAGGGCAAGCAGCACAGCTTGTTTCTTTTGCATATTGAAATATCCTTTTTTAAAGTTACTGTTATTATAACACTTTATTTATTAAATATTTATTAAAGAGACATATCGGCAGGAGGCTCTTTCTTTGAAATACGGATTTCAAGGAGGGTTCGAGGGGTGCCCTCCACAACTTCAAACTCATATCCTGCGGGATGCTCAATGACTTCTTTT
>CAXBEY010000075.1:0-5501 GCA_963974885.1 uncultured Alphaproteobacteria bacterium
CAAAATCAAAGGACTCCTTTAACTTCTAACTTTTTTTGCAACAGAGCCGAAAAAGGATAATCACTCACTACTGGATTCTTATATGGCCCTTGGGAATTTCTTCCATAAATATATCCAGGCCACATCAGACCCGTATAAATCCAGTGGCCAATTACCCGTATTCCACCAAGAACTGTGTGGGTTAACACTCAGCCTTGCTGTAATACCTTCTGACCTTTTAGATATGGACCTATCCCATGAAGGAGTTGTTGAGGAAGACTCTGACAGGGGAGGAGTTGTTGAGGTGGTTTCTATGGTTCGTGACCCTTCTTCTAGCTTAAGCTATGAAAAAGCATCTGAGGATCTTAAAAGAGCCGCACATGACTTAGGGAAGGAAGCCATTAGTCAAAATTCAGTTGTACAGGCCCGAAGAGCAGGGTTAGTAGACCATGCCTTGCTTCTTGCCGCAGAAGCTCAAAAAGCAAGTGATCGTGGTGATCTTGAATTGGCAAATAGGCTTATAGGCCGCCTTCATCAAATTAAAAAAGAACTTTCAGAATTATAAGCGAACTATCAAAAGAAGCCTCAAAACTAAGCCTCCCGATCTTGGGGGGCTTTTTTGTATACATTTTTGCGAAAACCCGTATAGACTTTCTCAAAAAGAAGAGCAAAAGCGCCATTACCAAAAACATTGGCTGACGTGGCGATGGGGTCAAAAAGAATATAAAGGGCCAAGATCAATGAAAGCATTTCAGGTGAAAAGCCAAGGGTGGATTCAAGGACGGGCAGAATAACCAACACACCTCCTCCGGGAACAGCCGCAACAGAAAATCTTGCCATCACAAAAAAGAGCGTGAAGGTTAAAAAAGTTGAGGCGCTTGGTAAGGGCAGGCCAAAGGATACCATGATTGCTAGCGCCAAAATAGAGAGGGAAAAGCAATCCCCAATCATATGAATATTGATACTCAAGGGCACGATGCCATTCACGACAGGATTCTTGGAGGTTTTTTCTGAGGCTGTTGTAATAAGAGGGAGTGCTGAGGCGCTAGACATAGTGCTGAATCCGGTCACAAGGGCAGGGATCATATTGCGAATGCTGGTGAACCACCTTTGAGGGCTAAAGTTGGCTGCAAGACCATATAAGAGAATAATATAAGTAAAGGCCAGCAGGGTAATTGCCACAAAAACAGAAAGGTAATTTCGCACAATAAGCTCTAAGATACCGTCGTGTTGCATCTTAAGAATGAACCCTAAAACAAACACAGGAATCACAGGGATAAACAAGCGCTTTAAAAAGAGTAGCGCATAATGTTGCAGATAACGGGCTAAGTTTTGTCCTTTGTGAAAGCCTGTTAACGAAATCAAAATGCCACATAAAAGGCCTAAGAAAAGGGCTGTATCATTGGATAGAAGGGACGGGAAATCTAAATCCCAAAGAGGTAGTAAATCCAGAGTTGAGGGCGTAAAAGGTTGAATGGTATCAAGGGCGTTCAAGGTAAAAGTACCCAAGAATCCCGCAAGGGATGTCGCTGTGAAATTTGATAGAATCACCATCAAAAAAGCAATAACAACAAAGGAAAGAGCCCCCTTTTGAAGGGTGCCAATGCTGCTGAGTAGAAAGGAGAAAATAATAAAAGGAAGCACCATGAGCAGGGCTTCTTTGATGCTAAGGCTCATGGCATAGAGGATTGATTTAATTTCTACGGAAACCATATCCCCAAAAAAAAGACACAAAATAATTTCAGAAATTAAAATAAGAGGCAGTTTTAAGTCGGCTAGTTTGCCCATGCAGGTCCCTTTTTTTCTTTATGGAATAGAGCGTAAATTTTTTCAAAAATCTGTGCAAAAGCCCCATTTCCGAGAACATTTGCAGAGGTGACAATGGGATCAAAAAGGATATAAAGGGCCGTAATTAAAGACAGCATTTCAGGGGTGAACCCAAGGTATTTTTCTAAGATAGGAATCATCACCAGAATGCCGCCTCCAGGGACAGCAGCCACCGCAAACTTTGCAAGCACAAAGAAAAGGGTGAAAAGCATGTATTCCTCTAGGGTTGGTAAAGGGTGTCCAAAGGACACAAGAATGGTCAAGGCTAAAATAGAAATCGCAAAACAATCCCCGATCAAATGAATATTAATGCTAATGGGAACAACGCCTTTGGAGGCTTCATGGCCGGTATTTTTTTCAACACCGTCTATGACAAGGGGAAGGGCTGAAGCACTGGACATGGTGCTAAACCCTGTGATCGCAGCAGGAAACATATTTTTCAAACTACGACGCCATTTTGCTATTTTAAAAGCAGAGGCCACACCATAAAGAAAGATAATATAGGAAAAAGTTAGCGTAACGATGAGGGTAATAATAGCAAAATAATCTTGGAAAATAGAATTGAGCAATCCCCCATGTTGCATATTAAGGATATATCCCAAAATAAAGAGGGGAATGAGGGGAATAAAGCCCTTTTGCAAAAAAGAAAAGGCAAGATGTTTCATTTTTTGAGAGAGACGTTTTGTTTTGTTATGCCCTGTGAAAGCAAGGAATAATCCACAAACAATACCGGCAAAAAGAGCCATGTCATTGGAAAGGGAGTGCAGTATTTTAAGACCCCAAAAACCTGTAATATTTTTTAATGTCTCTGGTGTTAAGTGTGTTTCCCAAAGGGGAATTAATTGCTGCGCTGTGGCATTATCATAGGAGGCAATGTCGATGTGATCTAGAAAATGCACTCCTAGAAACCCGCCCAATGAGGTGGAAGCATAGTTAGAAGCAACAACCAGGGCAAAGGCAAGGGCTGTGAAGGTGAAAGCGCCTTTTTTTAGGGCACCAAGACTACTAAAGAGGATGGAGAAAATGATAAAAGGAAGGGCTGTGATGAGGATATTTTTGAGTAAAACGCTCAAGGTATAAAAAGCGGTTTTAAGGGGCGTTGGAATGAGATCGCCAAAGGCAAGGCAGAGAATAATTTCTGCCATTAAAATAAGGGGCAATTTTAAGTCAGATAAACGTATTTTAGACATTTTGTTTTATTCCCTCGTTCCGTATCCAATTAAGATAGCGTGAATGCCCTTTTAAAATCAAAGAAAAATTAGAGTGGGGCCTTTATCGCCGCGTTTTTTTTCCCAAGAATTCTCTTGTAAAGTCGCTCAAAAAGCTGGGCAAAAGTACCATGTCCTAAAACATTGACCGGTGTAATAAGAGGATCAAAAAGAATATAGAGCGCCGTAATAAGAGAAAGCATTTCTCCAGAAAACCCAAGATATTTCTCAAAAACCGGCAGGGTCATTAAAACACCTCCCCCTGGAACACCGGCAACAGCAAAGCGAGCTATGACAAAAAACACTGAAAATAATAGGAAGTCTGGTAAAGAGGGCAGGCCATATCCAAAGGAAATCAAAATAGCAATGGCCTGTATGGACATAGAAAAACAGTCTCCCACAAGGTGGGTATTAATGCTGACAGGGACAACACCCGGCGTAAAAGGCTCCGTTGTATTCTTCTCAACAGCATCAATGACTAAAGGAAGAGTCGAGGCACTGGACATTGTCGTAAATCCCGTCAGCATACCGGGCACAAGGTTCTTTAGTCCTTGTACCCATTTCGCTTTGTCAAATCGTAGGGCAACGGCAAAAAGCGTTAAAATATAAGAAACAGAGACAATGATAATGAGGATCGCAATGGGCAAGTAATGTTTAAAGACAGAGGTCAGCAGACCATCATGCTGCATCTTGAAAATGAAACCTAAAATGAAAATAGGGAGGACGGGAATGAAGCAGCGTTTTAAAAAGAAAAAGGAAGCATCATAAAGTTTCTGTGCAATATTCTGACTTTTCTGATGTCCTGTGAGAGATAAAATGACCCCGGCAACAAGTCCTGAAAATAGGGCGACGTCATTGGAAACAAGTTGAGGCAAGTTTAAGGTCCACAAAGGACTTAAGGTGTCTTTGGAGAGGGTAATTTTCTCAATGAATCCTAAATTACTAAGGGTAAAAATTCCTAGAAAGCCTCCTAAAACTGTTGCTGTAAAATTAGAAATAATGACCATCGAAAAGGCAAGGGCAACAAAGGAAAAAGCTCCTTTTCTCAAGATACCAATGCTATTTAACAGAAAAGAAAAAATGACAAAGGGAAGGACGAAGAGAAGAATTTCTTTAAGGCTAAGGCTTAAAGCATATAAACCTGTCTTAATAGGGCTTGGAATCAAGTCTCCAAAAAATAAGGACACAACAATTTCTGTGATTAGGATCAGAGGCATCTTGAAATCGGATAAAAATTTTCTCACGGCAAACTCTTTTAGTAGGTGTTATTTAGGCGCTTTTTTCAAGAAAATTTTCTTGGTCCATCGCGTCCAAAACATAGGTGATCACTTTGTCTAATTTGGCGGGGCTCTCACTTTCTACCATAATACGTACCAACGGCTCAGTTCCAGATTTGCGCACAAGAAGTCGCCCTGTACTTCCTAAATCAGCTTCCATCTCCTTGATCGCCTTTGCGACGGCTAGAGAGGCCATGGGGTCTCCATTTTGAAAGCGGACACTTTTTAATCTTTGAGGTGTTTGCTCAAACACACGACAGACTTTGCTGGCAGGCTTTTTAGTCTCCACAAGAACGGCAAGAACTTGAAGGGCTGCCACAAGGCCATCGCCGGTTCTTGCGAAATCCGAGAGAATAATATGGCCCGATTGCTCTCCACCAACATTGCAGCCCTGTTTGCGCATATATTCACTTACATAACGATCACCAACGTTTGTGCGTATGAGCTCAAGGCCTTGGGTTTTAAGATAGTTTTCAAGACCTAAATTAGACATGACCGTGCCAACAACTTTTCCACCGCGCAACCGCGAGTGCTTTTGCCAAGCTGTTGCGATAATGGCCATAATTTGGTCCCCATCCACCAAATGCCCCTTCTCATCGGAAACAACAAGGCGATCAGCATCTCCATCAAGGGCAATGCCAATATCGGCGCCATGTTCTAGGACTGCTTGACACATTGCTTCGCTGGAGACTGCCCCCACATTGGCGTTGATATTAAAACCATCGGGTTGATCTCCCATTATAATAACTTCGGCCCCAAGTTCCCAGAAGACTTTGGGGGCCACGTTATAAGCGGCGCCATGGGCACAATCTATAACAATTTTTAATCCGTCAAAGCGAACAGAGCTGGGAAGAGTGTTTTTTACAAATTCGATGTAACGACCGCTGGCACTCTCAAGTCGGAACGCTTTGCCAAGGTCCTCAGGTTTTGCAAGGTCAGTGATTTTTCCAGAAACAAGATCTTCAATTTTTTTTTCAATCCCGCAGGAAAGTTTATATCCATCAGGTCCAAAAAATTTGATGCCATTATCATAATAAGGATTGTGAGAGGCTGAAATCATAACACCAAGATCTGCACGCATCGAGCACACAAGCATTGAAATAGCAGGGGTAGGCAGAGGTCCAACGAGTACGACATTCATTCCCATGGCGATAAAACCAGCTGTAAGGGCGGGTTCAATCATATAGCCGGAAAGGCGTGTGTCTTTTCC
>CAXBEY010000076.1:0-5485 GCA_963974885.1 uncultured Alphaproteobacteria bacterium
AAACGTCAAAATCAAAGGACTCCTTTAACTTCTAACTTTTTTTGCAACAGAGCCCCTGTCTGAACAGTTCTTTTCCTTACGAAAATACCCCCGCCCTCTGGCTAGATTCCTTTCCCTTTCCCAAACCAACGGACCATAAATATACCCGAGGACATCTGATGGTTGTTGCGGGAGAGAAAATGACAGGTGCGCCACGCCTCGCAGCAGAAGCAAGTCGCCGCATAGGCGCTGGCATGACAACCCTTCTTTGTCCATCATCGGTAAAAGAGCTCTATCAAATTAATACGTTAGGGACCCTTGTTAAACCCTACACAACACCCGAAGATTTTCAAGAAGCCCTTAGCCAAAAAACTGTTCATGGTATCGTCATAGGGCCGGGTCTTGAGCCCAATGAGACGACGCAAGAGCTGGTTGAAATTGCCTTAAAAACCAACAAGAAAATTGTTCTTGATGCGGGCGCTTTATCCTGCTTCGAGACCCATAAAAAACGCCTCATTGATTTGCTCCACGACCACTGTATCCTTCTGCCCCATGAAGGAGAATTTCAGCGACTCTTTGACCAACAAAGCAACAAAATAACGACAGCCTTCAACGCGGCTAAAATCTCTGGGGCAACACTTTTGCTAAAGGGTTCCGACACGATCATAGCCTCTCCCCAGGGCATCTGTTATATCAATACCAATGGGCCACCGACCCTTTCTACTGCTGGAACGGGAGATGTATTAGCCGGTTTCGTTGGAGGGCTTCTGACTCAAGGCTGCACACCCTTGGTCAGTGGGTCTGCTGCAGCGTGGATACAAGGAGAAGCAGCCCAGTTATTTGGCCCCGGCCTCCTTGCAGAGGACCTCATCCAAGAAGTCCCTATGGTTTTGCGGGATTTACTCTGTTCCAACATAGATTAAGCTTCGTCTTTAAGAGTGACTTAACTTTGCGTTGACGGAAATAGTAAGTTCATCCCCCCCTTAAGGCTATTTTATACCATCTCAAATCAGCTAAAACTTTCAAATCCAAAAAAATATTGACAAAGCAAGTAAACAAATAGTATAAAAACTCAAACAATTAACATATAAAGTTAACAATGATGGTCATTAATAAAAACTTACTCAAATTATCCTTTGTTCTCCTTTGTGCTCTTGCCACACCGAAACTGAACGCATGTGACTCTTCCCCCCGTGAAGCCTTAGGTGAGGCATTAGGTGAAGATTGGCTAAGCCAAACAGACTTTATTAAAGCGCGCTTTAACTATAGGGAGGATCAGACTTTACATTTGGTTGCTGCCGCTGTGGGTTATGGGTGCTACAAAGACCTTTCAACGGAAGACTTTGAAAAACGCATAGAATCCCTAGTCGAAGGCATTATGAAAGATCCAGCATCTAAACAGTCATCTCCTTTTGATGTTGTATATGAATATGAACCAGACGTGTACTCTCCCCTTTCTTCCCTTTATAGAGCTTTTGAAGCCCCCTGGAGTGATGAACAAATGCAACAAGCAGCAATTATCACTAAAATCTATTCCCAATACGAATCCCCAATGCCAAAAACATTGTCACACCAAGGGCCAAGCCTTTTACATGTTCTTTTAAGCAAAGATCATCACTCTTACCCCGAGCTTGTTCCAGTATACGCGTACTTTAAAGCCCTCTTTGACAAGGAAGTCCCGACCTCCACTGATGCAACCTTCCTAGTCTATGCTTATATTTTTTACCAATTTGACGTTGGTCAAGAGGAGGCCTTATCCCTTGTTAAATCCCGTATAGAAACTTTAAAGACTGACATGACACCACACTTAGAACAATTAGAGGTCGAACGCGTGGAGAACCCTTATACCCTTTTGAGAAGCTTTCTCGAAACCTCTGATGCGTGGCGCCTTTGTATGGATTTTACCCAACAAAGAAGTGGAAAGTATTGGGTGAATTACGAAATGATGGAACCGGGTACAATTCCTTCTTTACTTGAAGGCTTTAATTTCTTGCACAAGACTCAAGGTAAACGTCTGAGCGTCGACTATCTACAAAGCCTCCATGATATTGCCTTCCAACACAGCAATGCAAAACCCTCTAGAGGGTTAAAATATGGCTTGCCTGACACGACTCCCTTATTTATTTTAGGGTCTAGGAAATATAGCCATATTTCAACCGTGTCATATATAAGGGCCAAAAGTGGCTTTACTCTCAAAATGGAAATGAAGCCTATTGAAGATCTCAACCCCCTTCTTAAAGGATTCATTGAGGATTATTATGATGTCATAGAGGACAAGAATGCGTCCTTTGGGGATAAGGTCGTTGCCGCCAATGAATTAAGCCATGCCTTGGTTATTACCCATCCCCATAGGGATGGCAACACCCGAACCTTTACAACGCTTTTGCTTAATAAAACGTTGATGGATCTGGGCTTGCCCCCTTGTCTCTTTGAAGACCCCAATGCCTTTGATGGCCACACATCTCCCGAAGCGCTGCCTTTGATTTTAAAAGGCATTGAGAACTTTAAAACTGTTCGAGATGCTCAACTGCCAGATGGCATGCGCACAACTCAGGAGTGGATCGATCTTAAGGAGGAACGCCAAAAGAAAATAGCGTTTATACCTAAGGCCTCCAAACATAAGACCGCCACACAGTTAGGGTTTCTCACTTAAGCCCATTTAACTTCCGGTGGCATGGACATCAAAATCCCCTCGACATTGCCGCCGGTTTTAAGGCCAAAAAGCGTGCCCCGATCATAAAGCAGGTTGAATTCCACGTAGCGACCGCGGCGTTGAAGAAGATGCTGACGTTGCTCATGGGTCCAATCAAGGTCCATACGACGGCGCACAATTTTGGGGTATGCCTCTAAGAACGCAAGACCGACACCCTTTGTGAAGGCAAAGTCTTCCTCAAGGTTACCAGAATTTAAATAGTCATAAAAAATACCCCCAATGCCGCGGGGTTCATTGCGGTGTTTAAGGAAAAAGTACTCATCACACCATTTTTTAAACTTGGGGTAATACTCAGGATCATGGGCATCGC
Source organism: uncultured Alphaproteobacteria bacterium (assembly GCA_963974885.1). Lineage (GTDB taxonomy): Bacteria > Pseudomonadota > Alphaproteobacteria > Caedimonadales > UBA9215 > UBA9215. Next base: position 3,003 of record CAXBEY010000076.1, read on the forward strand.
AGGCGGCTTTATAGGCTGCATGGAAATCCGCATTATCCTCCTCGAAAGGGTAGTAAGGCGTCAAATCGCCACCGCCCCCGAACCATGTTTTATCTGCTGTTACAATATGTCGGGTATTCATATGAACCGCTGGCACATTGGGGTTTGCCATATGACAGACAAGAGAAATCCCGCTAGCCCAAAAAGAAGGGTCCTTTTCCGTACCGGGAATTTGCCCGCGAAATTCTTCTGAAAATTCTCCAAAAACCGTTGAGATATTAACACCCGCTTTTTCAAAAACATTCCCCTTCATAAGGCCGATCACCCCACCGCCTCCTTCGGTATGCTCCCAAGGGGTGAACTCGAATTTTCCAGGGGTGAGGTTATTTTTTTCAGCATAGTCTCTTTCAATATCTTCAAAGGCCGATGTTATTTTATCCCGCAGGGATTCAAACCAAGTTGAGGCTTCTTTTTTAAGGCAAAGTGTTTTTGTATCAGACATTTTTAGTCTCCTTTTTTTGTGTTTGTCGTAAAGCCTCTCCAAGGACCATCGCCCCTGCTAATGCAACATTTAGAGAGCGCCGACCTTCAACCATGGGAATGGTAATATGGTGGAGAATTTCCTGTGAAACATCCTGTGGCAAACCATCGCTTTCGCGTCCTAAAATCAAAATATCTTGGGACGTGAAGTCAAAATCCGTATAGGAAAGAGTGCTATGAGGGGTGAGGTAAACAAGGCGATTCTGGTTTTCTTTTGCCTTTTCTTTAAAGCATTGCCAAGATGTGTGGCGGGTATAATGAGCGATCTCGACATAATCCATACCCGCGCGCTTAAGCCGTGCGTCGCTCAAACCAAATCCGCAGGGTTCAATGATGTCAAGCTCAACCCCCAAACACGCTCCGGCACGCAGCAGTGTTCCTGTATTTTGGGGAATTTCCGGTTGATAAAGGGCGAGTCTAATCAAGGATTTATCCTGATCTACTTTAATTTAGCTTTCAAAATATCATTCACAGCCTTAGGATTACCTTTGCCTTGCATGGCTTTCATGACTTGGCCCACAAAGAACCCAAACAGCTTATCCTTACCGGATTTGTATTCAGCAACTTTGTCTCCATTGGCCGCAATAATTTCATCAATAATCACTTCAATGGCGCCATCATCACTCACTTGCTCAAGACCTTTTTCTTTAACAATCTCAGCAGCACTTTGGCCGGTTTTCCACATCTCAGGGAAGATTTGTTTCGCGATCTTACCAGAGATCGTATCCGCTGAAATAAGATCAACCATCTCGGCTAAATTTTGAGCTGAGATTTTAGAGTCTTTTAAGGCAACACTTTCTTTGTTTAAGACCCCAAAAAGCTCGCCAACAAGCCAGTTTGCAAGAAGCTTGACGGTCTTTTTGCCTTTGTTCTTTAGGGCCGACAACGCTGTCTCAAAATAGGCCGATGTCTCCATATCCGCCGTCAACACAGCGGCATCATAGGCATTCAATTCATAATCTGCCATAAAGCGTTTCTTTTTCGCCTCTGGTAATTCTGGCAAACTTGCCGCAATGCGATCTACGAGCTCTTGGGAAATCACAAGAGGGGGCAAATCCGGATCAGGAAAATAGCGATAATCGTGGGCATTTTCCTTGGAACGCATAGAGCGCGTAATGCCTTTGCTGGGATCAAACAAACGGGTTTCCTGATTAATGGTTCCCCCATTTTCTAGAATATCCATTTGACGACTCACCTCATAGGCAATAGCTTGCCCCATATAGCGAATAGAGTTCACGTTTTTAATTTCAGCGCGGGTTCCCAGTTCTTCTCCTGGGCGACGCAAAGAAATATTCACATCGGCCCGCATGCTTCCCTGTTCCATGTTGCCATCACAGGTCCCAAGGCAACGCAAAAGGGCGCGCATTTTTTTCACATAGGCTTGTGCTTCTTCGATGCTATGCATATCAGGATCAGAAACAATCTCCATCAAAGCCACACCAGACCGGTTAAGGTCGATATAGGTCTTGCTGGGATGCTGATCATGGATACTTTTCCCCGCATCTTGCTCCAGGTGAAGGCGCTCAATACCAATGCGGCGCTCTTGACCATCGTCGAGCTCAATCATAAGGTGGCCTCTCCCCACAATAGGCGTCTCGAATTGAGAAATTTGGTAGCCTTGTGGCAAATCCGCATAAAAATAGTTTTTGCGATCAAAAAGGGATTTCAGATTAATATGCGCATTAAGGCCCAAACCTGTTTTCACGGCTTGCGCCACACACACCGTATTAATTACCGGAAGCATTCCTGGAAAACCCGCATCCACAAAGGAAACCTGAGCGTTAGGATCTGAGCCAAAATCCGTTGACGCACCTGAAAAAAGCTTGGCTTTTGAGACCACTTGCGCATGAACTTCAAGACCAATCACAAGCTCCCACTGTCCCGTCTTTCCCTTCAGGAGACGAGGATCATTTTCCACTAAATCATTATTCATTGTATCCCTACTCACTTTCTCGTTACTCATG
>CAXBEY010000077.1:0-5388 GCA_963974885.1 uncultured Alphaproteobacteria bacterium
TACCGCGAATGTCGTGGCTATGGCTAACGCCACCAAGAACATTATTCTGGTTGGCGATCAAATGCAGTTGGGGCAGCCCATTCAAGGCACGCATCCTGGGGAAGCCGGATTATCAGTGTTGGAGTTCCTGCTTGGAAATCATTCTACCATTCCAGCAGAGCGCGGTATTTTCCTTGGCCAGACCCGCCGTATGCGCCCCAGCATCTGTCAGTTTATTTCGGATGCCTTTTATGATGGCCGTCTGACTGCTCATGAAAGCACTGCGCGGCGCAGCCTAAACTTGCAAAGCATCGATTTGCCAAATGAGGGTATTGTGTTCATTCCCGCCGATCATGAAGGCTGCTCGCAAAAGAGCATTGAAGAAGGCGAAATCATCAAAGTGAAATACCAGTCTTTACTAGGGCAAAACTTCGTCGAACATGATGGCAGTACGCGCCCGATCACTGAGGATGATATTTTGGTGGTGACACCTTATAATGTCCAGGTGAATTTTCTACGCTCCATCTTGCCGGAGAATGCTAGGGTTGGTACAGTTGATAAGTTTCAAGGCCAGGAAGCACCTATTGTGTTGATTTCCATGGTCACATCGAGCGCCGAAGATCTGCCGCGCAATATCGAGTTTCTCTACAGCAAAAATCGTCTAAATGTTGCAGTCTCCCGTGCACAATGTCTAGCTGTTGTTGTGGCTAACCCCAAGCTACTGGAGATTCCTTGTGGCACCGTCGAACAGATGAAGCTGGTAAATACTTTCTGCTGGTTAAATGAGTATGCCTCTAACAATTCAAGGGAGTATTTATGATCTTTGAATGCTCATCAATTTTTTTTAGGATAGGCGTCTTTACTCCATAATTTCCTCATAATAACTCTTCCATGAGTCGCCCATTTTGGCCTTTAAGTTTTTCTGTACCTAGGGTGAGATTTTTTTGAAATCATGGCGGAACATGATGCCTTCCCTGAGATAATCAAAGTGGCGTTGGCTCAAGGAATAGTTGGTTTGTTGGGGAAAGAAATACCAAAGACTAGCCCCGCTAATAAGATTTTTAATATCAGTGTAAGGAACCCTCTGCATAAGTACCCCGATTCCCTCTAAATTCTGAGGAAAGCACTCTATTTGTTGCCTCAAATACGCTATAATAAACCATATAAAAATGAGGTTTATCAATGGTTTCTATGGCATGTTTTTCAGATTTAATGGTCACACAAAAATCCAAAGGCACGACTCGACTTGAGAAAATTTCAGGTCTGATTAACTGGACATGTTTCGACGAACACCTTGAAAAAATTCTCAACAGAAGCGGTATGGGACCCACGGGCTACCCACCGTGCCAGATGTTTAAGGTTTTGATTTTGCAGAACCTTTACGGGCTTTCCGACCCTGAAATGGAGGAGATGCTTTACGACCGCCTCTCTTTTCGCCGGTTTTGTGATTTTAGTTTAAACGCGACAATCCCTGATGAGACAACGATTTGCCGTTTTCGGGCTTCTCTGAAAGACCACACGGGCAAACTTTTTGCTCTGGTCATGATAGAACTATCAAAGCAAGGCATCAAATTGAAATCAGGTGCTATCATTGACGCCAGCGTCATTCAATCCAGTGTTAGGCCTCCTCAAGGCGGCACAGTTTCGAGCAAAGACTCTGAAGCGGGTTGGACAAAAAAACGTGATGAATGGACTTATGGATACAAGGCCCATTTGGCCTCTGATGAAGAAACCGGCCTCATTAAAAAAGTTATCGCGACATCAGCGGATGTTCATGATAGCCAAGTTTTTGGGCAGCTGTTAAACGGAAATGAGACAGCTGTGTATGCTGACAAAGCCTATGGTAGTAAGGAAAACCGAGATCTTTTAAAAGATCATGACATTATAGATAAGCTGATGCACAAGGGTAGTCGCGGGAGAAAACAGCCCAATTGGGAGGTCCAGCTCAACAAAATTTGGGGGCGTACTCGTGGTGGTGTTGAGCGCATTTTTGGCCACCTGAAAACGGCATGAACTTAACGCGGAGCCGCTATAAAGGCTGGGCCCGCCATCAGGTCCACTTTGATCTCATCGCCATGGGGTATAATCTCCGTCAGAGCGTAACTCTTTTAAATAAAAGAGCAAAATTAGCAGGATAGGTGCGCCCAAAAACCTCGAAATGAGGTGCAAAAAGAAAAAAAAGAGCGCTCATAGTGCCCTAATCGGCCAGAAACTGAGTATATGAGAGAGAAAACTCTTTTTTTAGGTTCAAACAAGAGCAAGGCGAGGGAAACAGACTTTATTCAGAGGGTTCTGTAAGCTTGACATTTTTTCGAAAAAACAATAAATTCAGCTAGTTATTTCATATAAATGTGTACCTCATATGACTTTTCTCTCACCACGATATTTATTTTTACTTTTTTCTATATTTTCTTCAACAATTTGTTTTTCCTCATTGCCGAGGGATTTTATATTCATTGCAGAAATTCCAACTTACACACCGTTTAAAACCCAATTAAATCTGGAGGAGCTTCTGCAAAAAGAAGCAGAATACATAGGATCAAAAAAGAGTTGGAATAATCCAACACCATGTCTAGAAGAGAAGATGTTTGTCATAGATTGTGGAGCAAAAGCTACCAAGAAAGTTACTAGAGGAAGGTTCACCCCTTATGATCAAAAGAAAAATGAGTCCAGTGGTGTTCTGAACGTTGAAACTGATGAGCAGAATATTCGCTCTGTGATTGATCTTTTTTCAAAAGAATCTTTTGGGATAACTGACGAAGAGTCACTGGAGGAATCAGCAGAGGCCTTGAGATTAATTATTCTTGCTAACCGAATAAAATCCATTGTTTCTGTGAAAAACCAGTCTCTGAAAGTCCCGTATGATTATGCAGGCGCTTTAATACTAAGAGGAGTTTGGGAACCTCAGTGGTTCCAAAAAACTAAAAAAGGTAAAGGGTTCAAATATACTCCTATTACCTTCAAAGATGTCCGCGGTTATTTGCGCGCATGTTTGCGAAAGATCAAAGATCCTTCATTAACTAACGATGAGAAAGAAAAGTGGCTCAAGGAAATTCATACCTTGTTGTCAGAGGAAAATAAAACTTCAGGCTTTGTACCTTATCATGAGTTACGTGAACATTTACGTATAGCAAAAACTCGTAACCTTTTTGTTGAAACCTTCACGAGTACTCATCCTGAAGCAAGGCTATATGAAGCAACACACGACAGTGACTTACTCCGTTTGCGGATAAAGCGTGATAAGACAACAAGCACTGAAACTGTATTTGAAACGGGTTTATACTCCCACTATTTAGAGATTCTAAGAGAGAAAAGAGCTAAGCAATTAAGCCTTCCAAATGTTTTAAGCACAGGACACCGAATTGCATACGAACAAGATCGCTTTACAGATAGAAATCATTTTGCCTGGCTGTATCAGGTTATCGAAGAAGACCGGTATACCAAGGCGGTTGCATCCAAAGTAGATTTCAGAGCAGCATATATATCAGAACCAAATTGTTTATACCTTATCCCACGAGGAAAAACTTCCATTCAACAAAGCTATTTATCGTTGCCTAATGGGGACCATCTCATAATGGGAGAATATAACAAATATGACCCCTGTGAAAGCATGGCAGTTATGGTCGAAATGTATAAACAAAATTCGAATGTCACTGTTCATTTTGACCCTATACACCCTGTCTTGATGAAAACCCCAGACCGAATGTTAAAATCTAAGACCTCAAAAACATCAATTAATTTGGAAGAGCTGGGTCAATATAACTCCGCATTGGATGTTTTCAGTAATGTAAAACTGAGCCAAGCTTTTAACCTATCTAGTTGTATTTCTCAATCACCCTTTGCATACCGTGATTATGCAATCACGCTATATAGGCAGTTTGCCTTTAATGGGGGAACGAGGATTAATTACAGTTTTTTTAGATCCATCATACCAACAATCTTTAATTACTATGATTTGAAAAACCATAGCTTTCAGGGTGATGGGTCTTTCCAACGGCCGCAAAAATTAAACTTTACTTACACCAATAAAAATAGCGAAACAGATCCTGAGGTTGGCCCACTTGTAAAAAAAATAAATGCGATAAAACTCCAGGAAAGTGCCGCAAAACAGCTACCTTCTTTGATAATTTTAATGAACGAAATGTATGGCCAAAATACAGGAGAGGTTATTGTGAACATTGCTTGTGCAATGGAAGGGGCACGTGCAGATCACTACGAGGCTTTCTTTTCAGAGTCTAGTGACAGAAAATCACTAAGGACATTCCCAAAGCAAGCTATAAAGCAAAGCCCAGAAAAAAAACCTGAGGAACCTATTAAAAAGGAGAAGGGTTCCACTAAAGTAAAAAGAGAGTTGTTTGGGGATACATCTCCTTCTGCTCCAAAAGTAAAAAAAGAAGTAAAAATACAGAAACAGAAAAATAAACCAGAATCTGTAAATTCTTTTTTAACTAAATATCTTAAAAAAGATTATGACAGAAAGATTGTTACTAGACTTCTCTCCTATTTTAGCGCCTCTGATTTGGCGAAAAGAATTAGCAGAGATACTAGTATTATCAGTAAATTGAAAAATCCTCAGAAATATGGACCGAACCATCCAAGTGCTAAAAAAGTTTGGGGACTGTTCCATAATAAATCAATAGAAGATTTAGAAACCTTAGGGTTTTCAAAAATTACCTTACAACAACTGGCTCAAGATCTTGGATATAAAGTTGCAGTCTAAAGCTCAAGAAACTCCATGGTTTCTTTATATGATCCGCTGTGGTTCTGGAGCTCTATATACAGGCGTGACAATTGATGTTTCTAGGAGGTTTGAGGAACATCAATCACAAGGTAAAAAATGCGCAAAGTACCTTAGGGGGAAGGAACCGCTAGAATTGGTTCATGTTGAGAAATTGCACAATAAGAGTTCAGCATATAGGTTAGAAAATAAGATCAAAGACCTAACCAAGGCTGAAAAGGAACGTTATATTCGTGCACGGAGAGATGGGTGAACAACATTCTTTCCAGCCCATTAATTCTATAGAATTTCATTATAGTAGTCCTTCCAGGAATCGCCCATTTTAGCCTTAATGTTCTTTTGTTCTTGTTGAGAAAGGTTCTTAAAGGCATGGCGGAACGTGATGCCTTCCCTAAGATAATCAAAGTGGCGTTGGCTCAAGGAATAGTTGGTTTTTTGGGGGAAGAAATACCAGAGGCTGGCTCCGCTGAGGAGGCTTGCAAGGCAAAAAGCGAAGCAGATATAGAGGCTCGTTTTTTTAAGTTTTCGCTCTTGTTTCTGGTGAGAAGATTTGAGCTCTTGCATTAACCCCTCTAGACTTTCAGAGAGCTTCGAAAACTGTTTTGAAAGGGACGTTGTCATTAAGCCCACCAGCTCAGGGTGCGATGCTTTTGTTGTTTCACGAATTGTGT
>CAXBEY010000078.1:0-5350 GCA_963974885.1 uncultured Alphaproteobacteria bacterium
AACGTCAAAATCAAAGGACTCCTTTAACTTCTAACTTTTTTTGCAACAGAGCCCATATAATCAAGAGCCGTCTTTGAGAAGGTATAACCCGGGTGAAAGAGAAGCCAATGAACCATCATGTCAGCATAGCGTCTTAACGGAGATGTAAAGTGAGTATATATCAAATCAAAGGATGCATGAAAAGAACTCTCCGAGGTATAAAAAGCCCGACTTTCTACATCACCTTGCGCCCTAAATACAGCTTTCTTAATTCTAGATTCTACTACCATTTTTTTAAGATGCATGGCAACGGCATTATTAGCTGTGACCATAAACTCACTCACAACATCTTGGCTCATCAACGCCTCTTCATCCTTAGAATAATAGGACTTCAATGCCTGCGCCGCCCCTTGCAATATGAATAGCTTCTTTTTAAGGTGAGGATTTATAACAGAAAACCAGCGCCCCCTATAAATATCGTTCACAGACCGATAGGATAGTTTATGTTGTGAACGAACAAGAGCTCTATAGATAGAAGGCTCGCCCTTAAAAGCACCGTTCTTATCAATAAACAAATCCACAATAACTGCTGGGCGCTTTTTACCCTCCCCTAGGGAACAAACATGCACAAGCTTTTGAGGAAGCATCGGCACCGGGGTGCCCTCTCCATAAACCGTAAAGCCACGGTTACGAGCCTCTTGGGCGACAGGAGAATGAGGTTGGATATAATAGGTAGGATCTGCAATGGCAATAGCAATGTGGTAGCCACCTTTCTTGCCTTCTTCTACGTACAAAGCATCATCTAAGTCCCGTGCGCCTTCTGGATCGATTGTTATAAAGGACAGGCCCGTTAAATCAACACGTTCCTTGCTGACTTTTGCCCGTGGCCACCTGTGTTCCCTTGGGAAGGTAACTGGATAAAAGGTTGAGGCTCTTTGGGAGAAACCTTCGCCCCTCTCCACCACATCCATAGGGACCGAGGCAAAAACTGCATAAAAACTCACTAAAAAGAAAAAAGCAGAAAGAGATAGACGGTAAAAAAATGATTTCATGGTTTTCATAGGGCAAACCCTCCAGCATACGCTTTAAATTTACCCTGACGCATTTTACTTTAAGGAAGATTGAGAAAAGACTAAAAAACCCTTACCTCTTTTTCATAAAAAATTAAGGTTTATCTGAAAAAGTAACTCTACCCAGCTTTGAGAAATTATTCTTATGGGCTAGACTTAAAAGAAAATGGAAAATAATAAAAATGACCTCAATGGCCCCTTGGATTTTGTTTTTTATATTCTTGGTAGGTATGATTGCCCTTGATCTGGGCGTTTTTCATCGGAAAACCCATGCGGTCACCATTAAAGAATCTATTGCCTGGACCGGTGTGTGGTTCACTCTTTCTCTTCTTTTCAATATTTATATATTTTACTCTAAGGGGGAACAGGCAAGCATTGATTTCCTAACGGGTTACCTCGTTGAAAAATCTTTGAGCCTTGATAATGTTTTTATCTTTCTAACCATTTTCCAAGCCTTCAAAATCCCTCTTAAATACCAGCACCGTGTTTTGCTCTGGGGTATTATTGGTGCTGTTATTTTACGGGGTATTTTTATTGGAATTGGTGTCCTTTTAATTCAGAAATTCAGCTGGATTTTCTATGTTTTTGGCGTTTTCCTCATTTATACAGCCTATCAATTTATGAAAAAAGAAACCGAGGAAAGAGACTTCACAAAACACCCTTTTATTTTATGGATCAAAAAACATTTCTCTATTTCAAAAGACTTGGATGGAGAGAAATTTTTTACCCTAGAAAAGGGAAAAAAGGTTGCAACCCCTCTCTTTCTTGTTCTCATCACCATTGAATTTTCCGATGTGATTTTTGCAGTGGACTCTATTCCCGCAATCTTTGCCATTACTCAAGACCCCTATATCGTTTTCACCTCTAATATTTTTGCAATTCTTGGTTTGAGAGCTCTCTATTTCGTCATTGCAAATATGGCTCTTAAATTTGTTTACCTTTCCTATGGCCTTGGATTTATCCTTGGCTTCATTGGCATAAAAATGTTACTCCATGATTTTATCCATATTCCGAGTTTTATCTCTTTATCTGTTATCGGATTTGCATTATCTCTATCCATAATTGCCTCTTTGATGTTAGAAAAAAGGCAGACTAAAAAATAGCTTTAAGGATTGAAAACTGTGGATATTAATACTCTCTACCGAGCCCCAGAATCAGAAGTTGTGGCCCTTCTTTTAAAGCAACTTTCTTTCTCTGATCAAGAAAGGAAAAGCATCCACCAAAAGGCGAGCCTGCTTGTCCAAAAAGTAAGGGAGGCACATCGTTCAGCCTCAACCGTTGATCGCCTCATGACAAAATACGACCTCTCTTCCAAAGAAGGTATTGCTTTGATGGCGTTAGCAGAATCCCTTATTCGTGTACCAGATCAAGCAACGGCTTATCAGTTAATTCAAGACAAAATGCAGGGCGTTGATTTCACTGATGCCCTTTCAAACACTGATCAATTAAGCGAAAGAACAGTAGCAAAGGCTTTATCATGGGCCACGGGATTTTTAGGGGACAGCAACAACCGTTTTCTCAAGCCTCTTAAATCAACGTTACACACTGCCTCAAAGCCCGTTGTGGCTTATATGGCTAAAAATCTCATTTCCCTTTTAGCCAATCAATTTGTCATGGGCACCTCCATTAAAGATGCCCAAAAACGACTCACCCAAAATCGCTCAAAAGGATACAGCCATTCCTTTGATATGCTGGGAGAAGCCGCCCATACAAAGCAAGATGCAGCCCGCTATTTTCAAGCATACCTCAAAGCTATTCAAGAAATTGGTGCAGCGGAGGACAATTCTCACCCCCTTAAATCTAGCATTAGCATTAAACTATCCGCCCTCCATCCCCGTTATGAAGTTGCAAAGCGTCAACGGGTTTTAACGGAATTAAGTGCCACTCTTAAAGCCCTTTGTCTTGCAGCCAAAACAGCCAATATTGACCTTACTATTGATGCGGAAGAATCAGAATCCCTTGAATTATCCTTAGAAATCCTTGAACAGGTCGCCCTTGATATCGATCTTAAAAGCTGGAATGGGCTGGGCCTGGCTGTCCAAGCCTATCAAAAACGAGCTACAACGGTCCTTGATTGGTTGGCTGATTTGGCCATACGATCTGAGCGCCGTTTTCACGTTCGCCTTGTCAAGGGAGCCTACTGGGACAGCGAAATTAAACAGGCCCAAGAGCTAGGCCTAGAGGACTATCCCGTTTTCACCCGTAAGAACACAACGGACGTTTCCTACCTTGTTTGTGCCCAAAAACTCTTAAGCAACAAAGAAGCTTTTTATCCACAATTCGCAACCCACAATGCCCATAGCGTTGCCGCAATTTTAGAACTCGCTGGACCAAACAAAGATTTTGAATTCCAGTGCCTCTTTGGTATGGGACAAGCCCTTTACAACCAAGTTCTCACCCAAGACTATGGAATCCCTGTGCGCATTTACGCCCCCGTTGGTATTTATAAAGACTTACTTCCCTATTTGGTAAGACGGCTTTTAGAAAATGGGGCTAACTCTTCTTTTGTCAATGAAGTCGCCAACCCCAAAATCACCATTGATTCTTTAGTTAAAGACCCCTTGAAAATCCTAGAAGACTGCGCCGAGGATGAAATTTCCCATCCTGCCCTTACAAAACCCTCTCATATTTTACCGGGACGCTTAAATTCTTCCGGTCTTGATATCACAGATGAAAAAGCTCTGGAGCCCGTTTATAAAGCCCTTGGAAATAAGAATTGGAAGTGGGTTGGGGGGCCGATTATTTGTGGTAAAAAAATCATTAACCAAGCCAAGGCTGTGACAAGCCCTCTTAACAATCATCCCATTGGACACGTGCACACAGCCTCAAAAGAAAATTTACTCTGCGCCCTTGAGGGTGCTCAAAAAGCCCATGAATCTTGGGCAAACCGCCCTGTGATTGAACGGGCGACTTGTCTTGATCGTTTGGCCTGTTTACTGGAAGACAATCGTAATGAACTGATCGCCCTTTGCACCTTTGAAGGCGGAAAGTCCATTCCCGATGCGATTTCCGAAATTAGAGAAGCTGTTGATTTCTGCCGTTATTATGCAGTCCAAGCCCGAGAGAATTTAGCTAATGACACTCTTTTACCTGGCCCAACGGGAGAAGAGAATAAGTTACTCCTTAAGGGACGTGGGCCTTTTTTGTGCATTAGTCCCTGGAACTTTCCTTTGGCCATTTTTATAGGGCAAGCTTGTGCCGCTCTTGTTACAGGCAACCCTGTTCTTGCAAAACCCGCCAGTCAGACGCCCTTAATTGCAACAAAAGCGGTGGAACTCATGCACAAAGCGGGTATTCCAACGGATGTTCTCCACCTTATTCAAGCCTCCGGTCGCGTTGTTGGAGAAACATTGCTGTCTGACCCGCGTATTGCTGGCGTATGCTTTACAGGTTCCACAGAAACCGCCTGGCATATTAATCAAGTTCTGGCGGCAAGACGCAGTGCTATTATTCCCTTTATTGCAGAAACCGGCGGGCAAAATGCCATGATTGTTGATTCAACAGCCTTGCCCGAGCAAGTCGTTACCGATGTTATTACTTCTGCTTTTCAAAGCGCAGGGCAACGCTGTTCGGCTTTAAGACTCCTCATTGTACAAGAGGACATCGCTGATAAAATTATTGAAATGCTCAAAGGAGCTATGGCGGAGCTCACCCTAGGGGATCCGTCAAAACTTTCAACGGATGTGGGGCCTGTAATTGATCAAAGCGCCCAAAAATCTCTTTTAGCTCACATTGAAGATCTTAAGAAAATAGGCACGGAAATATATAGCCTAAAATCCAACGATCCCCTAACAAAGCAAGGGTCCTTTGTTTCCCCAACCGCCTATGAAATCCCTGAAATTTCAGCCCTGACAAAAGAACATTTTGGACCCATTTTACATGTTAAACGTTTTAAGGAAAAAGAACTCGACACCGTCCTTGACGATATTAACAACCTTGGTTTTGGGCTCACTTTTGGCTTACATTCCAGAATTGAAAGTCGCGTTGAGTATGTGGCATCTCGCATCAAAGCGGGTAATATTTATGTAAATCGTAATATGATTGGCGCTGTGGTTGGCGTACAACCTTTTGGTGGTCAGGGCCTTTCAGGCACGGGCCCCAAAGCCGGGGGGCCACACTACCTCTATCGCTTTATGAATGAACAGACCATCTCTATTGATACAACAGCACAAGGCGGCAATGCCAGCTTAATGACATTGTCAGAATCCTCTACATAATAACGAACCCTCTTAGATCACACCTTTTATATAGGAACCTCTGCAAAAGGCTCTTTTGGCGATAAAAAAGCAAAGTTTCGACTT
>CAXBEY010000079.1:0-5127 GCA_963974885.1 uncultured Alphaproteobacteria bacterium
CCATGGTTCTTTTTCCAGGGCCGCAACGTATCTTAATCTTGCTACCTCAACAGTCACAAAAGCGGTAACCAACCTTGAAAAAGAATTAGGGCAAACTTTGGTTAAACGCCTTAAAAGCGGTGTTGAAATGACGTCCGTTGGTCAAGACTTATTCGAGTCCGTCATTGAGTCCTATTTAACCATCGAACAGAAACTGAACACCATCAAAAATAAAGGCGTTCAAAGGCGGAACTCTTTAAAAATAATAACCACAACAGGCGCCATGAGCCTCTGGCTTATACCTCGCCTTGCGGCCTTTCAAGAAAAATATCCCAAAGTTACTCTCCGCATTCAGACAACCAATGATCGTGTGAATTTATCTAAAACAGATGCCGATGTGGCTATTTTGCCGACCGTTGATGATCCAGGATCGGTTATTAAAAAGAAATTACTCTCAATTTCTTTAAAGCTTGTTGCCAGCAAAAATTATATAGCAAAATACGGCAAACCAGAAACAAAAGCGGACCTTAAAAATCATCGCCTCATTAGTTTTTATCAGAATAAAGATGCGATGCTAGGGAATGTTGACTGGCATTTACAAGGTAATGGAGAGTTTCTAAAACCTTCTCTTGTGGTTAATTCGGCTATCTGTATTTATTACGCTGCCTTGTTGGGTTATGGTATAGCGCCTATTGGTAGAGATTTCCCCATTGAAAGTGATTTGGTTGAAATTTTACCTCAGGAGCCTCAGCCCGAGGTTGATGTTTTTTTCATGACTCCTAAAAAAAGGGGTGGTGATAATCTTATCAATGATCTATATTCGGCCTTGGTAGAAACAATTTCTACCAAGGCAAAACTCTCAATAACAGGAGATAAAAATGACAAAGATTAATCTTAAAAAAGTTTTTTCAAGCAAAAATAAACTTCTAAGCACCGTTGTATAAAAGACTATGTTGCTTAATTGTGCGCTCCCTAATACGGAGCGCGCTTTCATACTAAAGCGTAAAAATCATAAAACCTTATGTGAAAGCCTTGTGTATCTTAAGGATGAAACATCAAGTCTTCTTGATGAATCGGAACAAATAAGATTCCAATCCCTTATAGATGATCTACAAAACAATCCAGACATTTTATTTCCTTTTACCCTCCTAAATGAGGCACTTGTTGAATCGGCTCAAGCAGATAATGCAGATGGGTTTAAAAAATTACTCTCTTCATTTGCCTTTCAACGGGCTAACACAAAGAAGCCCCTGTCTGTTTTTCCCTTTGGAGATGACTGTTTCTCCCCTGAACAGTGGCAACAGTGTGAAGAACTTCTCATCTCAGAACTTTCTGGAAAACCTTATATAAAAGAACCTTCAAATGCATCTTTTGAGAGAACATCCACTCTTATTCAAGAGGCTTTAGAGGAAATAAAGCGGGTGGCCCCAGACTATTTTTCAGAAATAGAAGCTCTCGTTTCTAATGTGGTCGTTGTTACCTCTGATTATTTTATAGCTGGATCAAGTTTTGCCATTTTTGGCCTTGTTGCCATAGCAGATAATCATGATTTTAACATGACCGTTGAATATTTAATTCATGAAGCTGCCCATCAATATCTTTATAATCTATCAACTTTTGATGCATTATGTAGTGGTGAAGGTCTTCACACCTCACCTTTACGCAAAGAACCTCGCCCTATTGAGGGAATCTATCATGCGGCTTTTGTTTTAGCGCGCATTATCGACTTTTATAATAACGCTTTGGTAACAGAGACAATTCTTCCTAAAGACTTTATGGAAAAGCAAATAGATCATTACCGTTTGCGCTACAAAGACGCCTATGATCTTCTCATGGAAAAAGCGACTTTGACGGATCTTGGCCGAGAACTCCTCGCGTCCAGCAGAGAACTTACGCTGTAGAAAATTCGGTATTGAGATGAGGGTAAACATGTTGTCAAAAAAAGTAATCTTTTGGTTTCGCCAAGATTTGCGAATTTCTGATAACCCGGGGCTTGTGGAAGCTGCAAAAGCTGGGAAAGTTTTACCGGTCTATATTTTTGATACGGATTCTCACAACAACCGGAAGAGGGGGGGAGCCTCAAAATGGTGGCTGCGCCAAAGCTTAAAAGCTTTGAAAGAGTCTGGTGTTCCTTTATTAATTCAAGAAGGAAAACCCCTAGACGTTTTAAGAAAACTACAAAAAACAATAAATGCTGAGGGGATTTACTGGAATCGTACTTATACTCCCTATGATATTGCACGGGATAAAGAAATTAAACTCTCTTTAATAGGTTGCCGAACCTTTAACGCCTCCTTGCTGCATGAGCCTTGGACTGTTTCTAACTTAAAAGGAGATTATTACCGGGTCTTTACGCCTTTTTGGAAGAAGTGTTTAACCCAAGATGTAAGAGAGATCGTACCAACACCTTCTGTGACCTATGTCCAGGAGTATGATGCGTCTATTAAGAACCTTTCTCTTGAAGAGGTTTTGCCGCAACCTTTATGGTCACGAAAGCTCTCCCCCTATTGGATGCCTGGTGAGAAAAATGCGCAAAAAGTCTTGCAAGTTTTTATTCATAAAAAGCTAATGTCTTACAAAGAAAAACGTGATGTGCCAGCCTTAGATCACACGTCCCATTTGTCTCCTTCACTGCATTTTGGCGAAATTAGCCCCCATCAAGTTTTGCAGGCAACTAAAGACTTATCCCTTCCAAACCCCCTTGACCTTTATGCCTTTCATTCAGAACTGGGTTGGAGAGAGTTTTCAGCGTCTCTTCTTTATCACGCGCCTTATGTTGTGATGCACCCTTTTCAGGAGAAGTTTAAAGGCCTCTCTTGGGATCGAAATTCGGATATGGTGCCCTTGTGGCAAAAAGGGCAAACTGGTTACCCTATTATTGATGCCGGCATGAGAGAATTATGGGAAACTGGCTATATGCACAATCGTGTTCGTATGATTGTGGCATCTTTTTTAACAAAACATTGCCAAGTTCATTGGAAAACAGGAGAGGAACATTTTTGGGATTCTCTTGTGGATGCTGACCTTGCAAGCAATGTACTCAACTGGCAATGGGTTGCTGGCTGTGGGGCAGATGCGGCCCCTTTTTTCCGAATATTTAACCCTGTCACTCAATCGAAAAAATTTGATCCCCAGGGAGCCTATATTCGGCAGTGGGTGTCAGAACTCAAGGATCTTTCCCCTAAACAAATTCATACCCCCTGGACACTTTCTCCCCTGGAGCAAGAAGCCCTTAAGTGTCGCATAGGGAAAGATTATCCTTTACCAATTTTAGATCTGGATGAAGGGCGTAAAAGAGCCTTGGAAGCTTACAAAAACCTTTGAGTGCTATTCTGATTTTGTGTGCATATTTATAAAATCGAAACGAGTCAAGTCTACTTTCGTCAATTAAGGAAGTTTGGCCGAGAACTCCCCGAGTCCAGCAAACTTGGGCCCTTAATAAAACCGATTCTTGGTTTCAAAGCCATGAAAACGGCTCATGCGGCTATCAAAGGTTTTGAAGTCATGCATATGCCTTAGAAAGGGCAATCCAATGCCTGGAATCAGGGGAGAAACTCACCTTATGAGCACCCTATAGTGCCTAAAAGAGGCCTTACACAAGGCCTCTCTAGCCTCTAATTTTTTTACGACCAGGCATCTGTGAGCCCCTTTGTCCATGCTTACTCTCCCATTCAGCAATGTAGTCACGGGTTAGAGATGCTGTTTCGATATTTTTCACCATTTGAATCTGAAAAACCATATACCCCTTCTGACGAAATGCCACCTCACAGCAAGCCAGATAAAATTCCCACATTCGACAAAATCTTTCTCCCATCATATTTTTCGCCTCGCCTAGGTTTGCCATAAACCGGGCGCGCCAATGGTGTAGTGTTTCTGCGTAATGATGATGTAAAACTTCTACATCGGAAATAAGCAATTTAGAAGGCTCAATTTCCTTCAACGTTTCTGATAAAGCAGGGCAATATCCGCCTGGAAAAATATATTTATTCAGCCAAGGATTGGCTGTGCTGGGGCCATGTGAACATCCTATTGAATGAAGCAGGGCTATGCCATCTTCTTTCAATAAAGTATGGATTTTCTTGAAATAATCAGGATAGCCTTTTACGCCGACGTGCTCGAACATACCGACTGAGACAATACGGTCGTAACTTCCTTGTTCATGCCGATAATCTCGAAGATGGAAGCGCACTTGATTTGATAAGCCAGCTTGCGCAGCTCTATCAGTAGCAACTTTTAATTGTTCTTGGGAGAGGGTTAAACCAGTGACATCTGCACCTGTTTCACGAGCCAGATAAATAGCTAGCCCGCCCCAACCGCTCCCTATATCTAAAATTTTATCTCCAGGGTTGATTCGAAGTTTCGCAGCGATATGACGCTTTTTATTTTCTTGAGCGTCCTCCAAATTATCTTCAAGGTTAGTGAAGTATGCACATGAGTATTGAAAGTCTTTATCCAGGAAAAGTTCATAAAGTTCTTTATTTATGTTATAGTGATGTTCTACGTTTTTTCGTGATCTTGAAATTGAGTTCTGCTTTCCAATAAATTGAATTAAGGGGGTTAAGCCACGGTAAAGGGACCGCGCGGTCGAGTGAGCACCTGAATTTTGATTGACAGCACAAAAGCTGATAAAGTCGTATATATCGCCAGATTCTATAGTGATATCACCATCCATCCACCCCTCACCCAAGGCCAAAGATGGACTATGAAGGAGCCGCCGTTCGATACTTTTGGAATGTGTATTTAGAGTTATATTTGGACCTGGTGCCCCAGAAAATGTATAAGTTTTTCCTTTATGGTCTATCAATGTCAGAACCCCAACTTTGACAAACCCCTTGAGTAGGTGTTGTAGAAGCATTTTTATTCTCCCTGTTATATTTTTTTAGAAAAATGGAGATATTTCCTTAATTTTATATCTATCTGATTTGAGGAAATTTCCTATTTTTAATCATGATTTTAGTGTACATATACCTAGAACACCCGACGAGGCTAGAAATATCTCAGATACTTACGCATGGGTATTTCCATCCTGATTTGGTGTGCATATTTATAAAATCGAAACGAGTCAAGTCTACTTTCGCCAATTCAGGAAGCCTAGTAAGCGACTCAGGAAGCCCACCCTGATGGCACAAAAAAAGCCCCGAGCCTTTA
>CAXBEY010000080.1:0-4839 GCA_963974885.1 uncultured Alphaproteobacteria bacterium
TGATAACATGTAGGATCTATAGAGGCTGAAAAGACTGAAATCCCTATTGGTCTCAATGAAATTGAGTTCGCGGCTTCCACATATGAAGTAATATCACTGGTATATTTTATATTCTTTTTAACTAAAAAATTATTACTGCCAACATACTCTGAATCATCCAAAATAAAATTTGAAAAAGGCGTTTTTTTTGTACTATTCCTTAAGAGTAGGGAGATCTGGTCAGCACAAAACACCCTTCTTGTTATCTCCTTCTTTTTATGAGAATGAGGAAAGGTAGAATATATTTTCTCTAGATCTAATGTGGATCCCCCTGTTAAAAAAACCTGCTGAACCAATAGACTCTCACCTGATGACAAATCTAATTTAATTTGACTATCAAGGCACTGTATTTCAGTGCATTTCTGCTTCAAAAATTCAACATTTTTCCAATGCATATTAGAAGTAAGTTGGTTTAAAAATTCGTAACAACCTGCTTTCAAATAATAAATACGTTCTTTTTTAGGGAGTACACTTATTTGAACAATTTTCATAATATTATAAATGAATTTTAAAAAATTCATTCTATCATCAAATATCTTTTTCCACCAGCTTAGGGCTTTTTCCCAATGCTTTGAGGCTTGCAGATCCCCTATATATAATTTTTTCTGATGCAGATCAAAAAAACACACCTTAGCTCTTTTCAACTTACAGCCAAAAAGTTTTAAAGATTTATATCCATTGTTCGCCCCACTAAAAACATGGGGGCCTATTTCACAGTGTTTAAAATCGAAAACTGATTTACACTTCCAGCTTCCTCCAAAGTCCCCAGGTTCAATAAGAATTACTTTTTTTCCCAAGGAGGACTGGTAGATACTTTCAGCAATACAAACAGGACTGCTTCCAATAATGGCTACATCATATTTGATGGCTCATTACCCTCCGCATAGTGATAAATGCCTCTGCATATTGTAAATTCATTGAAGCTCCTCTCACTTGATTCAAAGCTATAATATTTTCAATAGAACGCGGGTGAGGCATTGCACGCATTTCATCTTCATAACACTTCAAATACTCTATTTTCCCTTTAATATGTTGAGATATATCACTATAGGTATCAGGTGAGAATTGTTGATCACCTACGGCCCACTCGGTACTTGAGGCGACTTCAAAGCTATAAATTTCAGGTACAAAAGTAGAACTTCCTGGGCGTGTTGCTGTCATAACAGCTCGACATGTTAAGGAGTGATCAACATTTAAATCATTATAAAAATGAGTGTAGATGATATCAGGTTTTACCTTTTTAATAAAAGTCTCAATGCTTTTTACAAGACTAATTAAAGAGACTTGGTCTAATTGATTATCTGGAAAATTTTCGCACCGGTAATGGGTGGGAGAGATAAATTCAAGAGCTGCTTGGTGCCCTTTTTTGCGATTGCTCTCATCCTGAGACGTGGTGTTTTGGCGAGCATCAAGCCCATTAGTCATCCACAAGAAGGCAATATGATCACCATTTTTTTTATGTTTTAATATAGTCCCACCACAACCAAGTGCTTCATCATCTGGATGTGCTGCTATCACAAGTATAGTCTTAGACATTTTCTAATACCTTTAACGAGTTTTTTCCACAATTTACCATAAGGTCTAGGGTTGATAAATACGGGTAGAATCTATCGGATTTTTGAGGGTATTCAGGGTGTTGATAATCCTCAAAAATAACATTTATTCCTAAATCAGAGAATTTATTTAACTCTAAATAGTCCCTCCCAAAAGGACCAGACAAATATGTAGTGGCTTTAAATTTCTGACATATTTCTAGAACTAAGTCGCTTTTCTTTTCCTTGAATTTGCAATCTTTGGAAAAATAAACAGGTGTTTTGACTCCGAGATATTTTGTAAAAAACATCATTTGCAGACTCAAAAAAGAGTTCAGGTTTTTTACATTTAAGTGATAAAAAGACTCTAACTCTTTATGAATTTCGTTCCAAAAAAGGCTTTTAGAATATGCCTGGGAAATAGAAGCAAAATGTTTCTTCTGCCATTTAACTTTTTGATCAACCTCAAGAGAATCAATAGAAAGATTCTCGAATTTCCCTTTTGTTAAAACAGGAATAGTTAGACAGAGAGGCTCTTTGTTAAGTAGTATTTTATTACGATTAGTAACACTATTTTTTTCAAACTGCACATGATCGAGAACAATATGAATATCACTTTTGGCAATACGATTAAAATATCCAAGCCAAGGTAAATAAGCAGGTTGGTTGATAGAGATAATCATCTATTTATACATATAAATTGTAAAATCATGTGGAAGATAATCATGTCTCAACACAACTCTAGGTGTTATTTTGGAACAAAACTCAAGGGTTTTGAGAGGGTCTACATGAAACTCTCCCTCTTCTTTTTGAGTTGCCCAAGTGCTTAATGCATTAAAGGTCATTCCTTTTTGAGATATGTGAAAAGACTCTGCTAACATTTTTTCAAAAATAGACTGATTTGCAAATGTAAATATTCCACTCATGACAATGTAATCAAAGGCATTAAACTCAATATCTTCAATGTTTTTATTTTGGAATTCCACATCTGGGTGTCGTGTTTTTGCTTGTAAAATCATCTCCCCTAAGAGGTCTATTCCTAAATACTGCCCCTGAAAATTATTCAGACTTATAAAATCCCAAAAATGCCCAATGCCGCACCCAACATCCAAAACGCGTGATTCATTAAAATCATCCGCAATTTTGTGTAAAACTTCAAATCTTTTATATTGAGACTCTTTACTTCCCCATTGCACAGAAAGATGGCTATCCGAATTTTCTTTTAGGTTTTCAAGATACATTTTTTTTGTATGCTCTAGATACTCTTTTTCATTCATTGTCTTTTCCTAGAACAACAAACCATTCTGCATGTTGTCCCCGTTTTGAATCACCATATGACTCTTCAATATGGCGCATTTCAATTATTTTAAGCCCAGCTTGCTGAGAAATAGATCTAATGTCAGCTTCATTATAAAATTTGAGATCCCCAACACCTATTAGAGTGCCAGAGGAAATAGAAATAAGACCAGACTCTTGCAAGCATCCCTCAATGCATGAAGTGTGCTGGGTGGAATAGGGGGTAAAGCAAAAGCGGCCTCCTTTTTTCATAACACGTGCAACTTCTTTAAAAGACTTAAGACAATCTTCATAGGTTACGCAAGTTAATGAGGCCCGATCTATGATAATATCAAAAGTATTACTCTCAAAGTCTAGGGGGTAAAAAGAACCCTGACGCAGGTCCGCCTCTAACCCGTCTGTTTGCAACCAATTTCGCGCATGTTTAACAACGGATTCAGACCATTCAACGCCAGAGCAATTAAAACCTTCACGGGCACAAAACCAAAGATTGCATGCAGACCCAAAGCCGAGTTCTAAAATATTTATTTCGCTCTTAGGTTGAGAACGTGGGTAGTTTTGGTAAACAAAACTCACGACTTTATCCCATGGGTATCTATTTAAGGACTCGCCTTTGGCGTACTTCTCTTCCCAGGTATCATATGTCATATGGTTTTCTCTAAAGTCATGAGTCTCTCACTCTTAAGCTTTACTATAAAATCATTTTTTGTAAAGAAGTATAGTGAGGCGCTATTTTCTTTTAAGATCTCTGCTATGATTTTTTGACCCCTTTCAAGAACAGTATCCTGAATCGCCTTGAGAGTTTGTGTGCCAAGCCCCATTTTTCTATATTTTTCAATGAAAAATAGAGTGATTTTATATACATCTTTTTCAATGAATGAGAGTCTCAATTGTCCAACGTCTTGACCGTGAGTAATAATAAAGTTAAAGCTCTTTTCATCTTCCAAAAGCTTAGGGAACCACATATTGTGCTCTTCTAAGGTTACTTTCCGTTGTTGCCCACCCAATAAATATATAGAAGGATCATTACGCCAAGTCAGCAGAAGATCTTTGTCCTTTTTTTGTATTTCTCGTAAAGAAACATTCATTTAGGCGACATCTTTAAAATGCAACAAGGAAAAAGCCTCTATATTATTTTTAACTTCTCTACCCACCATATGGTCAGAAAGCTTGGGAGGTAATCCATGGCTTGGTCGCGTGAATATAATATCTTTTTTAGTAATAATATGGCCAGGCTCCAAATCAGAGGCCGCACAACATGAAAGTCGATAGTCCTTTCTAGAGATTGCCTCACTTTCTGTTGGGCCCAATTTAGGAAAGCCCATTGCTTGTTCTATGTAACGCACACCTTCGACCATTTGCCTCAACTCTTGGGGGTCACAAGAAAAACTATGGTCTGGTCCAGGTAGATTCTTATCTAATGTAAAATGTTTTTCAATCCAAGCTGCGCCGTAAGGGACAGACCCAACTGCAGCCCAAGCTCCCTTTGAATGATCACTAAAACCTGAAATAACACCAAAGGTATCTCTTAATGTTTTTATTTTTGCAAGGTGGATGTCCTCTGGGGGTGTAGGGTAACAAGACGTGCAGTGGAGAAGGATGAGATCTTTATTACCGGTTTCTTGGAATTTTTGAACAGCATCATCAATCTCTCCCACAACTGCCATTCCTGTAGAAAGAACGGTTGGCAAACCACTTTTCCCCATGTATTCAACAAGATCAAGGTTAGTTAAATAGTCAGAACCATTTTTCAAAACATCTACGCCAATTTTCTTTAAAAGATCGACGCCTTGAAAATTTGTTGGTGTTGAATGAAAATCAATGCCATTAGCATCAGAAAATGATTTTAAATCAACTAAATTTTCGTCACTGAGTTCGTAACGTTTAAACATATCATATTGGAATTCTTTTACTAATTTCCCTTGGGATTTATATTCAAACTCTACATTTTTTATGGGAACAAAATCTTCCG
>CAXBEY010000081.1:0-4769 GCA_963974885.1 uncultured Alphaproteobacteria bacterium
CGAAAAAACTCAGAAAGCAGCTTAAAATGTGTCCGTAAAAAGGTTGACACATCAAATCCAAGGGGTATGAATTTGTTTTGCAGAAAGGTTCTTGAGTTCAGGAATCCATCGGCGAATGTAATAGGCGTCTTTATCAAATTTCTTAGATTGCGTTACAGGGTTAAAAATCCGGAAATAAGGCGCTGCATCAGCACCACAACCGGCAACCCACTGCCAATTCAAAACATTACTAGCAAGGTCGGCATCCACAAGGGTATCCCAAAAATGCCTCTCTCCTGTTTTCCAATGAACTTGGCAGTGCTTTGTTAAGAAAGAAGCCACAATCATCCGCACTCGATTATGCATATAACCTGTTTCCCAAAGCTCTCGCATACCCGCATCAATAATTGGGTACCCTGTTTTCCCTTTTTTCCACAGAGGAGCCATATCTGAATTTTGTTCCCATGGGAGCTCTGCAAACTTTTTCTGAAATGGACGATTAATAACATGGGGGGCATGATATAAAAGGGAAGCTGAAAACTCTCGCCAGCCTAATTCTGAATGAAAAGTAGAAAGATCAACGGAGTTCTCTCCTTCAAGATCTCTGGTGGCCTGAAGGATTTGGTGAGGGCTGATTTCTCCGAAGTGCAGATAGGGCGATAGATGGGATGTGTGATCTAAGAATGGAATATCACGTTTTTCTTTATAACCTTTTAGTTTTTTATCTACAAAATCTTTGAGAGTTTTATGGGCATTTTTTTCACCAGGTTCCCAATAATGAGTAAATTTCTTAGTCCAAGACGGTTGGGGCAAAGCTTCTTCAAGGGGGGTATTTCTAAAAAGACCCTCATGATTTTCAACATATGTTACAGAAGGTGCTGGAACGACCTCTCTTATGTCTTGGGTTAAACATTTTTTCCAATAGGGCGTAAAGACACGATAATAATCCCCTTTGAGATTGCAAACTGTCCAAGGCTCGTGCAGTAAATACCCATTAAAGCTTCTGCATCCTGCTAAGGCAAGTTTAATCTCTTTATCACGTGCAATATCATAAGGCGTATAGGTTCGGTTCCAGTAAATACCCTCTGCATTTATGACCGCCTTCAAGTTTTTCAAAACCTCGAGAGGCTTTCCCTCTTGGATTAACAAAGGCACACCAGAATCTTGCAAGGCTTTTAAACTTTTGCGCAGCCACCATTTTGAAGCACCTCCCATTTTGAGGGTGTTTTGAGGGTCTGTATCCATAATATAAACAGGGAGAACCTTACCTGCTTTTGCGGCTTCCACAAGCCCAGGGTTATCAGAAATTCTCAAATCTTGACGGAACCAAAAAATTACTTTTTTTGAAGGCATACCAATTCTCGGCTAAAATTTTAGTACCTGCATACTAACATTATATCTTTCAAGAAAATATTGAATGTTTTGAATTAGAGACGTAGAGTCCGGAATATTTTTTATGATAAAATTCATGGGTATTGGTTTTTTGTTGTTACTCAATGCGGTGGGTGAGATCTGCCTCTGAGCTTTAAGAATGTTGGGACAGATTTACACATCAGTCCTGCATTTTGAAAATTTTTTCAAGATCTTTGCCCAGAATACAAAGATTCTAAAACCTGGTTAAGGTAAAAGGGGAGAGGTCTCGTTAAATGTAAGATAGTATATTAAGTTGATCATTAAATAAAATCATTAATCATTTGCCAAATGTATCATTTTTTGATACAAATAAAGAATGAAATATGAAAATTTGCAGAAATATCTAGATAGCCTCCTTAGTAAAGGGGAGCTTATTTTCTCCAAATCAGAAGCGATGCTTGCTCTTGGAGTGAGTGATGCCGCCTTTCGAAATAGCCTTAAACGACAATCAGCCTCCAAAAAGGTCATACGTCTTATAGGAGGCTGTTACTTAATAGTACCTATTGAGTTCCGACAACTTGGTCTTGTACCACCAGAGCTTTTCATAGATGACTTAATGAAGTATCTTGACCTTGAGTATTATGTTGCTCTCCTTTCAGCAGCAAGTTTTTTTGGCGCAACACATCAAGCAGCGCAAAATTTTCATGTCATGGTAAGAAAAACTATTAAACCTATCAGAATTGGCAAGTTCAGTATTGTTTTTCACGTTAATAAAGATTTATCTACTACTCCCACTCAAAGTATCAAAACGGATAGGGGGACGTTGATTGTCTCTACTGTGGAAGCAACTTGCCTTGATTTAATAAAATATTTTCATCAATCTGGTAACTTTAACCATATTGCTACTGTGCTGGATGAGATGTGTGAGGGTATTAATATTAATGAATTGTTGAACCAGCTTGATTCATCACCTTTATTAGCAATTCAGCGCTTAGGATATATTTTAGAAATATTGAATCTCACCAGCGTGAGTGAGTCTTTAGGGAAGTACTTAAGAAAAAGAAAACCTCTTTTTTATTCCCCATTAGCCCCTCAAAATTCTAAGTTAGGTAGCAAGAAAAATAAAAAGTGGCATTTGATAATTAATGAAGAAATTGAGTCTGATCTATGATTAACAAAAGATATATAACGCAGTGGTTTTCTCAAGCTCCTTGGCCAAATACTGCACAAGTTGAGCAAGACCTTATTATATCAAGGACGCTGGTTGAAATTTTTAATAATAGTTTACTATGTTCTCATCTTGTTTTTAGAGGGGGGACCGCTCTTACAAAGTTATTCTTAAAAGCTGGTTTAAGGTATTCAGAAGATATTGACCTTGTTCAATTTCAAGAAGGTCCAATTGGCCCTTTGATGACTGAATTACACAAAATATTAGATCCATGGCTCGGCAAGCCCAAATACAAACAAACGCAAGGTCGTGTGACGCTGTATTATCGATTTGAAACGGAAAATGCCCCTGTTAAAAATATGAAGCTTAAAGTTGAAATTAATACGAGAGAGCATGGTAGTGAACTTGATATACTTGAGGTTCCTTTCTCAGTTAATAATGGTTGGTTTTCTGGAGATACGAACATTAAAACTTATGCTCTTGCAGAATTAATTGGGACAAAGTTACGCGCGCTTTATCAGCGCCGTAAGGGAAGAGATTTGTTTGATCTATACCAAGTGCTTCTTCAAAATCCAACTTTAGATACAAGGCAGGTTGTGCGGTGTTTTCAAAATTATCTTCAACAAGACGGCTTGTCTGTATCAAGGGCTGAGTTTGAAGAGAATATGCACCATAAACTACAAAATGATCTTTTTAGAGAAGATATATTACCCTTGTTAGTAAGTGGTGACTCCTACGACCAATTGGAGGCTTATAAAGTTGTCCATCAACAAATTATCTCAAAGATCCCAGGAGAGCCATGGGTAGGAATCGCCTAGACTATTTGAGGTGTTAGGAGGGTTTTGTTAAGCCTTCAAATTTATCGCCAAAAACAGCCGTAGCTTTTCTAAGAGGTTCATCTGCTAAATGAGCATATCGTTGCGTTGTTGCTGTTTTCGTGTGTCCCAACAACTTACCTACAATACTTAAGCTAAGGCCACTTGAGACTAGGTGAGAAGCATACGTATGACGTAAATCATGTATCCGTACATCTGCAATGTTCGCTGACTGCCGGATTGTTTCCCACGCTTTCTTGATTTCCTTTAGAGGTTGCCCTGGAACTTTTCCAGGAAAAAGAAAGGGGCTGCCCTCAGCTTCCAGTTTCATCTGCTTTAATAACTCTAAAGCTTGAGAGGAGAGGGGGATGTGTTCCATTTTTGCTTGTTTTGTATTATGGGCCGGTTTAGTCCAAACTTCTCTCTTAAAATCAAACTCATTCCACTGTGCTTTTAAAACTTCATTTTTTCTAGCGCCCGTTAGGAGTAAAATCCTGAAAATATTTGCAATATTTTGATTGCGGTAAGAATCTAAAACAATACATAAATTCTGAACCTCCTCATCTTTTAACCAGCGAGTACGTTTTTCTTCTCGGTATTTTTGAAGTGCGCTTGCTGGGTTGCCTGTTATGATTTCCCATTTAATGGCAAGGTTAAACATTATGTGAAGCAATGAACGAATGCGGTTTGCTTGATAGGGCCTATCCTTAAATTCATTATGAATTTTTTGTAGCTCTCTGGTGGTAATACTATCTAATGAATGATAACCAAGTCGTTTTACAAGGGTGGAATTAAGGATCCTCTCCTCAGCAACATAAGTATTAGCGCGCTTCTCACTTTTCGCATAAACTCTCAGGTACTCTTCTGAAAATTCAGCAAATGTAGGTATTGACCTTTTAGCTTTGCGGAGTGCTGAAGGGTCAGCCCCTTTACAAACATCTGCTAATATTATTTTAGCTTCTTCGCGAGCCTGATCTGTCGTTATGACACCATGTTGTCCTATTTTCTGACGTCGTGTTCTTGCGGCTACATTTCTGTATTGCACAAAATAAGTTCGGCGCCCCGTTGAAAAAACACGTACGCCAAAACCCTTTACCTCTGAATCCCAAATAAGAAGCTCTTTTTCACTATCAGGTGAAATAGACTCTACAAAACGTTTTGTTAATTTTTGCATCGCGAAGCTGTTCTTCTCAAAAAAGTTACTACGAAATCTAATCTAAAGAATATTTCTTCAAAAGAAAAGTGAAAAACGGAAGCAATCCGGAAGCATATGAAACGAATTCAGAGGGTATTCTATGTGATTGAATAGGATCGAATAGGATTATAAAAATCCACCAATCCCTTTGTATGTATGGGGTATCCAGCCATTTCATTGACTTTGAAAGATTGAGGAGAAAGTAACTGTTAATCATTGGGTCGGCGGTTCGAGCCCGTCCCGGGGAGCCATATTCCAC
>CAXBEY010000082.1:0-4698 GCA_963974885.1 uncultured Alphaproteobacteria bacterium
TACACCACTAAATCTCTCTCAGAAATACCCATACACAACTTTTAGCTATATCTCTGTTAGCCCATCAAGGATATAAGGAGCTTCATTGGCGGTTGATGGGATTGATTTTGTAGCATAGGGTCCATATTGATCTGAAAAATGAGTATAAGCTTTAACTCCAGGAACCATACCATATTTTGCATTCACCAAGTTCAGAGCCTCCCCACTTCCACCAGAAGGAAAAAACTGTCCATCAGATGATGATGTAAAACCTTCTCCCCAAGCAGCGCTTAAAAGGGTATTAACCACATTCGTTCGTAAATGCGTAATAAGCCACTATGTCGCTCTATGAAAGGCTTCCAGAGACTCGAAACTGTTGATTTCGATGAAAACTTTCCCCAAAAAGGCGAAATCTGAGATTTAAAATATCCCTTGAAACCCTTGTTATCACTTGAGGGAAAAACTAAACTTTCCTCAAAAGGGACTTTTTCGGGAGAGATGGTGTTTTTTCACAAAAAACAGCTACTATTTGTCTTTTTCTGACGAAAATAACTTTCCCTATAATGACCCATTTAGGGAAAGATTTTAATTTGCAGTATTGAATACATTCAGCTAAAGAGCTATTATTTTTCTATCATCAACACCCCTTTTAGGGAAAGTTATATAGCTCTATGGAAAAACCACCGAAAAAAATAGCAAATAGTGAGAGGCGTGATCGTGAATTTTTAACGCCTCATGAAATAGATAAACTTATTGAGGCGGCTAAAAGAAATGGTCGGCATGCCCATCGAGATGCCACTATGATTTTATTGGCGTATCGTCATGGGTTACGCGTTTCTGAGTTGATTTCTCTGCGCTGGCAACAAATTGACTTAACCTCTGGTTTAATGCAGGTCAACCGGTGTAAAAATGGTTTGAATTCTGTGCACCCTCTTTTTGGTTTAGAGCTCAGGGCTCTACGTAGGATTAAGCGTATCTATCCTCAAACGAGTTATGTTTTTATGTCTGAACGTGGCACACCAATGACGGCATCAACATTTAGAAAGATTGTTGCTAGAGCTGGTGTGGAAGCCAAATTAGAGCTACCTGTTCATCCTCATATGCTACGACACTCAACGGGATATAAATTAGCAAATGATAGTCAGGACACACGAACCATACAACAATACCTTGGGCATAAAAATATTCGACACACAGTACGTTACACTGAACTTTCTGCAGAGAAATTCGCCCATCTTTGGCCTGATTAGTGAATAAAAAATTTTCACAATATAGCCTCATCGATCATGGTCATTTGAGTGAGACAGACTTTGAGCACATTAAAAGGTGCCGTGGTGGCCATAATAGACTTGGTTTTGCCTATCAGCTTATTTTTATCCGTCTGTTTAACAGAGTGCCGTGCCAAGAACCCTTCGAAGTTATTGAAGAAATAGTGATTTATGCTGCTATGCAGTTGCTTCTAGAGTCTTCCCTCATTTCTTTATATTCCAGTAGACAAAAAATATCGGCTCATCAAAAGACAATCATGACCTATTTACAGTACAGTTCATTTAGTGGTCAAACACAAATATTGTTGCAAGATTTTATTTTTCAGAAAGCCTTACAATTTGAGCCTCTCAGCTTGTTATTGATTAAATCAGTGGGGTTTCTAAGAGACTTAAAAATCTTGCTTCCTGCTGAAGACACGTTATTACGTATCATAAAAACGCAACGTGCTTCTGCACGACAATTATTATTTGAAAAAATTCATGCCTGCCTTTCTCCCGTGCTTATTAGTAAACTTGATGCCTTGCTGGAAGTGACAATAGACTATTCCCCCCTTGAAAATTTAAAATCGCCAGTCAAAAGTGCGTCAGCGGATACGATATTGAATTTAATAGAGAGATCTGACTATATTTTAACGACCGGTGCCTTGCAGGTCAATTTGACACACGTGAATAATAATTATCAACGCACTCTGGCCAATGAAGTTAAGCGCTGTACCGTAGATAGAATCAAGAAAATGAAGCCTACGCGACGTTACACAGCGTTAGTTTGCTTTCTCCAACAAGCCTATCAAAACAATATAGACTTATTGATATCAAGTTACATCAAGTTGATGAATGCCGCCCATACACGGGCTAATACGCAAATAGACAAAGAGTTTAAAGGCCATGAGGTCTTAATACGTGATTCATTATCCCATTATGAAAAAATTAAATCGGTCATTCGTGATGAGAGCATTCCAGATTCTCAATTGCGCATTGTTTTATATGAGCGTTTTCCAGAGGAATTAGAAAAAAATCGTCCTGAAATGAGCTCCTTAGTGACGGGGAAAACAACTCAAGTATTCAAATCTTTCACCCATAAATACGCCTACTTTAGACAATTTACCCCAAAGCTATTCGCCCTCTTAACGTTACAGTCAGAATCAAATAACGCTGATTCCCCTACACTTAAGGCTCTTAATGTTCTCAATCAATTAAATGAGGACAACAAGAGATCCCTTCCTCAAAACATACCCACTGGGTTTATTTCTAAGCCCTTAAAAAATGTCATCATTAACAGCAAAGGGGTTGTTGATCGCCACGCTTGGGAATGCGCACTCTATTTGAAAATAAGGGACGAAATAAAGCAAGGTAATATCAACGTTTCAGACAGCAAGTGCTTTTCTAGCATCAAAAGTTTTTTCATAGAAAATAATACCATGACCCCTATTGCTGATGACTTTTTTAAGCGTTCTGGGTTTCCCAAGGAGCGTCATCAGGTACGTGAGTATTTCACAAAACGTTTGGCAAAAGCTTATGAAAGATACGTCACGCATGAGTCAGACAATGAGTATGCAAAAGTGGTAGAGGGAAAGTGGTCTTTAAGTCGTGATATGGCTAACGCTTTACCCCCTGAACGCAAAAAAGAATTAGACGAAATGAAAGCGTGGCTCAGCAAACGAATGCGTCTTATCAAACTACCTGAGTTGCTCATTGAGGTAGATAATGATATTCATTTTACTGAGGCCCTTATTTTGCCTTCTAAAAATAAAACTCTCTCCGTTGAGGCTATTTTTGGCGTTTTGGCGACAGTGATGGCTCATGGGTGTAACATAGGCCCATTCACAATGTCACAAATAATTGATGGGATAAGTTATAAAGAAATTTGCCGCATCACAGACTGGCAGCTAACCAATGACGCCATGCGTGTTGCCCTTTCATGGGTTGTCAATGCCATGTCAAAATTGGGTATTACCAAAAAATGGGGGGACGGAAAAACATCTAGCAGTGACGGTCATTTAAAACCCTTTAATCAAAAAGTTGCCCAGCAATCCTATCAAGCACGTATCGGCGATTTTGCTCTTACTTTTTATACCTTTGTCGCTAACAATTATGCACCATTTCATTCTAAACCTTTTGATGCTGCTGAAGGAGAGGCCCCTCATGCCTTGGATGGCTTCTTATATAATGAAAGTGATTTGCCGTTAGAAGAACACTTTACAGATACACGGGCCGCTGCCACAATTCTCTTCGCAGCGTTTGGATGGTATGGTCAAAAATATAGTCCCAGAATTAAAGGAATTCAAAACCATCATATTTACTTTATCGATCCTGAGATGGATTACGGTCGTCTAGCACCTCTCTTAAAACATAAGGAAGCACTTATCAATATATCTTATATTGAAGAGCATTGGGAGGAGATGGCCCAGTTTTATGCGTCAATCGAGCAAGGAAACGTCACGGCATCCGTGGCCCTTAGACGCTTATTGTCACTCAGCAAGAAAAATGTCTTTTACAAATCCAACTTACATCTGGGGCGTATTTTAAAAACAGAACATACCCTTGCTCATATGAGCGATCAGGACTATAGAAAAAGAAAACATCAAGGGTTGTTAAAAGGAGAAGAGGTCCACCAGCTTGGTCGAAATATTAGTTTCGCTAACCGAGGAAAAATTACAAACAGAGACGTAACAGGACAGGAAATCAATTGTCATTGCTTAACGCTGATCCTAGCGTGTGTGATCTATTGGCAGGCAAAAGAATTGGATCAACTTGTGAGTTCTGTTGAATTTAAAGAGAGAGGATTTGACCCAGATTTAATTCAGCATATCAGTCCTGTCAGCTGGGATAACGTTGTGCTTTATGGTGAATATATTATCGACAAGAGCTTAATTCACCGATAATTTATTGATATAAAGAAATGCCTTTTTAGGGAAAGTTTTTAACATATCAATTGTAAAAGGACCATCTCTCCCGAAAAAGTCCCTTTTAAGGAAAGTTTCTTTTTTACCTCTACTGATACCAAGGGTTTTAAGAGATATTTAAAATCTCTGACTTCGCCTTTTTGGGGAAAGTTTTTATCGAAATCAACAGTTCCAGTCTCTGGAAGCCTTTCATAGAGGGGCTTAGCGGCTTATGTTACATTTACGAACGAATGTGGTTAATGCCCTAATATAAAGACTCTTCTTGAAGGGGGCGTGCCAATAAGTTCACCGTCTAAGGGAAAAAGTGATGATTTGAATACAAGTGTGACAGCGACTCAAGCTGACTCTTCAAAATCAACCGAGGCCAGTAAGACTGTTGAGAGGAACAAAGAGCAAGAAGCGCAAATTGATAAAGGACCTTCTTTAGAGAGATAATTAAGGAATAAATAAAATTGTTATGTAAACTTTGTAGAAAAGAAAGAAAATTGGTGAATTCGGCTCTGTTGCAAAAAAAGTTAGAAGTTAAAGGAGTCCTTTGATTTTGACGT
>CAXBEY010000083.1:0-4417 GCA_963974885.1 uncultured Alphaproteobacteria bacterium
GAAAATGTTTTTATTTGTATCATACACCAGGCGGAACCTTTTTGGAAGAACTATATAAAGACAAAGGCTTAGACGGGAATCTCCATGGGGAATCATTAAAATCATGATAGTGATATGCATTTTTAATTTCGATTACGTGATCATAACGCGTTTGATTTCGACCCATATAATGAGGGAGGCAAGAATAATCTTTCATACCTATTTGCTGGGACACAAAAACTATAACCTCTGTGGGCATATCAATGGGATTCAGGAGAAAATTCCCTAAATAACGAACCGTGCTTAACTGCAAGGCAAACCCTAAGCGATTATGATTCCCTCGCTTCTTATTGATTAATTCAAGATCCGTATCATCAAAATGAAAGTATTGCGCCATTTCCTGGGAAGATAAAATCTCGCAAAAACATCCATACTGTTGTTTTTGACGATCATTAATAAATTCAACTGGTATTAGAAATTCACTTCGTCCGGAAAACGACCGTTTATCTTGTTATTTAAAAATTACCCCTTAGCACTAGCATTTATCATGGTAAGGAACAAGAAAACCCATCAAGAAAAACTTAGCAAGATAAATATACTAAAATGAAGTTTTCTGGTAATGTTTCAAAAAAAGGGAGTTATCATGCTCATTGGATATATGCGGGTATCAAAATCTGATGGGAATCAGAATTTAGACCTACAACAAGACGCTTTGCTTTCTTCAGGGGTGGATACAAAAAATCTCTATGAAGACAAGATGAGTGGCAGACATGACAAACGCCCTGGATTAGAAGCATGTTTGAAGGCAATGCGAGAAGGCGACACCCTTGTTGTCTGGAAATTAGATCGTCTAGGTCGTAATTTAAATCACTTAGTAAAAATGGTCGAAAAACTGACGGAACAAAAAATTGGTTTGAAAATACTCACTGGTCAAGGGGCAGCTATAGATACAACGTGTCCTGAAGATAAACTGATCTTTGGAATTTTTGCGGCGCTCTCGGAATTTGAACGGGACTTAATCGTAGAAAGAACACGTGCAGGTCTTGATGCGGCAAGAGCACGAGGCCGCAAAGGGGGAAGGCCTCGAAAAATGACGCCATCTAAAATCCGCATGGCTATCGCTGCTATGGCTGATCGAAATTCAAAGGCACATACTGTAGCTGAAGAACTTGGAATTACCACAACCACACTCTACGATTATATTAATGGTGACGGAACGCCGAAAGAAACGGCGATAAAGGTTATGTGTACGGATAACGATATTACCTAACATATTTCTTACTTTTTAAGGAAACAGGAGATTCATTTGCTTGACACCACAGAAAATAAATACCTCATTATTCTAGGAGGTTTACCTGGTACGGGGAAGACCACTATTGCACGTCTGCTTTCTGAAAAAATTGGGGCGATGCATTTGAGAATTGATACCATCGAAGCATCTATTAAGCGTTCCTTCCCTAATACGAATGACCTGAAAGAGGCGGGCTACTTAATCGCCTATGACCTTGCAAAGGACAATCTTCGATTGGGGCACGTCGTCATTGCAGATAGTGTCAATCCTATTCAAATCACGCGGAAAGCTTGGCGTAATGTTGCAACAGAATCTCACACAGATTTTATCGAAATAGAGTTCATTTGTAGTGATTCAATTGAGCACAAAAATCGTATTGAAACACGTTCCTCAGATATAACAGGCCAAATCCTACCAACATGGGAAAAAGTCCAAAACCGCGATTACCAATCTTGGAATTTAAAAGGATTACAAATTGATACAGCAACATCAAGCCCCGAAAGTTGCGTTGATGAAATTATAAAATATTTAAAGGTAGTGAAATTACTTTAAATATAACTGAAAGTTCATATTTTTAATCCTTAGCGCGACTTTTCGTTCCACTGGGCTTCATACCCCTAGTAAGAACGAATTGGAAAGAAAATGGGCAAAGTGTATATTTTTTAGGTATCCCTTAAAGAAAGGGGCATCTCAAGTGAGATACCCCTAGGTTTATCCACAGGTTTGGTGGATAATTTGGCTCTGTTGCAAAAAATTCACCAATTCAGATAACTCTTTGTTTTTATTAACGCTTCCTATTTGGCAAATTTATAATTTTTCATATACTTAGCTGTCAAAAATATATTTTTTGCAACAGGGCCGTTTTCAGCACCTATCCTGGTCCAATACCAGTTAAAGGTCAAAAAAAGATTTGATACCTTTTTACCAGGATCTCGGCCGGACCTCTAGAAGTTAAGGAAGTCCTATAATTTTACGGAACCACTCATTTCTGTTTTTTCTTTTGAGCAGGTTTTATATTTAGACCAGGTGTATATTTTTTAATAAGGTCGGATATTGCATCCTTTTTTGTCAGATCCCCAGCGGTTTTATTCCTCGAATTTTTTATCGTTATGTTTGCCCCATTATGCAGAAGGAGTGCAACGATATCAAAATTATTCATGTATGCAGCCATATGCAGAGGAGTCTGATTGCTCTTATCTTTTGAGTTAACATCTGCTCCATTATTCAGAAGGAATTTAATCATATTAAGATTTTCATTGTATACAGCCATATGCAGAGGTGTAAAATTAATATTATTTTTTGCGTTAATATCTGCTCCCTTTTTCAGAAGTTCTTCCATATCCTCTATGTTACCAGCGTTTGCAGCCTCAAGCACCTTTGAATTTAAACCCTCAACATCGGAGCTAAAACTATTTCCTGATAATGAAAAAAATGCTAAAGCAGTAATTAGAAAAATATTCCGAATGTTCATATTTTATATTCCTTATTATATGTATATTATATATAATAATATAGTTTATGAGCGATTGCAACAAAGGTCTCTTTGCGGCCAGACGATATTAACTTGACGGTGCCGAAAGAGGAGTAACTTTCTAGAGGATTTTCAGGAGACTAGGGGCAACCTCATTTCTTAAATAACCTTGCACAGCTTCTTGAGGAAAATGTTCCCTATCAAAGGCCTCCTCTAAGCACAAATATAATTCACTAAAATCAAAGGTTGGTATATTTAGGATTATCAATTGGGTTCACCATATCAACCGGACCATGGGTTTCTTCACGCATTTTCATCAAATTATAAAAGAAAGCCATGAGGTTGCGCTCAGCTCTAATCAATTCCGGGGTCATAATCCCTTGAGCAGGTCGCGCTATCATAAAAGAGTTGACATCATTATCCCCTAAAAATATTAAAATACAGTGGAGAGCTCCTACTTGTTGGATTACTTCCATGGGCTTCGTACATTTGCCATACAAAGAGTCTATGTACTCAAACACAAAATTTTTATTCAGACGAGTCGCAAATGTTGACTCTCGCGTGTCTGTCTGAACTCCTCCAAGAGGGAAATGACTTAACATGAAGTTAATATAAGGTGTTCTGGCTGTAATGACGAAGAGGGGCTGAGTAAACTCCTTCCATTGGCGTGTCCTTAAAAGTTTCTTTTGATAAGAGAGATCAAGATCACCTTCCCCTTCAAAAGAATATTCCTCCTTGAGCAGTTTTTTGATTCCTTTAAAAATAAGCGTTGTCGATTTGACCTCCTTATCATAGGGGTCCATTTTCGCAAGTTTATCTAACAATTCTTCTAGAAAGGGAATAGTTGGGCCTTCTTCTGGACAGGTTTGTTCAAGTTCTTTTCTAAGGTCAGCAAGGTCCTTATTATCTGTCATAGGACGATTCAATCGGCTCAGTGGATAGTCACTTACATCCTTTGATAAATCTGTAAGACTGATAACGGGTGGAAATTTTTCGTTGTACTCTACCCACAATTTTCCAAATTCTTGTGCGGCAGGTTGGTGACCCAAGCACCCAGCAGAAAACAGAGAAAGCCCTTTTTTCAGTATATCTTCTTCTCCTTGAGCTTCGGCAAACAAGCGGTGAACGTTTATAGTGACAGAATGGGGCAAGTTCCAAGGGGTCCACTGAAAGTGGTTCAGTTTGAAAAAAACATCTCTACGGTTTTTACGCAAATACATTCCCAGGACCCGCTCCCTTTGTGAATAGGCTTTTTTGCTTGTTTTTAAAAAACTTAGAAGATCTGGTAGGTCTTGGAAGGTGGAGAGATGGGAGAGAACGACCTTTGGCATTTTTAAGTTGAAATCGCCAGCCTTAAGCGGCATGGGAAAAGCGGCAGGGTGTTCATCGTCATTTTCCTCAATAGCAGAGTTATGTGTAATAATTTCATCGTCTCGCTCTATTTCTAATGGAACGTTTGAAGCTTTTAAGGATGAAGGTAAAAAAGTTGCAGCAGCACAAGCTGCTAAGAGAAGATTTCGCATAAATTTATTCCTATAATATTAGGGTTATTTGTTCTTAAAGGAAAACTCTATCTGTAAGGTCATATTTTTTCCATCCGTAATAATACCTAGACATCTGATAAAAGTAAGCGCCTCATGAACCCCATCTTTTAATAAGATTTTGAATTGTGTATG
>CAXBEY010000084.1:0-4398 GCA_963974885.1 uncultured Alphaproteobacteria bacterium
AAACGTCAAAATCAAAGGACTCCTTTAACTTCTAACTTTTTTTGCAACAGAGCCTCTTTTTCCATGAAAGATTATAATTTAATGATGATCTGTAAAGAGACTAAGAAATAGGGTGTTTGAGAAAAGTATAAAATACATTACTCTAATGAGGTTATATAAAATTAGGGAAGGTAACAGCCAGAATGATCACAAAAATTCTTTTAACAACAGTTTCTTTTTCACTTTTAACTTTTAACGCAGCTCATACTGTGAGTGCTGAGGCTAAGGATATCATCGGTAAAGCAGCTGTGGACTACTTAAAAAATAACCCTGAAGAGTTCGCAGAAATTATCATGTCTGTCCAAGCCCACAGCCAAAAGGAGCAAGAAAAAAAGCAATCAGAAAAACTTAATAAATATAAGTCAGAGCTTTTTGATAATAGTAATGGCACACCGGTTTTAGGAAATCCAAAAGGGTCAACGGAACTGGTTGTTTTTATGGATCCTTTTTGTGGATATTGCCGTAAATTTGAAGTAACTCTTCGAGAGGCAATTAAATCTGACAAGAATCTAAAAATCATATCTAGAGACATTGCGTTCATGCATGAAAAGTCTTTGATGCTTGTAAAAGCAACTATCGCGGCATCAAGGCAAGGAAAATATGCTCAAATGCAGACAGAAGTTCATAAGGTTGATCCTTCTGTTACCATGGATGACGTTTTGAAAATAGCAAAGAATATGGGTTTAAATGCTGTGCAGTTTAAAAAAGATATGGATAGCAAAGACACAGAAGCCATGATTAAGAAAAATATGGACTTAGCCGATGGCATTGATTTAACAGCAACTCCCACCTTTGTTATTAAAGGTGTGGATAAAATCCTATCAGGTGCTTTACCCTTAGAAGACTTACAAAAACTTTTAAAGGGATAATCAGAGCGCTTTCGGTAGGCAATGGCCCCTTTGGAAGAGTTATATACATAGTTTTTGGGCTACATCCTGACCAATGGGTACGTCTCTTTTGAAGACGTATCCGCTATGCCGTCTTGGTGAAGCTTTGATTTAATACGCCCCAATTCAAGGCGGGTGTTTGATTTTGAGCGTCCTATCCTTAGTTTCATTGGTAGGTGTAGAGACTAAAGGCCAATGGCTTGTGCTGCGTCCACAAACTCATAACCTAAATCATTGGCTACAGCCTCGTAGGTCACTGTGCCGCGATAAATATTGAGGCCTTTCATGAGGTTCGCATCATCTCGTAAAGCTTGTTTGTTTTTTTTAGCCAATGCCATCACATAGGGAAGGGTTGCATTATTTAAAGCAACAGCCGCTGTTTGAGCCACAGCTCCGGGCATGTTTGTCACACAATAATGGACAATACCATCAACTTCATAGGTCGGATCAGCGTGGCTTGTGGGTTTTGAGGTTTCAAAACACCCCCCTTGGTCAATGGCAACATCTACCAAGGCAGAGCCTGGACGCATATTTTGAATCATAGAACGGTTCACAAGCTTTGGCGCAGCAGCACCTGGGACAAGAACAGCACCCACCACAAGATCAGCATCGGCAACATAGCGTTCAATATTATCATAGGTTGAATAAATCTTATTTAACCGTGAACCATATAGGCTATCCAACTCATGCAAGCGTTGATTCGAGCGATCAATAACGGTGACTCTTGCTTCAAGGCCCATGGCCATACGAGCCGCAGCTGTTCCAACGATACCACCGCCAATAATAACAACGTGACCAGGCTCAACCCCTGGTACACCCCCCAGCAATACACCAGATCCTCCTGAATATTTCTGAAGACACATTGCGCCCACTTGAACAGACATACGTCCGGCCACTTCACTCATAGGCGTTAGAAGAGGAAGTTGACCGCGATTGTCAGTAACAGTCTCATAGGCAATAGCAATGGATTTAGATTTAATAAGCGCCTCTGTTTGAGCCTTATCTGCTGCAAGGTGCAAGTAGGTAAATAAAATCTGACCTTCACGCAATAGGGCACATTCATTGAGCTGAGGCTCTTTAACCTTTACAATCATCTCAGCTTTCTCGAAAATTTCTTTGGGCGTAGAAAGGATTGTGGCACCAGCTTCCTCATAAATATCGTCAGTGAACCCAATTCCTGTTCCTGCATTCGTTTCAACAAGGACGCTGTGACCAGCCCGCACAAGCTCTTTAACACTGCCTGGAACAAGGCCCACACGGTACTCATGGGTTTTAATTTCCTTTGGAACACCAATAATCATTACGCTTTTCCTTACTTGATGAATTAATCTAGCTTAATTTTGTCAGGCTGAAAGGCAGCCTTTTCAGAATATATACCTGATTGCACAGCCCTTGTCATGGAAATTAAGCGGGAGGATGTGCGCTCAAAAAGCCCTTTTTCTTTTTCACCGGTGTAAAGCTCTAAAAGGGGTTTGGTCCCTGTGGCTGCAAAGTTTATTTCACGATCATAAAGCACATCAATCAGGGTAATAAAACGTTTTACTCGATCAAGGCTTTCATCGGTAAGAGCTGGAATGTCAGCAATCAAAATCGTGTGAATGTGTTGGGTTAACTCAAGATAATCCGAGGCACCCAAGGCTTGGCCACAGATTTCATCAAACTGAAACCAAGCAACACCCCCCGCCACCTTAGGAATAATCCAGGGTCTTTTTTTGATAATAAGTGTTTTCGATAGGATGGGTGCGCCTTGCCTTAAATGATCAAATATAGTTTGAAGGTGCTGGGCGCACTTTGGATCAGATGTTAAAAAATAACGGTCCTTTTCAGCAAGGAATAGCTGGCGGTAATCCTGTGACCCATTTAAATTATAAACCTCTAATTTTTCTGCAATTTCCTTTAAAAAAGGGAGAATAAGATTGCGTTGATACCCCTTCTTATAAAGCCCTTCAGGAGGAAGATTTGATGTTGCTATCACAATAATTCCTTCTGCCCACAAAAATCCCATGAGACGGCTTAAAAGCATAGCATCTGTGATGTCTTTAATATGGAATTCGTCAAAGCAAATCACCTGAGCCTGCGAGGCGAGCTTCTGCGCAATTTGAGCGAGAGGGTGGTTTGATTTTCTTTCCCTGGCATCCATGATAATTTTGACTTCATTATGAATCATCAACATAAACTCATGAAAGTGATAGCGTTTTTTGGGAACTCCTTTTAAATGTTCAAAAAACAAGTCCATAAGCATACTCTTGCCCCGTCCAACGGCACCATAAATATAAAGGCCTTGGGGAAGCTTTTTTTTTGCCCAGAGATAAAAGGGAAAGACATTTTTAGAATTTTTATGGGCAAGTTCTTGGGAAAGAGCCTCTAGTTTTCCCACGGCTTCTATCTGCGCCTCATCCTGCTGAATGTGCGTCTCTTGGCATAGGATTAGATAGTGCTCTAATAAAGTTGTCATAGGCTCACTATATCACATTTTTAATAGGCATAAAAAACCCCTCTGCGGTCAAAATAAAATTTGGTCAATTTTCTTTAGGTGATCTTTGGAAAAAGTGAGGCCAATTTTCTCTGCTGTTTTGAGGTTGAGGAAACGTTCTGTTTTCTCTGGAAATTGGACGGGTATATCCTTTGGGTTTCTTCCCGCTAAAACCTCTGAAATCATTGTAGCGCACTGTAAACCAAGGGTGTATTGATCTGGACCAAGAGCCCCAAGGCCCCCTTGTTGCACCATGTCCGTATCGCTCACAAAAAGAGGGATTTTAGACGCCCTGCAAAGCTGTGCAATGACGTCAAAAGCGGCAAGAGCTGTATTATCATTATTAATAAAAATAGCCTCAACATTTTGGCTAATGAGTCTTTGAGTGGCCATGGATACCTCAGTTGTTTTTGTGACGGCTACAGGAATAATGCGTATATTAAGGGGTTTAGCTGCTTTTGCTGTTCTCTCTAATAGGGTCACAGAGTTAGCCTCACCGGGGTTATAAATAAAGCCGATTGTTTCGAGAGTCGGAACGAGTTCTTTGAAATAAAGGAGTTGTGGGCCTTGTGCTGTGTCGTTTGAAACGCCTGTTATGTGTCCGCCAGGCTGATCAAGGCTTTTGACTAAATGAGCCCCAAGGGGATCCGTAATAGAGGCGAATATAACGGGCGTTTTTGTTGCATAGGCGGCTTTTGCAGCCACTTGTGCGGCATTTGTTCCTAATACGGCAATGGCATCAACTTTTTCACTAACAAATTTTTGAGCAATCATAGTGGCATTTAAAATATTGCTTTGAGCTATTTTTACGATAATACGCACATTGGGGTGGGCTTTTCTTAGTCCATCGATGATGCCTTTTTGGGTTTTATCAAGGGCGGGGTGGGCGACAATTTGGAGGAGTCCTATGGTGAAAGGGGGAGGGGCTATTGCCTTAGGAGATGCAAGGGAGAGAGAGCAGAAAGTAAAAAAAAGTATTAGTACCGTCAGTAATCTAGA
>CAXBEY010000085.1:0-4390 GCA_963974885.1 uncultured Alphaproteobacteria bacterium
CAGATGAAATTCTATTATATCCAAGGACCGCTGGAATCGCTGCAATCAGCCCAAGAGCTGTTGCAAAAAGAGCTTCAGCAATGCCGGGGGCCACAACAGCAAGGTTGGTGCTTTGTGACATGGCAATCCCTTGAAAGCTGTTCATGATGCCCCATACCGTTCCGAATAATCCAACAAAAGGCGCTGTTGATCCAACGGAGGCTAGAAAGATCATGTGGCGCTCGAGGTGATCCATTTCTTTATTAATAGAGAGATTCATAAGGCGCTGTACCCTTTGTTGTAAGGATTGTCCGCTATCATTTTGGAGGGCTTGAGGATTGCGTTGCCACTCGCTCATGGCAACGGTAAAAACCAGGCCCATAGGGTCAAGAATTTTTGATTTCAAAGAGTCATTGAGATCTTGCAAAGATTGTCCCGACCAAAAAGCATCTTCAAATTTAATGGCCTTCTTATTCAGGGCTCGTAGCTTTGAGGACTTTGCAAAAATAAGGGTCCATGACCAAAAAGAAGCAATGATTAAGAGAAGCATAACGCTTTGCACAACCCAGTCGGCACCAATAAATAAGTCCCATGCAGAGACTCCGACGGATTGTACAGATTCTCCAAGGGCAGTTGTTTCAACGGTATGAGTCATGATATCTCCAGGGTTCTTTTTAAGGGATCGTTAATTGATCCCGCTTAGTTGATCAATGAGCTGTTGTGGAAGAGGGGCCGGCCTATAGGCTTTGTTAACGCAAACTATGGTCATTTTAGCAGATGCAACCAAGGTTTGGGAGCGATAAATTTCTTGGGCGAAATAAAAGCGCGTGGGTTTGTGGTTTTCTAAAATAGTCTGGACCTCTAAGAGGTCATCCATAAAAGCAGGTGCTTTAAAGTCAATGGCTGTGTCTTTAATGACAAACAGTAATTGTTCTTCTTGTTCAAGACGTGTTTTTGTAAAACCGCAGTCTCGGAGCATTTCTGTTCGCGCCCTTTCAAAGAATTTTAGGTGATTAGGGTGATAAACAATTCCAGCAGCGTCGGTATCTTCGATGTAAACACGAATGGAATGTTTAAAGGTTTTCTTTTGTGACATGGGCCTTTAGGTCCTTTGTGTGCTCTTGGCTGATTATGGCCTAATTTCTCTTTTTTTTAAAGACCCATAAAGGGTCTCGAATTGAGGATTCTGCACTATGGTATTTCCTTATATGCATTTGTTTTTTTGACAATTTATAATTATATGTAATATAGAATTTTTGTTTAAAATGTAGAGATTATTATTATGAATATTAAATTAAGTTTATTAACGACTATAATAGTTGGTATATTGTTCCCTGTGGTAAGTGTACAAGCAAGTTCTCAAGTTGATGTTGATGTGCTGATTGAAGACTATTTTGTAGTAGAGCACCGTGTTTCAGAGCCTTACACCGCTGTTGACGTGTGTCTTGATATTATTAATGATGCACAAATTAAAATCAGTACAAAAACGGTATTGCAAGAACAGGTTATTTTAAAAGAGATTCCAGATAATATAGACCGATTGACCTTTAATGCCTTAGGGGTTTCAGGGACTGATTTTATGGATTATGGTGGCTTAAGGTGGTCTCGAGTAGAGGAGGAAGGGAGCAATAAATTTTCTGAAAATCTCCCCGATGCAAGGTGTGTTTATTCCAATACCACAAAGGGTCTTTGCCTTGAAGGCATTGAAGAAGGTGATGATGACTTCATAGTCACTTATAGCTATGCAGCCAGTATTCTTGCCCCAAAGAGCTCTTATGAATTTTCCGTAAGGACCTCCCTTGATTCCTATGGTGCTTTACAACGTGAAATTCAGGATTTAAAACGCAGACGTACTCAAGTGCTTTCTAACCCGAGCCTTGATCTGATAATAGAAAAGTTAGAAGAAAAGCTGTTTAGGGCTGCCAAGGATGGGGAAGGTGAACAAAAATCTGCTGCACGTGCGTTGGTATTGCTTGATGTGGCAAGAGATCAATTTTCAATAGCCAGAAAGAAATTACAAAATTTTTATGACGATCGTGAAGATTCCGCTGTTTCTTATAAGCACTATGCCTGTTTTGCCTGGAATGTTTATCAGTTTAGAAATCTTATTCAAAAGGGGCTAGAAGACTTTACTGCCCAGCTAGATGAGGGAAAAGGTTCTGGAAAACTAAGTGAGACCCTTGATGTTTACGAACGTAATGTAGCGCTTCATTATGATACAAACATTGTGCTTTTTTCAAAATGGGCATCTGGAGAAGAAATTACTTCTGGTATGGGAGGTCTTTTCAGTAGGTTTCTCGAAGGGTAATTATTTCAAATCAAGAATATAGGTTTTACTACAATAAGGGCATGTAACAGTGCCTTTTTTTGCAACATCAAGGTAAACTTTTGGGTGGCCCTCATACGCTCCACCGTTGCAGGAAACCCGTTCTTTAGCAGTGTATACTTTTTCCATAGTCTTTACCTAAAAAATGAGGGTTGGCTGTACTCTCTTCCTTTTATTCTGGCGAATAGAACCACTAAAATCAAGCTGATAATTGTTGCGCTTGAGGCAAGGGTAAAGAAAGAGGACCATCCAAAGTTTTCAACAAGGAGCCCTGAGAAAGAAGAGGTTGCAACGCGCCCGAAATGAACGGCAGAGGTGAGGAGGGCCAGCTGAGTTGCCGCATAGGCCGGTGTGACAAGGGTCATTTGAAAAGCAAATAAAGCTGTTGTTCGCATACCAGCGGTAATGTGTTCAATGGCAATTGTGGCATAAAGGAGGTCA
Source organism: uncultured Alphaproteobacteria bacterium (assembly GCA_963974885.1). Taxonomy (GTDB): domain Bacteria; phylum Pseudomonadota; class Alphaproteobacteria; order Caedimonadales; family UBA9215; genus UBA9215. The sequence continues at coordinate 2,747 of CAXBEY010000085.1, forward strand.
AGATTGTAACCGACTTTAGCAATAAGAACGAACAGGAGAACAGAGAGGCCATGGATAGCAGCTGCAATGAACAGGGCCTTAACCATGCCGATTCTTGCAATGAGATATCCGCCAATGAATCCGCCCAAAATAGACGTCGCCATGCCAAATATTTTTGAGACGCTGGCGATTTCAGATTTTGAATAACCGACCTCTACAAGAAAAATATTCGTCATATTCCCAATGATATTGTCACCAAATTTATAAAAAAGCATAATGAGAATACTAACCCACCAGCCCTTATTCATCATAAAATTGCTAAAGGGACAAATAACAGCCCCGTAAATCCAAGAAAAAATAGAAGAAATTTTAGGGGAGAGCCTAGGGTGATCGTGGAGATATTTCCGCGCAGCGTCTTCTTTTTTCTGGGCCTCTTTATTATGGGCAGGCTCGGGCTCTTTTATAAGCAAGGTTGTGGCGACACCCACAAGAATGAAGAGCGCCATGACTTGGTACACTTCATTCCATGTCATAATCTCAGAAAAGTAGAGAGCCCCAGCCCCAGCCATGAGCATTCCCATGCGATATCCAAATATCCCCATGGCTTCGCCAGCCCCGTATTGCTGACGGCCTAAACGTTCAACTTGATAGGCGAGCATGGTCACATCTTGGGTGGCTGCACTAAAGGTCACGCAAATAGCAAAAAGAGCTGTGAGGGTGAGGTTTTGACTAGGGTCCGTTTGAGACAAAGCAAAGATGCTTGCAATAAGGGTGATTTGGCTGAGAAGAAGCCAACTGCGTCGTCGACCCAGAGTTTTTGTTAGAAAAGGGATTTTGAGACGGTCAATAAAGGGAGACCAAATAAATTTGATGGTATAGGGAAAGGCAACCCAACTAATAAGACCAATTTTTGTATAGGAAACACCGACCTGGCTTAGCCAGAGGGAAAGGGTCGAGGCTGTTAAAAAAAGGGGGATGCCGCAAGAAAAACCGATAAAGGCCATAATCAGCATACGGCGATCATTATAGGGTGCAAAAATACCTTTGGGCATTTCAGCATTTCTTTGGTCGGTGCCTTCCGGCAGGGCGTGTTGTGTGGCGGTCATTGTCTTCAAGTCCTTGGGAACTATTATGGCAATTCTGCCTTTAATGTAAGGGAAAAGAGATCGCCCTGTCTATTCTTTATGGGATAAATTTGTTTTTTTTAAAAAAAAGTGAGAAAAACCTTGGTTTTTTAATTAAAATTTGAGATATTATAGGGGTATGGGTTACATGAAAAATATAAAAACTTTAGTTAACAGGGAAAAGAAATGATATCGGGTAGAGTTAAATGGTTTAATAAAACAAAAGGGTATGGGTTTATTTGTCCCGAGGATGGGAGTGAAGATGTTTTTATTCACGTAACCGTTCTTGAAAAAACAGGCATGCGCTATTTGGAAGAAGAGCAAGACGTGAAATTTGAGACAGAAATCAAAAATGGTCGCTTGCGCGCTATTAATATAGAGGTTGATGGCGCAACGCCCCTTGATATATCGCCGTCTTCCCCAACTCTTTCTGACGAGGCTGATGATAAAGAAGCGGCCGCCTAAAAAGGCTTTTGATTAGATTTACAAGCTCTCATTGCTTGGAAGCCATTTTTGTATATTTGTCATTGGGCTATGCTTT
>CAXBEY010000086.1:0-4331 GCA_963974885.1 uncultured Alphaproteobacteria bacterium
TGGTGCTGCCGTTGATGAAGATGATGCTTCCGATGTAGAAGAAGAAGTCGATCAGGCTCCTGAGGCTAACCAAGAAGCTGAAGTAGATGTGGAAGAAGCTGCTCGCATAGAACAACTGCTTGATTCTGTTAAAGGGAAACCATTTGCAAATCGTAGCCGTTGGTTGATCGAGAATGGCCTTGATCATACTGACCCTGCCAATTTCCAAGCGTATGAAAACCGCGAGGATTAATAACGACTACAGTTTTTAATACTTATTACCGAGGCCCTTGATTTTTCAGGGGCCTTTTTTTATGAACTATTATTTCTTGTTTACTCGGTCTAAATGAGGTGCTTCCCCAGCCTTGATAGAAAAAAGTGACGTGGAACAAAGGAATGAAACGTATGGAAACATAAGCAAACTTTTACAGCCATTCCACAGCAGATCGAGTCTAGGGAAAATCGGCCGCAAAAGCCTATCAGTGAGAAGCAATTTTTGAAAAAAGAGTAGGGAATTTTAAAGGTGGATTAAGGCTTGATTGTCGACAAAGGTCCCTTATTAAGAGATCTTTTTGATCTCTAGGCCTTTGAGCTTACGGTGAAGGGCTGAGCGTTCCATACCGATAAACTCGGCAGTTTTAGAAACGTTACCTGAAAAGCGTTCAACCTGAGCTAACAAATAGTCTCTCTCAAAGGTTTCACGGGCTTCCCGCAAAGGCATGGCCACAAGGCGTAAAACAGTGCCGCCTTCTTTTATATTTTCCGGCGCTTCATTGATAACTTCTGCGGGCAAATCCTTGAGATGCACCTCAGTTTTTGTCGTGCCTTGCATCATGATCCACACCCATTCCATGACATTACGAAGTTGTCGGATATTACCGGGCCAATTATACTGCTTAAGGGCAATCATCGCTTCCGGCAAAATTTTACGGGTTGGTACATCTTGCATACGAGCAATTTGAGAAAAGAAATACTCGACCAAATCAGGAATATCAGCCTTTCGGTCCTTAAGGGGAGGAATTTCAAGGAGGACAACGTTCAAGCGATAATACAAATCTTCTCGAAAAGCTTCGTAGGCCACTAATTGTTTTAAATCAAGGGATGTGGAAGAAATGACACGGACGTCAACTTTCACAGGGGCAACACCCCCTACCCTATGAAATTCATTGCTATGCAACGCCTTAACCATTAAGCCTTGTGTTTTGAAGGTCATCTCATCCACGGCATCTAAATAAAGGGTCCCATTATGGGCTTGCTCTAAAACACCTGCTGTAAAGCCATTTTCCTTTTCAAGTCCAAAGAGTTTTTCATCTAAATTATCGCAAGACAAACCGGAGCAGTTCAAAACAACAAAAGGTCCCTCGGAACGCAAAGAGTGCCTATGAATGGCTTTGGCTATGGTTTCTTTCCCAGAGCCCTGAGGACCTTGAAGTACAATACGGCTATTGGTTGGTGCGACTTTTTTCATTAAATCTTGAATGGCCAGAGCTGCTTGAGATGTGCCAATAAGAGGCACTTCATCAACAAAAGATTGCTGTTTTAAGGTTGCATTTTCGTGGCGCAACCTTGATGTTTCAAGGGCACGGTTCACGAGAATAATGAGACGTTCAGAATTAAAAGGCTTTTCAAGGAAATCATAGGCCCCCTTTTTAATAGCCGTCACAGCTGTTTCAATAGTCCCATGACCACTCATCATCACAACAGGTAACTCAGGATGATCTTCTTTCACAAGTTCAAGAATCTTAAGTCCATCAAAACTGCTTTCTCCCAGCCAAATATCTTGAAGAATCAAGTTAGGTAAGCGCTTTTTTATCTCGTCCATAGCGCCTTGACCGCTATGGGCTATACGACAATTGTAGCCTTCATCCTCAAGGATATCTGCCACAAGATTACAAATATCTTTTTCATCATCGACAATTAAAATATCCAAAGCCATGGATCGTTATCCCTTTTCTTCTACAAAGAATTTCATCTTAACAATGGCACCACCTCGTACGGCGTCCTCTAAGGTTAGCACACCCCCATGGTCTTCCACAATCTTCTTTACAATAGCAAGGCCAAGTCCCGTGCCTTTTTCCTTTTTTGTAATATAGGGCTCCGTTAAAGAGTCACGATCTTCCGCGGGAAATCCAGGACCATTATCTTTAATAAGCAGGGTAAAACTGTTTGACTCATTTTTTTCAAAAATAACAGATATCTTCCCCGTTTTCTCTGTTTTATCCTGATAATATTCATGGAGTGAATCAATGGCATTTTGTAGCAAATTCGTCAACACTTGGCTGATCTGGGCGCCATCACAATTAAAAATATAAGATTTCAGACCAGACGCTTTAAACTCAAATTTGATATCAGGCTCGTTGGGGCGATATTGATCTAGGTGTTGCTTAATAAGCTTTAAGATATCCTCTTGTTTTAATTTAGGATCTGGCAAACGGGCAAAATTTGAAAATTCCGTGACCATGTCGCCAATATTTGCCACTTGGCGCACGATGGTATCAACACAACTTTCAAATTTCTCAGGATCTTCTTTGATTTGGCTTAAGTATTTGCGATTCAAACGTTCTGCGGACAACTGAATGGGCGTTAAAGGATTGCGGATTTCATGGGCAATGCGCCGGGCAACATCAGCCCAGGCTGCTTTTCGTTGAGCTGATAAAAGTTCTGTGATTTCATCAAAGGTGATGATATAGGTTTGCTGTTCGGGTTCATCTCCCACAAGCACAATACTCACACGCAACGTATGCAAGGCGCCTTGCCTGGGAATCTTTAACTGTTCAGAAACCTTGCGATTATCAGGGGTTAGCTTGAGCAAGGCATCCATCAGTTCTGGAAAAACCGTCTTAACATCAGCACCGACGGCCTCTTTGCCCTCACCGACAAGCATCTGAGAGGCCATCACATTAATGACTTGAATCACATAGCGATGATCAAGGCTGATCACTCCTGACGTTACGCCTTCTAAGACCTCTTCAATGAAACGGCGCCGCATATCAATGAACTTATTTGCGGTGACAAGGTTCTTTTGTTGTTCATCCAATTGAGCCGTCATCCGGTTGTAAGAGCGCATCAAGTAGGCAATTTCATCTTCATCGTTACTGGGCGTCACCCGAACGGACAAATCTCCTTTTCGCACCCGTTCAGAGGCCGAGATAAGATCCCCGATGGGCCGTGCAATACGCCCTGCAAAAATAAGCGCAACCCAAATGGCCATAAGCAATAGCAACAAAGCAATGGCCATAAACATCAACATAAAATAAAGCTGGACCCGTCCTTGATCACGCTCTAATGCATGGTAATTACTCACGGCACTTTTGACCTCCGCAATACGTTTTGACACGGCTGAATCCACAATACGTCCCACAAGCAAATAAGCATCAATGGTTGGAGAAATTTTTACAAGGGCGCGAACACGATCCCCTCGACTGGTGGTTTTGATCACAACCTCATGGGCTGCTTTCTCAAGCTCTTGTAAAGACAGCACTTCAAATTCAAGGGCGAAACTTAACTTTGATCGCGCAATAACCTCTGGTGTGCCATTAAACACAAGAGCTTCATCCAAATTTCGGGTCTCCGCATGAAGGTCCAAAGCTTGGTTAAAAAGAGTCTGATCTTTCTCTAACATATAATAGTCCTGAGCCAAGTCTCTGGCCATATTATGCACACTAGCCACAATAACCTTTTGATGCTCAGCCAAGTAAGCTTCTGCGACCTTAGTCGATTCCTCAAGGGCCGTGCTCACACGACCACTGAACCATTTTTGCAGGCCCATATTAAACATCAGAGCCGAGAAAATCGTCATCACAATGGCCGGTGTAATGGTCAATAAGCTGGATAAAACAACAAATCGCGTATGCAATTTTGCAGCAACCTGTCCTGATTTTCGTGCCATCCAAACTTTTGAAATTTTACGGACAATAATAAGGGCAAGGATCAGAAAAACAACAAGGTCAAGGTTCAAGACAAGAATCAAAGAGGTTGTATTTAATTGACCAAAACCCGCTGTGGAAAAAATATAGTAAGTCGCAACACCGGAAGCTGCCGCAAGAAAAATCATAAGATACGTGAATTTGCGCCCTAACTGCCGGCGTTCTGCAAGGTCCATAAATTGACGGAGAAGCTGATTGTTGCGCCCCCAAAACTCATAACTCATATATGCTATCACTTATCTATAATGATCTTCATCATAGCCTGTAACACGATCAATAACACTAAAAATGATCTTTGCACTTTCTAATTTCTGCAAAGGCCTGTTCTGCTGTTAGATGCCCCAGACCTATACGCTGACGATAAGGGTCTCGTGACACAGCAAGAAAAGGATTGATTTGCTTTTCCAGCCCCAGAATCGTTGGAAT
>CAXBEY010000087.1:0-4164 GCA_963974885.1 uncultured Alphaproteobacteria bacterium
GACTCGAAAGTTTTAGAGATGAATTTTCGACAATTCTCTCTCGAAAATGTGAAGAGGCAGCATAAGATATGGCGACGTCTTTTAACACATCTGGCACTATGGGGCGACAAAGTTCAAGATCAAAACGCCCCCCCATGAGCGACATCAACATCACCCCTCTGGTGGATGTCATGTTGGTTTTGTTGGTGATTTTTATGCTCACAGCTCCGATGCTCACCGTTGGTGTGCCCGTTGACCTCCCCAAAACAAAAGCGTCCAGTCTCAATGAAAAAGGCGAACCTGTTACATTATCCTTGAACAAAGAGGGTGATTTATTTTTACAAGAAACCAAAATTGACCTTGATGATCTGATTCCAAAACTCAACGCTATCATGGCAGCAAAACCGGGGACACGCCTTTTTGTTAGGGGCGACCAGGGCCTCGCCTATGGGCGTGTTATGGAACTCATGGGGCATTTAAATGCGGGGGGCTTTAACAAAGTTGCCCTTTTAGCTGAACTTCCTAAAACTCTTTCTTCCCCATCCAAACCAGCAAAAAGTCCCCTAAAAAAGAGGGCCAAAACCTAAATGCTAAGGTATGCTCTTATATCTGCTGGCCTTCACATCGCCATCATTTCGATGGCCATGGTTGGACTGCTTAATTACAACACAGACGTTATTGACATCGCACAACCTCTTCCTGTTGAGCTGGTCGATGCCATTGAAGATATCTCGAAATCTCCTGATCCTCGTCGTCCTGACTCCCCCCAAAAAGAAGAACCAAAAGAAAAGCCAAAAAAAGAAATAAAGCCACCCCCTCAATCGGAGCCCACACCAGAGCCAGAACCTATCCCTGAAGCGAGTCCTGAAGAAATTGTGCCCCTTCCCGATCCCAAAACAGAGAAAGAGAAAAAGCCCTTCGACCCTATTATTGAGCCACCAAAGGCAAAACCCTCCGTTAAAAAACCACCTAAAGCAAAACAAAAAAAGAAGCCTGCAAAAAAGCCAAGGGACTTTGATTCTATTTTAAAAAACTTAGCTTCCCATGAGCCAAAACAAAAAGGGGGAAAAGGGGGCGCTTTAAGCGACCACCTTGCTGCCAGCGAACTGGACCGCGTGCGCAAACAGATCGAGGGCGTATGGCGTCTTCCGGCAGGTGTGAAAGGGATGCACGAACTCGCTATTAAGGTCACTATTTATATGAATCCCGACCGCACGGTGCGCGATGCAAGACTAGTCAACAAGTCCCTTCTGACCAACCCAACTTATAGCATTCTTGCTGAAACGGCTCTGCGGGCTGTGAACGAATTCCGCTACAAACCCCTCCTTCTTCCCCCCAATAAGTATAAAGTGTGGAAAGAAATCACCATGGAATTTGACCCCAGAAATTTGCTTTAATACTTCCCTTTTAACTCTTTAACAAAATCCTCGGAAAGTCCTAGTGTTTTAGCGACCCCTTCATTGATATAGAACTTGGGATTATCCAATAAAACAGGGGGAAGATTCATTGTGCTGCCCGTTTGCAAAACCTTTAAAAGAAGCTCTCCCGTCGCTCTCCCGATCTCGTACTGATCAAAGGCAATGGCTGCAAAAGCCCCTCTCTCAATAGATTCGGGATCACTCACATAAACAGGGATAGAACGACTTCCAGCGGTTTTAATAATGGCCTCAATGGAGGAAATCACAAGGTTATCATTGGGGAGAAAAATCGCCCCGACATCACTGACAAGAGAAGCCGTTGCCATTTGAATATCCGAGGCTTTTGCCACAGGAACTTCTCGAATAGAAAGGCCTTGCTCTTCAGCCGCTCCTCGAAAAGCGGCTATCTGAAATTCTGAATTGGCTTCACCGGCATTATAAATAACACCCACAACTTTCAAATTGGGGTTAACCTGTCGCATAACCTCTATGATTTTTATCACAGGGGGCTGATCAACCACACCGGTTAGAGTGCTTGTGGATTCCTTAAGGGAGGTTAAAAGATGGGCGCCAAGGGGATCGGTTACCGCTGAGAAAACAATGGGAATTCCTGTTCCTTTAAATGCTTTAACCATGGTTTGCGCAGAAGGTGTTGTGATAGGAACCACAGCCGTCGGGCTCAGCGCAGCAAATTTCTGAGCAATTTGCGCTGCTATGGTAATGTTCCCTTGGGCATTATTAGACGTGATTTTAAGGTTAGGGTCAGCTTCTCTGAGAACATCCAATATCCCTTTTTCAATGAGATCAAGGGACGGGTGTGAGGTGATTTTTGTAATAGCAACATGAGTCTGTTTTGCACTTTTAGGGGCTGTAGTCGACCCTGAATTTGACCAGGCGGAAGACATCACACTGCTGAACACGAAAGCGATGGCAATGGTTTTTAAAAAGCTCATGGTCTTGTCTCCTCTATTGGTTATATTCATTAATTCATAAGGTCATTCTACAGTCGTTTAAGTTTGTGTTGACCCGCGGCGCCAGCGACAACACCTATATTTATAGGCGCGGAGTGCAGGAACAAAAGGTCAGCGCAAAGGTGAATGACTCTAGTCGATTAGTAAATCCCTTGGTGGTGTATTTCGTTCAATATTCTCGCGGTAAATAATATAAGTACTCGATAGAACCACAATAATCCCACCGGAAATCAATGACAGCGTTAAGGACTCGTCAAAGAAAAAGACACCAAAGAGGGCGCCCCAAATCATGGACGTGTAAATCATCGGCGCAACAGCAACAGCCGGCGCAATACTATAGGCCCTTGTGAGAAAGATTTGTCCAATACCACCCCCCAAGCCAAGGAAGGCAAGCAAGGAAAAGTCCCCCCAATTTTCAGGCATGGAAAAATCCATGAGCATAAAAGGGGCACTGGTCAGGGTTGCAAAAAGAGCTGTATAAAAAACCGTTGTCCCAATCTTATTATGACGGGTAATAATGCGCAAAAGAATCATCACCACCGCATCCATAAAAGCAAAAACAATGGCAAGCAGGCTACCCATCTGAAACCCTATATCTGGATTTGCCATAAGAAGAATACCGCTAAAGCCAACTAAAACAGCAGCCCACCGACGCCATCCAACAACCTCCTTTAAAAAAGGAACGGAAAGGGCTGTTAAGAAAATAATAGAGGAATAAGCAAGTGCCGTGACATCGGCAAGGCGCCCAATATGAAAAGCTTCAAAAAGAATAAAAACCCCAAGGGCACCAATAACACCTGTGGCAATCAATAAATGAATTTTCTGAGGTCTAAGGGCAGACTTACCACCTTCTTTTTTCAAAAGATAAAGCACAGGAAAAAGCACAAAGAAAAACCGGCAAAACGTAATTTGCCACACACTATAGGTCATTGCCAACTCTTTAACAGCAACATTCACAATGGCAAAAATAAACATAGCAAGCAGCATGCAAAGAATGCCAGTTTTAATGTTTTGAGCTTGTTGTGCTTTCATTTTTTTCTTCTTTCTTTTTATATGTATCTCTTTCTTTGAAATAATCTTTTAAGTACTGCCTAAGCCGAAGTGGCACTACATAAAGAGCGGCTCTATTTCGGCGTGAGGGGTTTAAAACAAGGGCGGCGTTCCCGGAGCCTACCTTAGTAGGTGAGGAAAACGATGACCCGACGTTTTGAGCCTCACATGTCGACAGAGGGGGCCTCTTTAGCGTTTGTTTGACCACGTTCCCTGTATAGCACTAGTTGGCGTTGGCAATAAGCGCTCGTTATATCCTGTAATATCAATGGCATAAAGATGAGGCGCGCCACGGCGATCATCTCGAGTATAGAGAATCACACGGCCATTGGGAGACCAACTAGGCCCTTCCACAAGATAGCCGCTTGTGATCAACCGCTCACCGGATCCATCGGTTCGCATCAACCCAATATAAAACTTTCCCTGCCAGATTTTTGTAAAGGCAATTAAGTCTCCCCGTGGAGACCAGACAGGTGTTCGATAACTTCCACTGCCAAAACTAATGCGTTTTGCACTGCCGCCACTTGCATTCATAACATAAAGCTGTGTTTGGCCCGAGCGATCCGATGCAAAAACAATTTCTGATCCATCGGGTGCATAACTAGGAGACGTATCAATCACAGGGTCAAAGGTCAGACGCTTGATCTTAAGAGTCTTGAGGTTCATCTCAAAAAGAGAGGTATTCCCTTTATAGGAAAAACTCATGGCAAGACGCTCACCATCGGGAGAAAAACGGGGCGCGAATG
>CAXBEY010000088.1:0-4080 GCA_963974885.1 uncultured Alphaproteobacteria bacterium
TCAATATCTCTAATTTATAAACGTCTCCTGTTTCATAGTACACTCTCCCAAAATCTCAAGATAATTATTACTTCATTGATATTCTACGGCTCTACTGATTTACACCCTATGACGGCCTTAAAGTATGAAAAATCCTTTGTAAGGCTGGCGCGAATCCATGAGAAGCCCTTTATGAAAAGAGATTTTTGGTGAAGTCCTTGGTGGGAAAGTGCAACTCCCTTTAAAGGGAGTGCCACAATATGTCTATGGAACTTTTTTCCAACACCTCACCTCAAGCAAAAAGAGAACCATTTTTTTGCAGGGTACAGAGCTTTTGCTCCCTCCCATTTGTAAATCTCTTTTAAGATTGGGTGAGAAAGGCAAAAACCATTACCAAGTAACACATTTTTGATCTCTTTATCTGTGCAAAATCTAGCAACATCTTCTATGCTCTGATTTCCATCATCGCTCATAATTTTTCTCCTAATGGCTGCGTTTTATGAGGGCGCTGTAGGGTTGCTGGACACCGATGTTGGGGGCGATCATAAAGACAGGGCCTTGGCCGCTATTTTCGATTTGTCTCTTCCAAGTTTCATGGCGTTTGAATGCTTCACTGATAGTAAGGCGCATCCCTTTAGGTTTGAGGGTATTTCCTTGGGGAAAGACCTCTCCTGCAATGGGAGTGCAGACATATTTATTTCCTATTTTTTGGACCAATAGAAAGGTTTTGAACTCTTTTTTCCCTGAATCTAAAATGGTGTAGGTATAAAAGTCGAATTGGCACAGGGGTGACGCTTTCTTTTTTATTTTAACACTTCCCTTTAAGTGACGCTGTTCTTGGAAAAAGTAATTGTCTGAAACGAAGAAGGTTTGAAGAATATGCTGTTTGTGAGGCCTGACATGTATTTTTTTATTAATCACAAGGGACTTCCCTGTTTCATTTTTGACATAAACATGGAAATGAACAAAGGCTATTGCGTTTGTATTTAAAAAAAAGACTATGATGATTAGTGCCATAAATCCGTTCATTTTACACCCCCTGTACCCATTAACAGTTTATCTTAAAAGGGTTAAAAGACCTTTAAGATGTTGTTTTTTAAGGAAGTTGTTCTTGGTCTAGACAAAAGAGTGCCTTTCGTAGTAAGGTTTAGAGTAAATTTAACGAGTAATAGCATATTATGACAAAAGAAAAAGCAACACTGCGAGCCACCCTAAGCCCTCAAGCTCTCAAACGTATGGAAGCCCTTAAAACGGCGGGGAGTACAACGGACCAACAGCGCAAGGAACAGCGCGAGCAACGTGAAAAGCGCCAAAAGCTTTTTCGGACTCTGGAGTGGCTAGATGAAACCTTTCCTCAGTGCTTTAATAAAGAGGCGCCAAAGCCCTTGAAAATTAAGATCGAGGCTGATCTCTTTGCAGCTATTAAGGATAATGACGCGTTTTCTAACGTTAATATTCGCAATGCCCTTGGTTTTTACACCAGTCGTTTGGCTTATCAAGAGAGCTTTTTAAACCATGACCACCGTGTGGATTTAGACGGTAAAGACGTTGAAGCCCTTGAGCAAAAACACAAAGATTTTGCGCTCACACGCATTGAAGAAATTAAAGCCAAGATGGACAATTAAGGACGATATATTTTCCTACTATCTTACTGAAAAAAAAGGTTAATAAAACTTGAAAAGGTAGAGAACATAATGAAAACGGGGCAGGGTTTTTTAAAAGAGTTGTATGATAAGCTTTGGAGATCAGCAGACAAAATGCGCTTCAGTATGGACGCTGCCAAAGACAAACGTATCACAATAGGCGTGATTTTTCGAAAATATGTTTCGGATGTTTTTGAAGGACGCCAGACAGCTGCACGCCCATTGAGTTCTGTTTTTTTGTCAAAATCGAGCATATGGCAAAAATCGACTTTGTTCTTACCACCGGGCGTTATGTTGGCGTACCAGATGCGTAAGAGGACGATGAGCTCTTTATATATGATTCCAGAAAAGACCGTAAGTATCATGGGGGAGAGATTGTAAATGCGCTCTGATCTCCTTACCCTTAATATTCACTATGATGTTATCGAACATTTCATACCAATGGATGATTTTTTGAAGATGTCAGATTCTGTCCAGAAAATAATTGATAACTTAAATAAAGAAATATTAGGAGGTGCTTTAACTTATCAATTGGTTCTTCTTCCGCCAGAGGCCGGAAGTTTCCTAAAAACCGTAGGGCTTTTGACATTGGCATCCGTCGTTAGTAATGGGGTCGTATTCCCTTTGGTCGGAGATTATACCCAAGGTGTGTTTGAGGCTCTCACAGGACATAGTCCTGCCTATTATGGCAAAAAAAACACTGCTGCATTATTAATAGATTTGACCGTAGGATTCTTCTCGAAGGAAATCGAGGAATTGGAACGTTGTATTCCTCGTGAAATAAATATTGACCGTGCATACAAGGCAAAGACGGACTTCTATCGTGCTTGTCAGGACAATAAAGATATAAAAGGTATTGGCTTTGATCGTACGGACAATTTCCCCATCAAGCGCGATAGCTTTAAAAATCATATTTCCAAGGATAGGGTGCGAGAGCTTAACTCTGATTTTATTATCTATGATGCCGTCCTTATTTCTCCAGTAACGGAGGACAAAAAACTACAATGGGATTTTGAGGAAGTGAGCTCAGGGCAAAAAATTTCTGCATATATGCATGATGAATCGTTCAAGAATGGTGTCCTGAAAGGGCAATATCCAATAAAACAGACCAATAAAAGTGACATTCTGCAGATTCTAGTCGAATATAAAAAACAAGAGCGAAATGGCGTGATTGAAAAAAAAGAAACAACCGTTGAAACCGTTTTTAAATTTAATTCTCAAGTGATTTTGTCCCTGCCTGCTGACTTGCCAATGGGGACAAAGTTTCAATTACCGAGCAGGACTCCTATGGATGACTTGTGGGGAGGGGAGATGCCCATGCTCTGATCATGGATTTTGAGGAGGTCAAAAACAATATAGCTAAATAGTTTTTCATTTACAAGACTTTTTGCCATAATGATCTCATGCCCCATGTCTTCCCTAGATTCAGGTAAGTCCCGCAAAGCCGTCTGTGAACTATTTGATATTCCTCGTAAAAAAACGACCCTATATTGCGAGCGCGACGAAAAAAAGAGGCAAGAATTTTCTTGAGGCGATAATCTAGGCGTTTCCAACTTATAAGATTTTCGATCTTCTCAAGGCGGGTCGAGCCTTTGGATTTCTGCATCACCATCAGTTCTGAAAAACAGGCTAAAGTCACTGATAAAAATCACTTAATTACAAAGTCAGCATATCAAAAATGAGGAGAGACCTAAATGGAAAAACGCTGCTTAAGCGATCTTTAAGGTATTATGCAGAGCTTCCTATAGCAAAAGCAGCTTATGGGATAGCATTATCTTATCTTAGGGAAAAATGGGGAGGGTTTAGAGGTTGGTTTTAAAAAAACTATTTTTCTTAACAGATATAGTCGTTCCAAAAAGGTTCCAGTCTAGGAAAGAGCGATCGACGACTACCCCTTGTAGTTTAGGAGAGAATGACGACGTCTGGGATCTTTTTGGAACGACTATAGCCTTTTGTTATGGGAGGAAGAGGTCATTATGATCCCTCCCTTTCCTCGTCTCATTAGGAAATATCAAAACGGTCATTGTTCATCACTTTTACCCATGCTGCAATAAAGTCACGAACGAATTTTTCTTTACTGTCGTCCTGTGCATAGACTTCAGCATAGGAGCGCAGAATAGAGTTTGATCCAAACACAAGGTCCACACGTGTAGCTGTCCACTTTACATTGCCTGATTTCCGGTGGCAAATTTCATACAAATTATCGCCTGTAGGTTTCCAAATATAGTCCATATCAGTTAAATTAACGAAAAAATCATTTGTCAAAACACCTTCGCGATCGGTGAAGACTCCCTGTTTCGTACCGCCATAATTAGTGCCCAACATACGCATGCCACCGACTAAAACTGTCATCTCAGGGGCAGTAAGGCCCAACAGCTGTGTTTGATCAAGCATGAGCTCTTCTGGGCTTACGCTATAATCCTTCTTCAACCAGTTGCGATATCCATCAGCAACGGGC
>CAXBEY010000089.1:0-4015 GCA_963974885.1 uncultured Alphaproteobacteria bacterium
AACGTCAAAATCAAAGGACTCCTTTAACTTCTAACTTTTTTTGCAACAGAGCCGATTTACCTAACCGCGAAACGCAACTAAACGGTGAAACCATTCACGTCAAAAAAAAGGGGAGCTTTCACCCCCCCCTCTCTTAATATTTACCATTTCCACCCATTAGCACAATTTTCCCACAGGAAAGTGACTTATGGCTTTCTTAAAAAAATCTAGTTAACAGCTTCTTTAAGTTCTTTACCTGCTTTAAAAGTAGGTACTTTAGACGCTTTAATTTGGATAGATTCTCCGGTCCTAGGATTACGACCTGTACGTGCTGCACGGGCTGAAACCTTAAAAGTTCCGAAACCAACAAGCCGAACTTCATTCCCTTTTTGCAAAGAATTTGTGATAGACCCTAAAACACTCCCAAGAGCTGTTTCTGAATCTTTCTTTGAAAAACCAGTTTCGTTGGCAATTGCTGAAATTAAATCTGCTTTAGTCATTTTCTATATTCTCCCTATTGAATAAAGTTATAATAGCAGAAAAAAAACAAAGGTCACCGGTATTTTTTAAAATTTTAGCTATTTTTTTTAATCATAAATGAACACAGAGGGAGCTCTCTTTAACCTGTTGTTTTTTAATGCTTTTATTTTTTCGTCCGAAAGCATTAGGAGGGAGTTTGCCCCTTATCAAGATTTTTCAGCCTCTGGTTTCTAAAAATCAAGGCCTTTTTATATCAAAATTTAGTGCATCTTATTGTCACTCAACACTCTTTCTGTTTTATTTTGGGCATTTTGAACTTGTTGCCGAACATTTTTTTGCACCTTTACAAAGGCTTTCATTTCAATTTGACGAACACGCTCTCGAGACAAGTTAAGTTCTAACCCTATTATCTCGAGGGTTTTTGGGGGCTCTTCAAGACGTCGCATTTGCATAATCTTTAACTCTCGAGGTTTTAAAAATTGAAAGGCATTTTCCAGCATCTCGGAGCGTTTTTTTAACTCATCATTATGGGCAATTTGCTCAGCATGATTTTCCTCTTCGTCTTCAATCCAATCTTGCCACTGTCCTTCTTCCTCACCTCCAATAGGCGTGTTTAAAGAATAATCGTTGCCATTAAGGCGTTTCGCCATTTCAGCAACGGTTTTTTCTGGAACATCAAGATCCTTTGCAATTTGTGCGATTTGATCTTCATTAAGGTAACGCTGACCTTCATCAAGGAGGGCTCTGCGTTTAGAGCGTAAATTAAAAAATAATTTTTTCTGAGCCGCTGTTGTTCCCGTTTTAACCAGTGACCAATTCCGCACCACATACTCTTTCATGGCAGCCCTCACCCACCACATGGCATAAGTCGAAAAGCGGTTCCCTTGTTCAGGATCAAATTTTTCTAGGGCTTTCATAATACCGATGTGTCCCTCAGAAATCAGGTCTAAGAGAGGCATGCCATAGCCCCGATACCCCTGGGCAATTTTTGAGACAAGGCGTAAATGAGAGCCGATAATTTTCTCCTTAGCGCGCACATCTCCTGTTTCTTGCCACTGTTTTGCAAGGGTGTATTCTTCTTCTTTCCCTAGCATTGGAAAGTAGCTAATCTTCTTAAAATAGGCAGAAAGGGGGTCACGCTTTGGAGAATCTTGGGGCTTTATAAAAGGTTTAGGGCTTTTTTGAAAGGCGGGATCTTGTTGCTCATCAAAGTCAACTTCATCACTGCCTTCAACAAGGGGAACTTCTGGGAATTCTTTCGAGGCCTCTAAGGCTTCTGCGACAACATCAATATTAACCAGCTCACTCTCTAAAGCATGGCCTGGATCATCAACACGCGCCTCTTCTAAAAAATCTTCTTCTTTTTTCACCATTTCACCTGTATAAACTTATCCTTATGACCATAATACCATGGAATGACTTAAAAAGTAAAAAATATGACTAGAATTCAACCGTCTTTAAGCACAGAAATTAAGCACCAAAAGGTATCTTCACAGGCTTGGGTTGCCTGGGGCGTTGTGACATTTTTCTATGCCTTTCAGTATGTTTTACGTGTTTTTCCCAGCATAATGATCAATGATATTCGCCTAAAATTTGGTGTTGATACTCAGCAATTTGGCGATTTCTCAGGAGCCTATTACCTGGGTTATGCCCTTATGCATATTCCCATTGGTCTTTTACTTGATCATAAAAGTCCCCGCCTTGTCATTGCCTTTAGCGCCTTACTTTGCAGCCTTGGCATTTTGCCGCTAATCTATTCAGAGTCTTGGACCCTTGCTATTATAGGCCGCTTTTTATTAGGCGCAGGATCAGTTACAGCTATTTTAGGCGTTTTTAAAGTCATTCGCTTGCATTTTCCCAGCCAGAAATTTGGAACGGTTTTAGGACTCTCCGTCATGGTTGGGGTGTTGGGTGCCATTTATGGGGGCCTCCCTGTGCAAGGTTTGGTTGACTCTTTGGGATGGACCAGCGTTTTATATGCTTTTGTTATAGCGGGTATAATTTTAGCCCTTGCTGTTATTTTTCTCATTCCAAAGAGGCAAAATGCAGAAACAACAACGTCACACGGCTCTCTCACCCACGATCTAAAAGTTGCCTTTAAAACACCTTATGTTATCACAACCGCCCTTTTAGCCGCCCTCATGGTTGGTCCTTTAGAGGGATTTGCCGATGTGTGGGGGGTCTCATATTTAATTCAAGCCTATGAGTTCCCAAAAGAAACGGCCTCTTATCTTCCAAGCCTTATTTTCTTTGGGATGTGCTTTGGATCTCCAACCTTAGCTTATCTTGGAGAACGTACAGGAAGGTACAGACTCATCGTACAAACAAGCGCTTTGCTTATGGGTCTTTTCTTCATTTTCTTTTTGATATTCACTCTACCGCTTTGGGGCATCCAGGTTTCTTTTGTGCTGGTGGGCATTTTAAGCGCTTATCAAGTGCTGGTCATGCATATTAACAGCCTGCGCGTTCAAGCGAAATATTCAGGCATTGTCACCGCTCTTACAAATATGATTATTATGTCCTTTGGCTATGTTTTTCATCATTTTATTGGTCGAATTATGAACAACTACTGGGCTGGTGAAACCGTTGATGGCATTCGCGTTTATCCCGTTGATGCCTATAATAATGGGCTAATGGTTATTCCTTTTGCACTCTTTTTAGCGTTTATTGGGTTTTACGGAGAGAAAATTCACGCTAAACTAAAGAAAAGACCTCTTTTATAGAATACCTTAGTGATGAATCTTATTTCTATTAAGCTTTTATAAAGCTTACATAACAGGGAGTTAGAAATGGTAAGTGCATGCGCAAGGCCCTTAGCGGCTGTTGATCTTATAAAACTCTATGGTAAAATTCATTTTACTTGGAATTTACGCACGGATCACCTTGTCTGGAATGGTCCCATTAATAAATTATTTGGCTCTGATCGTCCTCTTTCAACGGGAAGTAGTTTTTTAACCCGCCTTACAACGACTAATTTTTGGAAACGCTTTAGCGAAATTGATGGGCGAGAAGGAGATGATTATAAAACCTCCTATGCTGTTACACTTCCTAATCAACTTGAATGCACCATTACCGAAATCGCAACAATAATCCGAAATAAAAGAGGGCTTCCTGAACGTCTTGAGGGGAGCATTCAAGTTTGCGATGATGCCCCTCCTCATAAACAAAAAGATTTTACGGGTTATGATAAGCTGACAGGTTTTCCCTCACGGGAAGTTTTACTGGAAAACTTAAGTTGCCTCGTTGAACAGACACAAGGAGAAATTGCCCCTGGTGGCTATCTTGTTTTTTGTATAGACAAGCTTTCCCTTATTTATTTTTTGTATGGTCTCCCTGCTCTGCAAAACTCTCTTTTAAAGGTCGGTAAAACCCTTAAGAAATTCACACGTTTTAATGACACAATTGGAAGAATTAGCGGTTGTTGTTTTGGAAGCACCCTAAAAGATATTGATGAATGGGGGGTTTTTCAAGCCGCTCATCGATTGGTGGATGCCTGCGCTTCTATAAAAATAGAGTCAAAGATTGAAATTTTTTCCCCCACTGTTTCCGTTGGAGG
>CAXBEY010000090.1:0-3873 GCA_963974885.1 uncultured Alphaproteobacteria bacterium
TTCATTCTCTTGAAAAGCGTTATTGCTATGGGGGGTCGCTCTATAATGATAAAAAATGACATCGGCCGCACTACGCCCAAAAACAAGGGATGGGGATAATAAGAGGGAAAAAGTTAAAAATAAAAGGGTCATTCTTTTCATAATTATTCTTTTCATAAAATATTTTTAAATCCTTACTATTTAATATTTACGTAAATTTGTTAACAAAACTTTAAAAAATCTTTTATTTTTTATTTTAAAAAGGCATGCTACGTTCTCTTTTGTTCCCTTTCTTTCTTACCTCTCTGTGAGCGCCCGCTGCTTTGCTTTCAAGATGGGTTTAAGTATGTAATTTAAAACACTTTTTTTGCCTGTTAGGATGTCAACGGAAGAAATCATTCCTGGCATAATGGGAAGCTTTTTCTGAGTCTTTGACAAAATAGTCCCTTCCGTTTTTAGGTAAGCTTTATAGAAAACGTTACCCTGTTCATCGGTTATAGAATCCGCACTGACTCGAATAAGTGTTCCCTTTAAATCACCATAAACGGAATAATCATAGGCTGTAATTTTAACGGATGCTTGAAGGCCTGGATGCAAAAAAGCAACGTCTTTTGGTTGAATTTTTGCTTCAATTAAGAGGGTGTCTTCTAGGGGAACGATTTCAACGAGGTCTTCACCGGGTTGGACAACACCGCCAACGGTGGTCACAAGCAATTGTTTTATAATGCCATGGACGGGGGAGCGGACTTCGGTTCTTGAAAAACGATCCCCTTCAGACGTAAAGGACCCTTTGGCTGCTGCCAGTTTATTATTGACTTCTTTCAATTCATTCCAATTAGCGGCTTTTATTTTTATGGGCACTTGACGGGCGCGTTGCTGTGCTTGGAGTACGGCAGCCTTTGCTCGGGCAATATTTGATTTTAAAGAGCTAATTTCTGAGCGTAACTCACTTTCTCTGATTTTGAGATCGGTTAAGGTGATTTCTGGCTCAAGTTTTTGTTGAACCAGCGGGGCAATTTTTTTAACCTTATCGTGGATAAGGGAGCGTTGCATGTTAAGTTCCTCGGTCCGTGATTCAAGCTCGTTAAGTTCTTGCTGCTTTTGTTCAACTTCTTGGTTAGCAATGAGTTGCTCACTTTTCAGGTCTTCTAAGTGTGAGTTATAAAGGCGTACGGCATCCTCTGCTGCCAAGGGGGCTTTTTCAACGACCTTTTGAGGAACAATAAAAGGGGTGCCAGAAATTTGAGAGCGCAACCGTGCAACGCTGGCAATAAAACGATAATAAAGGGTTTTACCTTCACTAAAACGGGCTTGTGCAATGGTATTATCGATATTAAGGAGCAATTGACCCTTTTGTACAATGTCTCCCTCACGGATATGGATTCCTTTGATAATACCCCCTTCAAGGTGGTCAACCACCTGTAGTTTTGTTGAGGGGATAATCGTTCCTTCTCCCCTCGTAATTTCGTCAATCTCAGAAAAAGCAGCCCAAGTTATCAGAACGACAAAGGTGAGAAAAATTGTGAGGAGTAAAAGAGGGGCAACCTGGCTCTCTTTTTTAAGATCAGCGGCCAAAACATCAGGCATAAACTCTGTATCAAGGCCATCATCTTTAAATTTAAATTGAGACATATATAACGGACCTTATTTTGCTGATCTAACTTGAGATTTATTAAGCATTTCCATAATCTTATCCTTTGGACCATCGGCAATGAGACGACTGCTGTCCAGAACAACTAAACGATTTACAAGGCGTAATAAAGGGACACGATGGGTGATAAGGATAAAAGTTTTATCCTTTAGATATTCCTCAAGGCGGGCAGCAAGCCGTGCCTCAGATGCATTGTCCATCATCGCTGTTGGTTCATCCATAATAAAAATGGAGGGGTCACGAACTAGGGCTCGTGCAATGGCAATGGCTTGACGTTGACCACCGGAAAGCATGGATCCCCCTTCGCCAACGGGCATATCAAATCCTTGGGGGTGGTGACGTACAAAATCAAGAACACCGGAAATTTCAGCAGCCCGCATAAAATCTTCCTCATCAACGTCCCGACTGCCAAAGGTCATGTTTTCACGCACACTCCCAAAGAAAAGATAAATATCTTGGGGAACATACCCTATATTATGACGTAAATCTGCAGGGTCAATTTGTCGAATGTCCGTTCCATCAATAATAACAGACCCCTTTTGTGGCGTATAAAGTCCTAAGGTTAGACGTTCTATTGTGGACTTACCAGACCCAATACGACCCAAAAAGGCCAGCCGCTCTCCGGCGCTAATTTTTAGATTAAATTTTTGTAAAGCAAGGTCTTCTTGAGCGGGGTAAGAAAAATCAATATTGCGATACTCAATAGATCCTTTGAGGGATGGCCTGTGGAGAAAAGCTTTTCCTTGAGGGCGTTCACTGGGTAAGTTCATGATGTCATCAAGAGCATTTAAGGCAACCATAGAGTGATTAAAACGTGTCAAAAGGGAGACCATTTGAGCTAAGGGCGCAAGGGCTCTTGCTGATAAAATAGACGCTGCTATTAGAGCACCCATGGTCAGCTCTCCTTCGGCAATGAGATAAACACCAACAATAACAACAAAAATATAAGACGTTTGTTGAATAAAAGCTGAATAGTTCATGGCAATGGCGGCAAAGAATCTCAAGGCCTTAGAAGAACTGGCAGATTCTGCAACAAAACGCTCCCAATTTCGTTGCATGCGCCCCTCTGCACCAAAGCTTTTAATTGTTTCAAGGCCAGAAATAGCTTCGACCAAGAGGGAGTGCTTTTGAGCCCCCTCCCTAAAAGTGCGCCTAACCCAAGCTGTTAAAGGCGTATGTAAAAGAAAAGCGCCTCCTAAAATTAAGGGGATGGAAACCATAGGCACATAAACCACTGGCCCTCCAATCCAATAGATAATGAGAAGAAAGAGAAAAACAAAGGGAAGATCTATCATAGCCACAAGAGTTGCTGAAGAGAAGAACTCTCGTAATGTTTCAAATTCCCGAACTTCACTGGCAAATCCACCGGATGAGAGAGGGCGAGAGGCCAGCTGCATTTGCATAATGTTTTCAAAAATGCGAGACCCCATTAAAATGTCTGCCTTTTTCCCGGCTGTATCCACAAAATAAACCCGCAAGGTTTTAAGAATAAAATCAAATAAGAAGACAAGCATTATACCAATAGCTAGAACCCATAATGTTTCTATTGCGTTATTAGGGACCACCCGATCATAGACATTCATGGTAAAAAGAGGGCTTGCGATGGCAAATAAGTTAATGAGAATTGCTGCTAGGGCAACCTGTATATAAAGGGCCCAAGATTTTTTAATGGTTCCCCAAAACCAAGCCCGTGGTTTGTCAACAACAAGGTCAATGGAACGTTGGTCATAGCGATACATTTGCTTTACAAAAATACAAACGCCCGCATAAAGGTCATGTAAATCTTCTTGTGTAAGGACGACAGACCCACGACCTGTTTCTGGAAAAATAACTTCATAGGAATTATTTTCATGGTCAATATCAACTAAAAGACACGCCTTATCGCCATGCAGCATCAAGACAGAGGGAAGGGTGAACTTTGAAATTTCAGAAAGTTTCTTATGGACAAGCTTAGCAGAAAGAGCTGCCCGAGCAGCAGCACGTACAAATAAAGCAGGTGTCAAAAGGCCATTTTCTAAGGGAAGTCCGGCTTTTAAAGCACTACTAGAAGTTGGCTGCCCTAAAAGTTTGGTCAAGGTTTCAAGGCACGTTAAGAGAGGATCATCATAGGCGGCCTCTGTTAAATCCCATTTGTGATCACCGGCAACAGGTTTTGCGGATTGAGGGTAGGGCGCAGCTTTTTTGTTGGGTTTTAAGGCATCAGTAGAAGGGGATGCTTCTTGTGATCCGTCGGGGCCCTTTGA
>CAXBEY010000091.1:0-3660 GCA_963974885.1 uncultured Alphaproteobacteria bacterium
TCAACATACACAAATCAAAATATTAAAAAAAGATGGGGTTTATGAGGCGCTTACAAATAAAGTATGTGGGTCG
Organism: uncultured Alphaproteobacteria bacterium; assembly: GCA_963974885.1. GTDB lineage: Bacteria > Pseudomonadota > Alphaproteobacteria > Caedimonadales > UBA9215 > UBA9215. The sequence goes on from CAXBEY010000091.1 coordinate 74, forward strand.
GGTTTAAAGTCGGTGATGTTAGCCCATGATTTGATTCAAGTTGGCAGTTGCTCCATTGTTCTTGCCGGTGGGATGGAGAGCATGACCAATGCGCCTTATCTCAGTCAAGGAGCACGGGCTGGATTGCGTATGGGACATCACCAATTTCTTGATCATATGATGTGGGATGGTCTTCAAGATGCCATGAGTGGTGGGACATCCATGGGGCTTTTTGCTGAAGCCTTAGCACAAGAAAAAAGTTTTTCCCGAGACCATCAAGATGCCTTTGCAAAAGCGTCGGGAGAAAAAGCACTAGCGGCTCAGAAGGCGGGATATTTTTCAACGGAAATAGCACCTCTTGAAATCAAAGGGCGGAAAGAAACTGTGTTGCTTTTTCAAGATGAACCGCCTCAAAAAGTGCTCTTTGATAAGATGCCAAATTTGCGCCCTGCTTTTAAGTCAGATGGCACATTAACTGCAGCTAATTCCAGTTCTATTGCCGATGGGGCGGCGGCGGTTTTGTTAATGGGCGAGGAAGAAGCGCAACAAAAAGGGCTTCAACCCCTTGCCCGTATTGTGGCCCATGGTGAGTTCTCGCGGGAACCTGAATGGTTCACCCTTGCCCCCATTGGGGCCATTGAGCTCGTTCTTAAAAAAGCCAACTGGACAATGGAAAGCGTTGATCTCTTTGAAATCAATGAGGCCTTTGGGGTTGTGGCCATGGCGTGTGCGAAGGCGTGCAATATTCCCCTTGAGAAAGTTAATGTTCATGGGGGAGCTTGTGCCCTTGGTCATCCTATTGGCGCTAGTGGTGCTCGCCTTTTGGTGACTCTCATTCATGCCCTTAAAACCCACGGTAAAAAACGAGGTATTGCAACTCTTTGCATTGGCGGGGGAGAAGCCGTTGCCATGGCCATCGAAGTCCTTTAAAGGGTGATGGTTTGTCGGAGAGACAGCAGACCCTTTTTTGATGTTAAGGTGACAGGAGCATTGAGTTGAAGGGGATGGTTGTTATTTGTATGCCCAACGGCAAGGTCTGAGAAAACAGGAAAGTTAGCCTCTTGTGCAAAATCGAAGAGGATATGTTTTAAAAGCGTCTCGTAATTTTCATCAGGATTTTCAGAGGTAAACTGCCCGAAAATGACAGCTTGGGCATTTTTAAAAAGACTCGCATGTTTGAGGTGATCTAGTATTTCTGCAATGCGATAGGGGGCCTCATTGACATCTTCAAAAAAGAGAATTTTTCCAGAAGTATCCAATTGCCAAGGTGTCCCCATGCTCCGCTGAGTAAGAGCCAAATTACCGCCGGCGAGATGGCCTTGAAGGAGGTGTTGAAGGTGAGCCCCTTCATTTAAGGGAGTAAGAGGCAAATCTATGGAAGTTGTTTCGCCTTGGATTAAGTGGTCGAGGGCAGAGATAACAGAGTTGGTTTGAGCGCCATTAGCGATAAGAGAATTAAGAGTTGGCCCGTGGATGGTTTTCCAGTCCCAGTGTTGGGTGAGGAAGAGGTGCAAGGCTGTGACATCGCTAAATCCGATTAAAGTTTTTTTCTTTTTTGGTGGTTCCAAAGAAAGCAAGTTTGGTAAAAGTCGTGAGGTACCACATCCGCCTCTCAAACACCAGATAAGATTAGAATCCTCAGCGTAAAGGGCTTCCTTAATATTTAGAAATCGTTGCTCATCATGACAAACATATAAGGGGTGGTCACTGAAAAAGGCACTTGGTGTTCTTGGTAAAAAACCTTTTTTTACAAGGTAAGAACAGGCATTTTCCAGATTTTCAGGAGGGCAAGCGCTGCCTGTGGAGATAATGTCTATGATTTTTTTTGTCATTTGATGTGTATGCTCTTAACGTTTGGAAAGGACGGGGCTTCCAAATAAGAAGCCTTGGCCATAATCAAAATGAAAGTCGTTGAGTTTTAGGAGGGCTTGTTCATTTTCAATATGGGAAATAATAACATCAATATGATTCAAATCGCAGGTTTTTTTAAAGTCTTGAACCTGTTTGTGGCCGGAGTCTATGCCAAGGGCTTTGATTAAAACGTTACTGTGAAACTTTATATATTTAAAATTAAGATTTTTAAGGCGTTTGATATCTAGGTCAAGGTTGGTCACTTGATCGATGGAAAAACGGCAGTCATATAAATTAAGTTTTTTAAGGTAAGGTTCAATATCCCCTAGATGTTTTTCAATGGCATTTTCATGGAATTCAAAGACCATATGTTGAGCAAGCTCACGGTTACTGTGGAGAAATTCAGAAAGGCTATCGAAGAAGAATTTATCGGACAATGTATGTTGGGAAATATTACAGAAGAAGTTGACGTCGAAATTTTTTTTCACAGAGGGGCGCGCTAGTTGAATGCAGCGAAACAGCATGGCGTTATCCACTAAACGGATGAGATTTTCTTCCTCGGCTAAATGCACAAAATGATCTGGTGTGTAGATGGTACCATCTTCCTCACGAATGCGAGAAAAGCACTCAAAGTGCCGAGCTTTGCGTTGGGGAAGACTCACAATAGGTTGCACCAGCATTTCAATGCGGTCGGAATTAAGGGCTTTTTCAATAATTTCTAACAACCTTATTCTGGTAAGAGGGGTTGAATTTTCTTCTACGACTCTAGGTTGCGAGTCCCCTTTTTGGGGCGCCTTTTGTGTTTGATTGATGTCAATGACATCAGCCGTTTTTTCTTTAGGCTCTTTCTCGTGTACGATCTGCTCCATAATGGTTTGCATCATACGGAGTTCAGCAATCATTTCCTTAGGGGCTTCTTTTGTTGTTTTTTCAAGGGATGTCATCCCCATTAAAATGCGTTCCATGGAAGTGCAGAAACTTAAGAGGGCCCTAGTCGCTTTAGTTTGGTGGTTGTGGTGTTGAAGGAGTTCATAGAAAAGCCAAGGCAAACCAAGGCTTAAAAGAGACATTAGGGAAAGTTCAAGTTTTGTTAGGGTTTGAAATTTAAAAAGGGCAAAAGCAATCAAAAGAGTTGGGAGTAGTATAATTAAAAAGCGTAAAATAAAGGCGCGAAAGGTTGCCATGTTTTGAATCTCTCCTGTTGCTAACAGAATATCACAAGAAAGACCTTCCATCAAATATAGAAGAGTTACGGCATCACAACAACGACATCGGTATCAACGGTGATGGTCGTGTCCCCTGATGTGTAAACCGTGTAATCTTGCCCATTGATGCTTGTGATACCAGAATCCACAAAGGTTTCTTCAAAACTCACTTGAGATGTATTGTCCCCATCCACCTGCATTGCATAACTTTGCCCACTGATGTTATTAATGAAGGCACTATCGAGGGTCAGGTCTGCTCCTCCATTAAGGCTTAAAATTTCAATATCATTCAGGATGCCATCAAGGGTCGAGAAATCAAAATTGGTACTAAAGATTTCGACCGTATCTGTTCCAACGCCTCCATCTATCAGGGTATCGTTTACATCAAAGAAAAAAACATCATCTCCCCCTTCACCGTAAAGGCTATCGGCGCCAGTGCCGCCATCTAGAGTATCATTGTCGGCGCCACCATAAAGAGTATCATTTCCGGCGGCAGCATATATAGTCGTTCCAAAAAGGTTCCGTACGATTTAACGATATGATCGATGCTGG
>CAXBEY010000092.1:0-3548 GCA_963974885.1 uncultured Alphaproteobacteria bacterium
TACACCTCTTTCACATCATAATCACAAAAGGTGAATTTTTTGCAACAGAGCCATAGTCAATATAGCAGGGGCAGCGCCTCCCATAAGAGCGCCTGTATCTGCATGAATGCCGCTGGGGATATCCACGGCAACGCAAGGACTGTTTGTCCTTGAGATTTGTTGAACGCTCTCAAGATAAATCCCTGTTAAAGGGCGCTGGAGTCCTGTTCCAAAAAGAGCATCAATAATTAAGGTTGCCGATGAAAAATCAGCCCTATCTAAGGAAATAACAGGTCCGGCCCACCTGTCTTTATTGAGCTGTGCTTCAGGGGAAAGAGGGCAAGAGAGGCTTAGATCTAGGGCAACGATTACCTCCCATCCTGCTTCTTTTAAGTTGCGAGCAATCACATACCCATCGCCGCCATTATTTCCCGGGCCACATAAAACAAATGCTGTTCCTTTTGGAAAAGCGCCCATGATTTCCCGTGCAACGGCTGTACCTGCTTTTTCCATCAGGCTCTCAAAGGTTTCAAGGCCTTGTTGAACTGTAAGGCTTTCCCACTCTTTTGTCAGGGCGGCGGTTAAGATAGATTTTTTCTGATAGGTCATACTTATTATTGTATCAAAGAAAAATGTTCTGGGGTACTGCATTGTGATACGATAACTATGAAGAATTTTTACTCTGGGAGGCCTTCTAAATGACCCCATCTCAACAGATGAAATATATAAAGTGGTTTGATGATATTCGCATAGAAGACATTCCGTTAGTGGGTGGAAAAAATGCCTCCCTTGGGGAAATGTACTCGGCCCTTCGGCCCAAAGGCGTTAAGATCCCAGGAGGCTTTGCCGTTACCACAAAGGGTTTTAATGATTTTCTAGCCGCCCATGATTTACAGGTAATTATTGATGAGCTTCTTCTTGAAATCAAATTAGGAGAGACTGAATCTCTGCAAACCCAAGGGAAAAAAATCAGGCAGCTTATTCAAAATGCGCCTTTACCCGTGCCCCTTGAAGAAGAAATTCTGAGGGCCTATGGCACTCTTGTTGCTCATAATCACACTCTGCCGGATGTTGCGGTCAGAAGCAGTGCGACGGCAGAAGACCTCCCTAATGCAAGCTTTGCAGGTCAGCAGGAAACCTTTTTAAATGTTCAGGGCCATCAGGCTCTTTTGGCAGCTTGCAGGAACTGTTTTGCCTCTCTTTATACAGACCGAGCTATTTCCTATCGCCTTCATCAAGGTTTTTCAGACGTGAGGATTGCGCTTTCATTATGTGTTCAAACTATGGTGCGCTCTGACCTTGCTACCTCGGGTGTGATGTTTTCAATTGATACGGAAACAGGATTCAAAGAGGCTGTTCTCATTAATGCGGCTTATGGGCTGGGGGAAAATATTGTTCAAGGCAGTGTGACACCAGATGAATACACTGTTTTCAAGCCAACTCTTAAAACGGGCCATAAACCCATTTTGCAAAAGATTTTGGGAAGTAAAGAGTATAAATCAGTCTATGAGGCCGACGAAACAAAGGGGGTGATAAATATCCCTGTCCCTGAAAAAGATCAAAATAAATTTGCCCTTGATGAGGAAGATATTCTGCAACTTTCCAAATGGGCCGTTGAAATCGAAGAGTACTATTCCCACAAAAGAAATCAGTTTACACCCATGGATATTGAGTGGGCAAAGGATGGGAGAACCGGTGACTTATTTATTGTGCAAGCGCGCCCCGAAACCGTTCAATCTCAAAAGGATTTTGATGCCCTTGAAAAATTTAAATTTGATACTCCGCCGCCCAAATCTATTTTAACGGGGCGTGCTGTTGGCCATCAAATTGCCCAAGGTAAAGTGCGTCTTATTCAAAGCACAGCGGATCTTTTTAAGCTAAAAGAAGGTGAGGTGCTTGTGGCTGAAAAAACCGATCCTGATTGGGAGCCTGTTATGAAAAAAGCCTCTGCCATTGTAACGGACAGTGGAGGGCGGACATGTCATGCGGCTATTGTGAGTCGAGAATTGGGTTTGCCTGCCGTGGTTGGGACAAAGAATGCCACTAAAACCCTCAAAACAGGTCAAGAGATAACGGTAAGTTGCGCCCAAGGAGAGGAAGGGCTTGTTTTTCAAGGTGCGCTTCCCTTTCAAAAGGATGTCATAAAGTTGGGATCCATTCCTAAAACAAAGACAAAACTGATGTTGAATTTATCAAAACCCTCGGACGCTTTTCGTCTTTCTTTTTATCCAAATGAGGGGGTAGGGCTGGCAAGATTAGAATTTATCATCAACAATATTATAAAAATTCACCCCCTTGCCCTTTTGAATTTTGAGGCCATTAAAGACTCGAAAACACGGGAAGCCATTAACGAGATCACCAAAGGTTATGGGGATAAAGCCCTTTATTTTGTAGATAAGTTGGCCGAGGGTATTGCCATGATTGCCGCCGCTTTTTATCCAAAAGATGTGATCGTGCGTTTGAGTGATTTTAAAACCGATGAGTATGCCAATCTTATAGGGGGGGCTCCTTTTGAGCCCAAGGAAGATAATCCTATGATTGGATTTCGAGGGGCTTCAAGGTATTATGATGAGCGTTACCGTGAGGGTTTTGCTCTTGAGTGTCGAGCCTTTAAAAAGGCTCGTGAAGAGATGGGGTTAACAAACATTAAAGTGATGATTCCCTTTTGTCGTACCCTTGAAGAGGCGCACCTTGTTTTCCAAGAAATGGAAAAGAATGGTTTGAAACGCCACCAAGCAGGCTTGGACTTTTATATGATGTGTGAAGTTCCAAGCAATGTTATTTTGGCCGAGCAATTTGCAGAGCTCTTTGATGGTTTTTCCATTGGCTCAAACGATTTGACCCAGCTGACCCTAGGCATTGATCGTAACTCTGCTCTGTTGGCTAATCTTTTTGATGAAAGAAACGAAGCCGTTAAACGCTCTATCGCCTCTGTCATTAAAACCGTTAAATCCCAGGGCAAAAAGGTTGGTATCTGTGGGCAAGGTCCCAGTGATTATCCAGATTTTGCTCAATTCCTTGTTGAAAATAATATTGATAGTATGTCCCTTACGCCAGACAGTCTTTTGAGAACGACACTCATTGTTAAAGAAGCTGAAGAACAAGAAAATTGAAGGGGGCGTGAAGCTCTGTTTTAGTGAATTTCACCCTTGTAAAGATCCTCGCTAATTTTTGCAAGTTCTTGGTAAAAGTGGGCCTTTTTTTCTGTAAGAGCTAGTTTTTTTGTAAGCTCTCTAAACGTTGCATTGTAGTAACCGATAGCTTGAACACGCGCTTTTTGTTCTGTTCGGTCTTGTCCGGTGGTTGCGCCGCGTCCTTCTGTTAAATGTCTTGCAAATTGGTTTTTACCAGTGTGCTGGCGCGCTTGTGTTAAATGTATTCTTTGTTGCTGTCCGGCCATTTGAAGTTTGTAAGTTGTTAATTTTGGTTTGAGGTTCTCCTTTAAATAATCCCCATAGGCTTTTGCAACGTTTTCATAATAGCGATGCAAAACAGAAAGGTTTGTTTCATTCTTGGAAACAGGTATGGGAAAGTTTGAAATGGATTGCTCTTGAGGAAACAGAGGAAAG
>CAXBEY010000093.1:0-3487 GCA_963974885.1 uncultured Alphaproteobacteria bacterium
GACCCCAACGTCGCCGCCCACACCGCCCTCAATGCTGTCACCGAGAATGCTTTTTCTTTTGGAAGTTATGAGGAATTGAGTGCGCACAACCAGCGAGAAAAAGAAGTTGAAGACCTCGAAGCGGCTCTTGCAGAAGAAACAGACCCTGAAAAACGCACAAAAATTGAAAAGAAAATTTCTTTGCGCAAGGGGATGTTACAAAACCGTCAGAAAAAGCAAGATCGTTATGCACAAGTGGGCGATGACTATTTAAGCCCTGTTTTTGATTGGGTAATGGGTGATATTGAAAATGAAATCTACCTTGGGATTCTGCAACCTTGGAATGAGACAATGGAGGATGTGCATCTTTTAAATAATGGTATAAGGCAAAATTGCCCACCGGAAGCGCTCTTTCATGTTGACCCCTTTACGGGCGCAAGTCTTCATTCCTCCCTTGCAACTTTTGATTTCGCGGCGAATTTTTTTAAACTCCCTGAAACAAGAGGGGGTGCTGCTCTTTTTGCCATCCCCGTTGCAAAGACGGCCTTCACCGGTCTTAAAGCCGTTGGAAAAGGCGCTGCAAATGCCTTCAAAAAAGTACCAATCTTTGATATAGGAAATAGTACGAAAAATCATTTTATGGGTTATGCGAAGCCGGATAAATCTTGGAAATTGAAACTTCATGGCAATCCTCAAATTACGGGCGGCAGGATTCCAGACAGGGAGCATGCCTTTATCTCCCTGAAAGAAGCCATAGCTGCAGCAAAAAATCCTAATGTGACCTACGTCCAAATGGACTTAGGAATTAATCGAATGTTACCAAAGGAACTTCATTTTAAACCTAAAGGAAACATCCGCCCTGACGTTGGTTATAAAACAAAAGATGCTAAGGTACACACAACTGAAGTACCCAGTAAGACAGATAAAGTAAAAAGTCTTCAAAGCAAGTTAGAAAAGACAAACGAGAAATTACCTAAAAGCTTGCAAGGAAAAACAAAAGTGATAGAAAGGGATTTTGATGTTCAATGATGTTCTACGGGGCCCCGTAGCCAATGTTTTGGTTTTACACTATATAAAACCTGAAGAGACCAATTTCGAGGGTTGGTTTTCTTTTGCAGAAAATTGGCTTTTAAAACATGGCCTTACCCCTACAAAAATGAGTGGAAAGGGAGATTCCAACATAACTTTTTCAAGGGGAAAAAAAACATTAATTAAAGAAAATTATCAGCGCATGCGCGAAGAAGGTTTAACCATCCTAGCTTTGCCCCCCGATGAAAAAGTTTCTACGGAAGCTTTTGATTTTATTATGGCTTCTCATTTAGATATGGATAAAAATTATAAAGGAACAGCCTGCACTTTTTGTTGGGGTGATCAGGTGGTTCCTTGGGGTAGTACGTATATTAAAACCCTCGTGAAAGATCTACTGAATTTTATAAAACCCGCTTATGGGTACGCCTTCCAACGGGAGTTTAAAAAGGGACCTATTTTTTATCCAGCGGGAATTGAGTCAGGAAAAATATCTGATCAAGAGGGAGCAGAACTTAGAAATTGGAGAGTGACTGGGCGCTCTCCTGATGATGATCCAGATTATCAACCTCATATGATCCGAGATGTTTACCCCTTGAATTTTCTTAGCCCTCAGCATTTAAAGGCTCCAGTTGGTGATCAGACCTTAGAGCAATGGATTAAATCTGATTCCACGCGGGGTACCTTAGAAGAAATTCTTCCTGACTTTTGGTGCTGGTCCGTTGATCCGCAGAATATTGAGCCTGTCAAAGAATCTCTCAAACCCCATAACCTTCTCATCGCCCATATGACCTTCTAAAATCCACCATTGATGAGCGGAATTTCGGAGAGGTTCTAGCAGAAGAAGCTCGTTCTGGGGCCGCCACTATTGTGGGCAGTACCATGGCTAACAAACTTGGTGTCTCATCCAAAAAAGAAGACTCAGATATCAATAAGGTGATGCATAAGCGCACTATTCGTTTTATTGGCATGGTGTGATCGGGGGGATTTCTGGCTTAATCAGTGGCGGCACAGAAGAAGCCTTTGCCGCTGCCATTGGCGCGACCATCGGAGAAATCGTCGGAGAAGGCTTTGAAAAAGCCCACCAAGATGACGTTTATGATCCCACCCATCCGTCCTATAACGCCAAAGAACGCGCAGACATGGTGCGCAAAGGAACCATGTATGCGGAACTCTCTGCGGCGGTCTTTGCCGGCATCCTGGGCCAAGACCCCAATGCTGCCGCAAGGGCCGCCAACACCGCCGTCACTGAGAATACTTTTGTCGTTAAAATTCTTGCAGAAGGCGCTAAGCAATTTTTTAAGAAAGGCACCAAAGAAGTTGCTAAAAAGACTGTCAAAGAAACAGCGAAAAAAGAAGCAAAGGAGACGGTTAAGAAAAAAACTGCTCAACAAACGATGAAGAAAGAAGGGCGATCTGGTAAACAGCAACGTTTGAAAGAGATGATGAAGGATGATAAGCTTGGAAAATCCGATAGAGGTTGGTTGAAAAATGATGCCAGACATATTAAGACTGGTGATAAAAAAGCATTGCGTATTCCAAGAAATGGCCGTAAAGCACCTGGCAGAAAAGCTAAGGATAAGGGATATGAGTTAGCACACCCTCATAACGAACCAGCATCTCAAGGAAATAGTTATGCATCTGCAAAGTTAAAAAATGCTAAAGATCATAAAGTTGAAACAAAGTTACAGCACCATCGGTATTAAAGGAGTCAAAAATGCATCCTAAAAAAAGGGAGAACTTACTACAACTTACAGATGATCAGAGAGTTGATTTTTTTATTCGCTATTGTGCAGATTTCGAAGAAGTTTGGGGGCTTGTTGTTGGTGAAGATAATTGGGTCACGTTTATAGATTATGAAAACAATAAAATATTTCCAATTTGGCCGCACCATGATTTGGCAGAGTATTGTTGTTTTGAAGAGCATAAGAAAATGAAAGCAAAACCTCAGCCTATAAAACTAAAAAATTTCCTAGAAAAGTGTGTGCCAGATATGTTGGAGCAGAATACTGATTTTGGTGTATTTTTTAATTTAAATAGAGAAGCAAAAATACTAAACCCCAATATTCTAAAAGAGAAATTGGAAGAAGAGTATCATTCCTTATGGGGATAGAAGTGCCAACTCAAACTGATATGCCGCCATCCGAGCCGGCGTTAACACCGTTCTAAAATCCACCATTGACGGGCGGAACTTTGGAGAAGTTCTAGCAGAAGAAGCTCGTTCTGGAGCCGCCATAGTCTTTGCAAAAGAACGAAAAGCCATGGTGCGCAAAGGCCCTCTAAGCGTTATTTGGGTATGCGGAGCTCTCTGCGGCGGTCTTTGCCGGCATCCTGGGCCAAGACCCCAATGCTGCCGCAAGGGCCGCCAACACCGCCGTCACCGAGAATGCTTTTAACCCTTATAATCCAACACCAATTCGATATTCCCAGCATCAAATTGGGGATATAGCTGCAGAGGTCGACGCTCAGTCAGAGGGTGTTT
>CAXBEY010000094.1:0-3457 GCA_963974885.1 uncultured Alphaproteobacteria bacterium
AAGGCTCGGGGCTTTTTTTGTGCCATCAGGGTGGGCTTCCTGAGTCGCTTACATTCAAAACTCAAATGAAAGTAAACAGCTTGCTGAAAACCTCTCAACCTTAACCCAGCATGCAAGGGATCATCGAGGTCAAATAACGGATTCATCCGGTAATGAAATGACAAATGGCTTGACCCATAGCTTTAATAAAACACAAACAGCGTCAGAAGCTTACAACCATTCCTATACAAAAACTAAAAACCTAGAAAATATGAAAACCTATAATGATCAAAAACAAGTAGGCAGTACGTCAAATGAAAACGACCCTTTCCTTGATTATGTATCCAAGAAAACAGGATTATCTAAAGCGGATATTGTACCGTTTTTAAACAAAGGCGGGCAGGAAGTTGATGGCCTGAAGACTGGCTTTATGAGAGGTAAAGAAGAAATGTTGCGTGCAAGAGTTGGCAATATAGACCATGTGTTGAATAAGGGGGAAATCCAAAAGTTCATGTCAGATGCTCCTACCATTAACAAAACAGGGCGAGATATTGTGCAAAACAAAATTGATCAGGCAGGGTTTAAAACGGCTCCGCAATTAACAGGGGAAATAAATCGCTTTAAGGTAGAGGCAAGAGACCAAATAAAATTCCAAGATAATTCTATAAACAATCAAAGCAATGCCCTGTTAGCTCATAACAAATACAAACAAGGAGAATTTCAATTTAAAAACAACCAAACCAATATTAGACGTCAGTTTGAAAAAGGAGCAAATGATATTGATGGGACGGTTAAATCATTATCTGGAGAACAAGCCACCGAAGAACGTGACTTTAAACTTATTAATAGGGGGGTGAAATAGATGGGATTAACCAGACATACCCCCGATAGAACCATCTCCTTTATAGGATCCGCTTATTCCAAAACCATGGGCCCCATAAAGATTTTTATCAAAACCTGGAGGAGTCAAAGACGTTTCTTTGTGCTCCTCATCAATAAACCCATTACTACCCTTTCTTTTTTGAAATCTGGAGAAGCCAGTAATTGGGGCAATGGCAAGAGGGAAGAGCAAACAAACTGCCCCATAACCGTAGATTTGCCCATAGGGAATAAAGACTGCAAAGGCAATGCCTTTGATAATGAACATCCAGAGGTTGTATTTGTCCATATTGCTTGCTGCTGTCTTGGCTTTACGGAAAAAAGTACTAGATTTGTAGGTAGAGTCTTTCATTTCAAAAGCAAAGAAAAGCGCATCCATAAACAGCACCCCTGCGGGGAAGGAAATCAATGTGATAAAGGGATCTTTGATAACCAGAAAAGCAATCAACAAGAACAGCAGCCCCATCATTCGACTAATGGTCTTCAATGGATGGAAAGCCTCACTATTTTGAAAAGCTTTGATAAACCATGCAGGAATCCAGCTGCGACTCTGTTCTTGGTCTGCGTATTTAGACATTTAACTTCCCTGAAAAATCTCATTAGCTCTAACTATATTCTAACATTTCTAGAACCTACTACAAAGTAAAAAGGATATAAAAATGCCTAAAAACTTCGTTAGAGGCGGACAACTTCATATTCATAACTTGAGAATGATTAAACAAGTTGTCAGTGTCGGTTTGATGGTCTCTTTCTTAATTGGCGGCAGTGTTTTTGCTTGGAAAGCGTGGAATAGCATCCCAAGCTATATCTTACATCAATATGTTTCAAGCTATCAGGCAGAACTTATTCTGCCCTTTAAGGGTGAGTCAACACGCCATAGATTTATGGTGAACTGGCCTGATGAATATTATGCTCAAGAGGTTCGCGCCATTGATATTGTTAATCACCCCTACACACAGAATATGCGATCCTATGTTGAATCACAACTTAAAGAGCAAGTGCTCTCTTCTATCCATGTAACAATTATATGTCTTATCTTATTGATGTTGTTTTGGGGTTTAAAAGGACGCAGAAGTTTAAAGTCTAAACGCCTTCGTGGGCAACGACTTGTGTCGTCTTTTCGGCTGAAATGGATGATTAAATTTCGCCGCAAGGCATCTCATTTGAAAGTTGAAAAACTCCCTCTGATTAAAAGTTCTGAGACAAAACATATCCTTGCCGTTGGAACGACCGGTGCCGGTAAAACAAACCTCTATAATGACCTCTTGCCGCAAATAGCTAAAGAAAGGCAAAGGGCTCTCGTGATCGATACCACTGGGGATATGATTTCAAAATATTACAATCCAGAGAGAGGCGATATAATCCTGAATCCTTTTGATGAGCGCTCCTCTAATTGGGATATCGTTCATGAATGCGTGCAGGAGTACCAGTTTGACTACCTTGCTAAATCCATTGTTCCCAAGAACGGAGAACATTCTGATCCTCTTTGGCAAAATGGATCGGCGAAGCTCTTTTCCGTAGGCCTTCAAAAGGCGCAACAACAAGATATTTCACCCAAAGAACTCCATCGTATTCTCATTAAATCTTCCTTAAAAGAGTTTGGGGCGTTTTTCTGGGGGACCGATGCCTATCCTTTTGCAGACCCAGCAGGTGAGAGGACAACTTTGAGTTTTAGGTCGACCCTAAGCAGCAGCGTTCAGTTTTTAAAACATTTAGGCAAAGGGGATTTGGGGTTTTCATTTTCAGACTGGATCAGTGATGAGACAAAAGAAAACTGGATTTTTGTGACGGCCAATGAGGATATGCTTCACACCCTGAATCCACTTATTGCAGCTGTTTTTAATTCTACGGCCACACTTCTTATGTCACAGAGTGAATCACAAACGAGGCGTGTTTGGTTTGTTATGGATGAGTTGCCAGCCATTCAGAAACTGCAATCACTCCAAGCCTTACTCTCTAAAGGACGTAAGTATGGGGCCTGCCTTTTTGTAGGTCTTCAGAGCATGTCACAGTTCGATGAAATCTATGGTCACAATGGGTCAAAAACCATTCTCAACCTATTTAACACAAAGTTCTTTTTTCGGAGCGAGGAATCGCAAGCCTGTGAGCAGATCTCAAAATGGCTGGGCGAGGAAGAAATCGAAGAAGCCAAAGAAAGCCTCTCTTACGGTGCTCACCAAATGCGTGATGGTGTTTCTCTGAACCAACAGAAAAGCAGACGTCGTCTTGTGCTCCCAACGGAGGTAGCTCAACTACCAGATCTCACGTGTTACCTAAAATTCCCAGGGAAGTTCCCCATTTCAAAACTCAAGATGAGTTATCACGATCGAAAATTCCTTCATCCCTCATTTGATTTAAAAAACTAAGGAGCCCATTTTATGGAAACTGAACTTAAAGACGCTATGAGAAAATTTGATCGCAACACGACAATTTTTCAGAATAAAGTTGATGAGACCATTCAGCTAAAAAAGGAATTGGAGAGGTTGAAAACATCTCTTCAAGATGAAATCAGTGAGCTCAACGGATGTCGCAAGACTATTGAGGACACAATTCGTGAAACAACAAAAGCATCGCACCCTGAGCTGGTGGGCTTAATGAC
>CAXBEY010000095.1:0-3418 GCA_963974885.1 uncultured Alphaproteobacteria bacterium
ACTTGAATTTTGTAACGACGTCTTAAAACAAAAACCTTATAACTCTGAGGCTCATTTTGGAAAGGGCCGAGCTCTTGTAAAACTTAAAAAATAGGGCTGTCTTTTAGTGACATTAGGAAGCCCCACCATGACATAGAAGTACTTCTTAAAGGCAAAGGTGTCTCCCTTAAAGAAAGAGAAAAATTTCTAGAAAGACTCTGGCGTCTCAAGGAAGCTCTTAAAGCCTATGATACTGCCATCACAATCGGTTATGATAACCGCTACATACAGTATGCAAGAGAGGATGTTTTAATGCAGCTCGGGAGGCTTGGCCATCAAAATTAAAAACTTTGTTTGACCCCTTTTGTCTATTTTCTTGAGATATTTGCTTTTCATAACTAAGTTATGTTAAGCCTAAAATAATCAAACAGGAAATTTAGATTATGAAAAACAACATTAAAAAAATAAGAAATAATTTTGAGGACATTGTGGAGGCCATCGATGCAACATTAATCAATGAAAAACGGTCATTCCAAAACTAAACTACTATAGCTTTTAAAGTTCACTCTCTAATCGTGCAAGCTCCTCTTTAAGAGCTGCAATTTTTGCAAGCCTTGTCTCTTCTGGCGTAAGGGAAACACAGCTTTCATCACCTTCAACACTAACTTGATCCACCAGGTATGTAATGCCATTAGACACAACTGAATCACCTTGTTCTACTTTTTGAGAGGTAGAGAAAATCCCAGGAACATCATCGCGGACCCATTTTACAACAACATGTTCGCCAGCCAAGTTAAAAACAAGATCTGTCCTTGAAACCATCAAATCTGACATCTCAGAAATCACAGATTGGCAAAAAGTTGAGATGTCGCTTTCCGTTGAATAGCTGCCCCCGAAAATAGTGGAAACATCTTTAAAATATGCACTCTCATTTCCACCCACTTTGCATAATCTTGGTTGGGCGAAGCGCTTCCCAGACTTAACAAGTGCTCTCATTTTATCCAAAGAGTTATTTAGGTTTGAATCGGAGACGTGCTCCCCATCGGTAAAGGCAATCACTTTCTTCCTCTCATCAACGCCGGTTCCCAATGAATTCCCAATTAATGTTAGGTCTGTAAAGCCACCTGTTACAATAGGGGGAAAATCAGGCAAATAGCCCTCCTTCTTAACTTCATACTGGCCAATTCCCTCCAATTGATCATCAAAAGCTTTCAGAACGACAGTGACGGAGCTACCCATGGGCAAAGACCCTTGTAACGCTTGGAAAAAATCAGGTAACGCCCTATTAATTCTATCAATGGGAGTACCGCTCATACTTCCACTTTTATCCACCAAAATCTCGAGAGTACTCTTTGTATGGGATGATTGAGCTCCAAGGGAAAGGGTTTTAACACGATAGTTCTCTGCATCATCTGATACAAGGGCCACATCTCCGCAAACGGCCGCAATGAGATTTTTTAAAATATTTTGTGCAGAAAAAACAACAGTGGCTTCCTCAGAAACTTCATCAAATACAAGGGGTGACTTTGGTTGTAGATAGAGGAATTCTGAGAGCAAAGCATAGTTTATTATTGTTTTTGTATCATTTCCGCCTAAAAACCCATGAAGATTCTGGCAGGCCCACTTAAAGAACTGAGAACGTTCTTTCAAAGCTTCTATATAAACACCAACAAGACCTTTATCACAGCTAGATTCCGTTTTAAAGGTAACAACCCCTTCTGAATCAAGAATACGATCTGATGTAATATTAAACATGTTAAACTCAACAAGATCCACACCACTTGCTTGAATAAAATGTGTCCAAGAGTCTATGGGGTCATTACTTGCTTGTGTCTGGCTGACCGAATGATTAACGGGCAGAAGTGAGCCCCGTAAAGTTTTAAAATTCCTTAAGGCAGAGATCGCTTCCTCTACATTTGATTTTGTACCAAGCAACTGCACAGTGCCTGCCCTTGAATCAACATCTACCTTTACCTTTTCTCCAAGAATTGAAGCAAGTGTGCTTTGAAATTGATTTGTCTCTTCGTCCCCAAATTCCGACGCAAGCGACGAAGAGGCAAAAAAGACGAAACATAATAAATATCTAAATATTTTATCCATAAGAATTTCCTTTATTAAATTTAGTAAATAAGACTGTGGAAAAATTATATTTGTCCTAAAGGCCTATTTTAATACGCTCAACCAATTCTTTGACCGTTGGGATATAGCCACTTTCATAAAAAGGATCCGTTGCAAAACGATAGGCTTGGTGACCCGCAAACATTAAGTTGTGATCAAGAGAGCCACCATGGGAAATATCTTGCAAGCTTTTTTGAATGCAAAAGGATCGAGGATCGGCTTTGCGGCCCGTGGTTCCTGATTCAACTTGAGACCAGTTACTAAAAGCACAGGAACTTAAACAGCCCATGCAATCCACCTGGTCTTGATGGATTTGTTTGGCCTGTTCAGGGGTCACAAAAACGAGGGTCCCATCGGGGGTGCGCATAGGTTCATTAAACCCAGCGGCTTCCCACTCAGAAACCTTTGCACGGTCTGTTTTGATCATATAAATAGACCGTTGTCTGACGCCAATAAGGTACTCCGTATCAAGGGTCTCTGTTGGTTTTGTACTATAGGCCACTTGACGCTCGGAACGGGCAACAAGATCTTTCAAAAAAGGATTCAGTACAGCAGAGGAATAAAATCCCGTTGGACTAAATTTATTGAGCAAGATATCCCCTTCTTGAAGGGACAAAAGGCGCTTTTTCCACTCAAGGGAAATAGGGCTTTCTTGGGTCACAAGAGGCCGGGTGCCAAATTGAAAGGCAATGGGGCCGAGCTCTGGATTATCGATCCAGTCTTGCCATTCGCTCAAACACCATACACCACCAGCCATAATAATAGGAACCATGCCAAGACCAAGGTCACGCATAAGAGAGCGTAATTGACGCACACGTTCATAGGGGCTTTGAGGCTCCTTGGGATTTTCACTGTTGCTGAGACCATTGTGACCACCGGCCAACCAAGGATCCTCATAGACAACACCCCCGAGCCAATCAGGGACTTTATGGTAAGAGCGCTTCCAAAGGGCTCTAAAAGCCCGTGCTGAGGAGACAATAGGAAGGTAATGGGTTTTGTACTTAGCGCAAATCTCCCCAACTTTATAGGGCATACCAGCTCCACAAGTTACACCATCAACGAGATTTTGTACTTTGTCCATGATGCCATGGAGGATCTTTTCACAAGCCCCCATTTCCCAAAGGACATTCATATGAATCCGACCTTTGCCTTTTGCGGTCTCATAGGCGATCTTTGCTTGTGCTATTCCACCTTGAATGGCCATTTTAATGAGCTCATCATGACGCTCACGGCGTGTTTTACCATGATAGACAACCGGCAAAGATTCACCATTTTCATCATAGGAATCAGCATTCACCGCAGAAAAAGTCCCAATGCCTCC
>CAXBEY010000096.1:0-3418 GCA_963974885.1 uncultured Alphaproteobacteria bacterium
TTTGAGCAACTTTTTGTGACTCATCATTATCAACCTGAGTGATAGTAGACTGAGCAGATGTGCACCAGCTGAAAGCCCCTATACACAAAACAGAGAAAAGTTCTTTTAAAGCCATCGTTAATCCTTTTCCTTTATATACTGATAGACAGTGTAACGTCCCCTCTTCAAAATGATTCAGCGCCTATTTTGAAGACATATTTATATGGCAAAAACCTCATAATGGGAAATTAATTATTTTAATGAATGAGGTTTTCATTAGAATTGATTGGTATAATTGGAGAGTCCTGAAAAGATTCTTCCTCAGGAAGCTCACCCCGTAAACAAGCATAGGCGAGATTGAGGTTTTGGAACATTATATTTAAGCTTTCTTCCCGCATTTCCTCTGGAATGGTCTCAGAACGCAATTTAGGGTCAGGATGCCCTTGTCCAGAAACAGCCATCATAGGGGTTACAATTCTAAAGGTATCTTCATTATCTAAAAGAGGTGCCCATGCTGCATGGTTAATAGCGAGACCGTGCATGAATCCATTGGCCCAAAATATACCATCAACATTTCCTTCTTCGTTTTCTTTAAGGCAGAAGGGGAAATAAATATCCTCTGGTCCATTGATGGGTTTTGAAAGCTCTCTCATAACAGCGTTATGGTATGAAAAGAGGTACCCCATAAACTGAGTAGCCTCTTCCTTATTAGGGAACTCAAAATCTTCGCTAGTAAGGTGGGGTAAAATTTCACTAAAAGGAAGCTGTTCTGGTGCACATGCAAGAGCACATAAAAAGCCATCTAAATGTTCAATATCTGGAAAACTATCTTGGTATTTCATAATGAGTTCATCAAAGGCCGTAATATCTTTAGCGGTCAATCTTTTAATCATGGGTGGTGCTCTTTAAATTGTTCTTGCCATTTTTCCTTATAGATCGTGGCAAGGTTTTTGTCATTAATAAACAACATATTTTCGGAATTTTTGCTGCTAGCAGCTTTGGAGAAATTGTATGAGCCTGTTATGAGACGAGCACCGTCCACGATTATCGTCTTGTTGTGGGCAATGCCTTGCACGTCATCCACCTTTGTTTTGATAGCGACTTTTTTTGACGATTGATTTAGAAAATATCAAAGCGGTCATTGTTCATCACTTTTACCCAGACGGCAATGAAGTCATGAACGAATTTTTGTTTATTGTCGTCTTGGGCGTACACTTCAGCATAGGAGCGCAGGATAGAGTTTGATCCAAAAACAAGGTCTGCACGTGTCGCTGTCCACTTTACATGCCCTGATTTCCTATCACAAATTTCATATAGATTATTGCCTATAGGTTTCCAAATATAGGTCATGTCAGTTAGATTAACAAAAAAATTGTTTGTCAGATTTTCTTTGCGATCGCTAAGAACCCCATGTTTTGTCCCCCCGTAATTAGTACCCAGCATACGCATACCACCGACTAAAACTGTCATTTCAGGAGCTGTAAGACCCAACAGCTGTGTTTGATCCAGCATAAGTTCTTCTGCACTGACGACATAGTCCTTTTTCAACCAGTTGCGATATCCATCAGCAACGGGCTCTAACGGAGCGAATGAGAGCTCATCTGTCATTTCGGTAGTCGCGTCTCCGCGCCCAGGAGCAAAGGGAACATTAACATCAAATCCAGCAGCTTTTGCAGCCTTTTCAATGCCGACACCTCCAGCCAGAACAATGATATCAGCAACGCTTGCCCCTGTTTTGGCAGCAATGGGTTCTAAAATAGATAACACACGTTGAAGGCGATCAGGCTCATTGCCTTCCCAATTTTTTTGAGGTGCAAGGCGAATTCGTGCGCCATTGGCACCACCGCGCATATCTGAACCCCGGAATGTTCTTGCACTGTCCCAAGCTGTCGCAACCATATCACTGATGCTCAAGTCACTCTCTGCAATAAGGGTTTTAGCTGCTTTTACATCATAGTCCGAGCGGCCTGTAGGTACAGGGTCTTGCCAAATCAAATCTTCATTTGGCACATCTGGTCCAAGGTAGCGTGTTTTCGGTCCCATATCACGGTGCGTTAATTTGAACCAAGCACGTGCAAAGGTTTTAGAGAAATAGTCAGGATCTTTATAAAAATGCTCGGAAATCTTTCGATAAATCGGGTCCTTAACCATTGCCATATCGGCATCGGTCATAATTGGGTTATATTGAATAGAGGGATCTTCTACATCAGCAGGCTTATCTTCTTCATTGATATTAATAGGTTCCCACTGATTAGCACCTGCTGGGCTTTTCTTTAATTCCCAATCATACTTAAAAAGCATATGAAAATAGCCGTTGTCCCATTTTGTGGGGTTAGCTGTCCAAGCTCCTTCAAGGCCACTTGAGACTGTATCTCTGCCAACTCCCCGTTTTGTATGATTGTTCCATCCTAATCCTTGTTCATCAAGAGGAGCTGCTTCTGGATCAGGACCTAGTAAAGAGGCATCCCCATTGCCGTGGCATTTTCCAACAGTATGTCCTCCAGCGGTGAGAGCAACTGTTTCTTCATCATCCATTGCCATGCGCGAAAAAGTTTCACGCACCTGTTCCGCAGTCTTGAGGGGATCAGGGTTACCGTTCACACCTTCTGGATTGACATAAATCAAACCCATCTGAACGGCTGCCAGAGGGTTTTCCATTGTTGCAGGTTTTTCCACATCGCTATAGCGCTCATCACTTGGGGCTAACCATTCTTTCTCAGATCCCCAATACGTGTCTTTCTCGGGGTGCCATATATCATCGCGACCAAAGGCAAAACCATAGGTTTGGAGCCCCATGTTTTCATAGGCAATTGTTCCAGCTAAAACAATTAAATCTGCCCAGCTAATTTTATTACCGTATTTCTTCTTAATGGGCCATAGTAAGCGTCGAGCCTTATCAAGATTAACATTGTCAGGCCATGAATTAAGCGGTGCAAAGCGTTGATTTCCCGTGCACCCACCACCACGACCATCTGATGTGCGGTATGTGCCAGCAGCATGCCAAGCCATGCGGATCATTAAACCACCATAATGCCCCCAGTCTGCGGGCCACCAATCTTGAGAATCAGTCATGAGGCTGTGTAGATCATGTTTTATTGCGTCAAAATCTAGTTTTTTAACTTCTTCACGGTAGATATAGTTCTTAGGGAATGGATTAGTTTTTGTGTCATGTTGATGCAAGATATCAAGATTAATAGCACTGGGCCACCAATGCATATTTGATTTTCCTGTTGATGTCATTCCGCCATGCATAACGGGGCACTTTGCTGTTTTATCCATTGATATCTTCCCTGTAGTTATAAGAAAAATAAGCCAAATAAGGTCTATTCTAATTTCAGTGAGTTTCTCTCAAAATATACATTTAATAATACATGATATAACTTTTAAAAGTAAGCGCCTCATGAACCCCATCTTTTAATAAGATTTTGAATTGTGTATG
>CAXBEY010000097.1:0-3358 GCA_963974885.1 uncultured Alphaproteobacteria bacterium
TCAATATCTCTAATTTATAAACGTCTCCTGTTTCATAGTACACTCTCCCAAAATCCCAAAATAATTAATTACGTTGTATAAGTTCAGAGAGATGTGAGACGAAATTAGTTCGTGACGCGCGCTCCCACATAGCGCCGTAGCGAGGGAATTAATTTTGTTGCGTTCATGAAAAAAGACCTCGAGAATATTGTTAAGCAAAACAAAAACAAGAGGCCTTTTATGCAGATAAAATATCTACACAAGAACATTTATAAACTTTATTCTTACGCAAGGACACAAGAATGTTTGGATGCGTACCGAAAAAATCATATCAACGGCATTGAAAATTTTTGGAACCAGGCCAAGGGGGCCATTTAAGGAAATTTAACGGTATACCTAAGGAAAATTTTACCTATTTTTGAAGGAATGTGGGTGGCGTTTTAACAACAGTGACCCCAAAGAATAGATAATCCAACTAAGATAATGGGACAGAAAGGATTTAACCTAATTATCTGGTACAGCCCCCTCTATTTTATAGGGCGTTTTGTTTTACCTCTGCCAAATTTTTGGCGCATATATCCCAAAACGCTTTTAGCGCCTTGATCGGTCATTTCGTCATCACCCCCCTTAGCGGGCATAGATAAAGAAGAAGCAGAGGTTTCAAGCCCTTTTTTGATGCTATTAATCAATACGACATCTTTTTTTGTTAAACGCCCCTCAGCTTGAGTAAGATCAGGAACACCATCAATAGTCCCTTTGCCATCCTCCCCATGGCAGGCAACACAAGTATCATTATAAACTTTCTCTCCAAGCTTAGAGCTTGAAATAGCTAATGTCGAAGAAACACTCACAGTTGTCATTAGCAATATAGTGAATAAAAGTCTTTGAATTTTATTTTTCATAATGCTATTCCCTCTAATTGCTGCGTTTTAAAAAAGCCGAAATATCTCGCGCATCTTGCCCTGTTAGTCCCGCACGTACACGCATGTGCATGATAACCATCTCCCAGCCTCGATCGTTAAAATCTTTGGGATCTCTCATATTATGACAGCTTGCACAGTTACGACTCCAAAGCTTAGCCCCCTGTGCAAAATTACCTTTTTTGCTTTTCTCTTTAACGTCTTCTTTATTGGCTGCTACCTCATCACCTTTATCAGAGGCGCCATAAGCCATCAAGGGGAGAAAAAGCAACACACTAAGGACCTTTATAGAAGCAATGTATCTCATAATATTTCCTTTCTAAAAACCAAACGCAAGTTGAATCAAATAGCGATCTTTATTCACGAATTCGGTATGGCGTGCTCGATTTGCTTCATAGGCAATTTTACCAATAACACTGCTTGTAAATAAATAGTTTAAGCCAAGAGCCAACTGAGATTGTTTCTCGCTTTTATGGGGAGAATGGAAATCACTGTAACGGGCCACAACTTCAAATTTATAAGGCAGTTTATAGGCCGCTTGAAGGTACCAAGCATAGATATCAAAAGAGGCCGGTGCAGCACTAGTGGCGGCATGATTCACCCGCTGGCGGATGTACTCACCCCGTAAATCAAGATCTTTATAAGCATATCTAAAATCAACAGCAAAGGCTGAATATCCTCTATTAGGCTCTGGCGTTGACATGGAGATTCGCCCAGCAACCCCTGATAAACCGACTTCCATACGGTGGAAGGGCACAATAGCAAGACGCCCGCCGTAAACCATATTGCCATCAGCGCCTTTGGTAGACCCATTGGATTCAATACGCGCAATTCTGTCCCCAGCTTCGGTGAGTTCAAGTCGAGGGCCATTGGCAACATAAAGGGCATAGTTAAAACGCACATCGCCTCCTCCAGGAAAACCGCCTCTCAGCTGAAAACCAAGATCAGAAACAGGCGCTGCTTGATCATGACCAAACCCAACAGGTGTAGAAGGCAATTTATTAATCCAAGCCGGGTGATAATTTTGTCTAAACTGACCAAGGGGGCTTAAAAATTTCCCCGTCACCACGGCAAGGTAATCATGCAAAAAGAGATCAATGGTGAGGTACTCCAGCGTCACACCTGTGCCCCCCCCTTGTTCGACTTCAAACTCTACTTCAGACTCAAGCATCACAAAGTCTTTATACATATAATGAAAAATGGGAGAGAATTGAGCAAGGTTAAAGTTGCTTCCCCGCGTGTGTTGACTCTGATAGCCGGTCGAGGCATACCCGGCTAAATGAACCGAAGAGTCCCCCATATTCCAAGCATCTTTTTTCGCGGCCTTGAGTTTTTTATCGGTTTCTTCTTGTTGCGCAACAAGGGTTTCTACCTCTTTTTTTGATCTCTTTTTGCTCTACCACAAGCTTTTTCATATCTTGTTTTTCAACCTTATTGCGGGCCAAAATAGTTTTAAGCTTCTTAACTTCTTGCTTGGTTTGGATATGCTCTGTCAGAAGCTTTGTGAGGTCTTCAACTTGTTTTTTCAAAGCATCAATTTCAGCTTTAGCTTCTGGATCCAGTGCAGCCATAGATGCCTGAGGAGAAAAAACCAGCAGCATAACCCACAACAAAAGAGCTTGATTGAGTCTTCGCATAATGCAATAACCTTTCCTGTAAAGCATCTAAATATCATTATTTCTAATTCTACTAAAACTTTAAATAAAATGCGAGGCATATTTTCACGGGGTTTTTTCTAGAAAATTCCACCCCTTTTATAGAGGGTCTATAGGTTAAACGTGCTCTACATATTCCCCATACGGTCAAGGAAGCCTTGTAATATATAATTGGCAGCGGCTTTATCAACCACGTTTTTTCGGCGTTTTCGAGAAAGGTCAGCTTTTACAAGGATGGTTTCAACGGCAACCGTTGACAGGCGTTCATCCCACAAGACAAAGGGAATATCTGGATTGATTTCTTCAAAGTTACGTACAAAATCAGCAGCAGATTGGGCGCGGGGGCCTTTGGTGCCGTCCATGTTTAAGGGTAATCCCACCACAATGGCGCAGGCCTTCTTCTCGTCGTACAGCTCTTGAATGCGTTTGGCTGAAGGGGTAAATTTTTCATGCTGAATGACTTCAAGGGAGCTTGCAATAAGCCATGTTCGATCACTTAACGCTACACCAATTCGTTTGCTGCCAAGGTCAAGGGCAAGGAGCGCCCTCTTTAAGGGCTTTAACTTGGCGATCTCTTCCGGGGTTACTAACATGCTTTGTACTTACCTTTTAAGGAGCATCTGCATAATGCTCTTTTAGCGATAAAAAGTCAAAGAGTTGACTTATCAAGGGACTCACGTACTTAAGGTACGCCTCCATTTCCACGATCTCCCTTCACTTCCTTCTCATTCAAAACCGCTACGCTTAGCTATTTTGTAGCAACGGTATTAAGAAACTTTATTTCCGTTGAGGTGATTTCTCATT
>CAXBEY010000098.1:0-3120 GCA_963974885.1 uncultured Alphaproteobacteria bacterium
TACACCTCTTTCACATCATAATCACAAAAGGTGAATTTTTTGCAACAGAGCCAAATTTCCCATGGAAACTCTAGCTGTCCCAACTTCCAAGAATTCTTCTTCCTCCCCCCTATTTTCACTGGAAAACCCTTCTTGCGAAAAAAGGATCAACAAGCCCATGGTGGCTATTTTTAGGTGAGTCGCAATATATCTTTTCATTTTCCAGTCCCTGTGTTTTATAAAATAATAGATACTTTAATCTATCCACAAAAAAGAGGTTACTTCAAGGACTATTGTTCTTTTTCAAAAGCTGCTATTCTTTGATAAGTATAAAGGGCACGGGAGTAAAAATGTCATCAAAAAAAGTAAAAAAGATCGGCGAAACAGATTTCCATTTAACAGGCCAAATTCTTATTGCCATGCCGCAAATGCAGGATCCTCGTTTTAAAAAATCAGTGATTTTTATGTGTGGCCATGATGACCATGGCGCCATGGGGATTGTGGTTAATAAACTTATCGAATCTGTGACTTTTGAGGATCTTCTCCAACAATTAAACCTCGAAAATATTGATAAAACCCTTGATATTCAAGTGCACTATGGGGGCCCCGTTGAAATCGGCCGCGGATTTGTTTTACATAGCACAGACTATATGGCAGAAGCCTCTGTTCAAGTGACCAACGATATTGCCCTATCGGCCTCAACGACCGTTTTAGACGATGTTGTTCTTGGAAAAGGGCCTGATCATATTGTGTTGGCCCTTGGCTATGCGGGCTGGAGCAGCGGCCAACTAGAAGAAGAGATTATGCAAAATGGGTGGCTGACCTTACCAGCTGATGGCTCTATTTTATTCGACAATAATCCTGAAACCCTTTGGCAACGCACCTTGCAAAAATTTGGTGTGGACCCTGATCACCTTTTTGCCCACACAGGCCACGCTTAATATAGGGACTTTTCAGAAAGGTTAATGACCTTCAATCAGATAGAGTGAAGGGCCAAGAAAACAGCGCCAAAAACAGCTATTTTTGTGTAAATAAAAATATTGAGGTACAAGCGCAGAAAATAACGGGGCTCTCCCTCTTTGACCTTAAAAAGTTGGCAGATCAACTCCCCTGGCTTTAAAATCCAATCGATTATTTTATCAAAAAAACGGGCAATTTTTTTTATATCCATAAGGCCATTATATCCTACTTTACTAAAAAAGCATGGGCTTTAAAATATCACACTATGGGAAAGTCTGCGACAGGACCTACCCTCTGGACTTTATAGACAGCTCTTAATGAAAAAATAGAGGACATGAAAAAAGGGCAAAAAACCTTCTGCCCTTTTTTCATGTCCTCAGAACTTCATATCCTTAGAACGTAACCTTATTAGGCCTTAATATCTCTAATAAATGTTTGACATATTTGGGGCTGCTCGGGGGAGATTGCGTCCCCTGTTTGTGGTAGCTTTTGCCATGACTTTATCAGGGGCAACATAAGCCCGAGCACGCTCAGAAAGAGACTCGGTTTCTTTTAGATCTTTTTTACTGCCTTCTTTAGATTCTTTCTTATCTGCAGAAACAATTTTGAGCTGGGGTGCGTCTTCTGCGGTATCAACAGAAACACTTTTCATATCCCCTTTAAATTGATCAAGTAATGTCCCGATAGAAGCAAGCAAGCGTGCCGCTGACAAGTCCTCTGTCGCATCAGATGTAATCAGAGAGCCCTTTGCAAGGAAAAACTCATGGCTTGCATCTAGAATATCAATAAAACTACGTGTTCCTGCATCAAATTGTTTCATATAAATACCACGGACAGCCTTTTTGGACTTTACAGCCCCTCGCAAAGCTTTTGACTGGGCCCTTGCACTTATAAGCTCTGCATAAGAAACCCGAACTTCTTTCTCAGCACGACGCAGCTCTTTACGCTTGCTATATTTTGCTGAACGCATCTTGGCGCGAAGTTCGCGACGTTTTCCAATATCACGTCCCCCATTAAACACATTGAATGTCCCAATGAATTGCCCTGTAATATTAGTACTCAAACCCGATTTTCCACCAACATCATAATCTTTTCTAGCTTGTAATTGAAAATCTACAGACGGCATAAAGGGAGAAATTGTTTTGTCAAAATCTGCCTTAGCAACACCCTCCGTGGCCCGCGCAACAATCACAGAGCGATTCATTTTAAGGGATGTAGCAACTGCCTCTTGGACGGTTTTGGGAATTAAAGAGTCATCAAATTCTGGTGTGCTTAGCTTTTGAGCCTCAGCACCAATAACTTCTTTGAAGTTGGCATAAGCCGTATCAAGATCACCCTGGATATCACCAACAGCTGCTTCAGCATCGTATAAACGAGACTGAACATTTTTCTCATCCGCAGACGTCGCTTTGCCCCCCTTAACCAGCTTTCTAATTTTCTCCAGAATGACTTCATGGGTTTTAACATTGTCTTCAGCCAGCTTTACAAGACGTTCAAAACGACGCACCGCAATATATTTATCCATGGCATTAAAAGCAATTAAAATCTGAGCTTCCTCAAGATTTTTTGTAGATTGATAAAATTCTTTATGGCTCTTTTGGATATCGTAGGGTGTTTCAAGGCCATCAAATATTTTTTGGTTTAGCGTAACAGAGGGATCATAACGCGTCTTATTCTCACTACCCCGCGTATCAATGGAAGCAAGGGAGTTCTTACTATAGGCTTGTTTGACGTACTCTTTACCAACACCAGCTTTTAAATCAAGGCTGGGGAGGTAAGCGCCAACCGCCTGGGTTATTTTATGACTTGATGCATCTTGTTCAGCTTTTTGAATAAGAATCTCAGGGTTCGTATTTAAGGCTTCTGATACGGAGCTGTTGAGGTCGGAAACCGTTTTTCCTGGCATGATTGTTTTGTTCTCGGTCGCGCTTACATTTGCACACATAAGACCACATGCAATTGAAATGATTGTATTTTTTGCTATTTCTTTCACTCAGACGATCCTTATTAGTTGAACTATACGACTATAATAGCAAGAAAAAGATTAAAATTAAATCAAAATATATGTATAATGAAGGTGAGAACAACTTTACAGGTAGAATAATGGGGAACGAAAATCCTTCAAACAAAGGCGACAAAGGGAAAACAGTTGCAAAAAAGCAACAACAAAAACTTTTTTCA
>CAXBEY010000099.1:0-3094 GCA_963974885.1 uncultured Alphaproteobacteria bacterium
TTTCTAACTTTTTAAGACAGCTTTCTTTATAGGCAAGGAGTTTTTCCTCTTCTCCCACAAGGGTTTCCGCAAAACGACAATTGGCCAACGTATATTCATGGGCACAATAGATTTCTGTTTCATCACTCATCTTGAAAAAATGCTGCAGCGTTGACCACATTTGCAGGGGCGTTCCTTCAAAAAGTCGGCCACACCCCACGGAAAAAAGCGTATCTCCCACAAAGCATTTAGTGTCTTCTTCAAAATGATAGAGAATGTGGCCCAAGGTATGCCCAGGGGCAAAAATAACGCGCCCTTTACTCTTTCCAAGGGAAACAAAATCACCTTCTTGTAAAAGGTGATCAATGCCAGGAAGACGCCCCGCATCAGGGGCATAGCCATAAATAGCGCAATTCGTTTCTTGCTTTAGCTCAAGATTCCCCCCCACATGATCAAAATGATGGTGGGTATTAAAGATACTTTCAAGGGATAAGCCCAGCTCTTTCACCCTTTTCAACACAGGTCCTGCTTCTGCTGGATCGACAACGGCACATTTATGGTTTGCCTCATCAATAAGTAAAAAAATGTAATTATCTGAAAGTGAGGGAATGATTTCAACGCGTAACATATAGGGAATCCTCTTTATTTTGAGATATAGTCTTTCCAAAAAAATCCCAGACGTCGTTCCTGCGCTCCTCACCTATAAAAATAGGCTTCATCGCTGGCGCCTAGACTGAAACCTTTTTGGAAAGACTTTAATGCATAAAGGGAAAGTGGCGGGAGTGACGGGACTCGAACCCGCGACCTCCGGCGTGACAGGCCGGCGCTCTAACCAACTGAGCTACACCCCCCTAAAGGAGTATCTCTTTAATACGATAATTCCCTATTTACGTCAAGCACTTGATCTCAAAAAAATAAAAAATAAAAAATAGCCTTCTATTGTTTCTATTAAAAAAAATGGTTATTATTATTGACAATAAACAAAAATCAAATCAACATAATAATATACAGAGGGAGAAATAACTATGCAAATGTCAAAGAAAAATATTTTTTTACTATCAATATTACTATTCTCTAATGCTTCAGCCAGCCTTATAAAAGAAGACAAAACACTAGACATATCAAATGATGAACTTATTGCCCAAAGTCTTTCAAATATCGTCTTATATGAAGGAGAACCTTGGATGCCCCTCAAAATCCGTGAGTCATACATTGCCTATGATCTCGCTGTAAAGACAAAAGTAAAATATGACATGAATGTCCACCAATTCAATGCTGCAACGGGTCTTAAGATGCGGCTGCCTCTTTTAATGACAAATGATGACTTTTCAACATCAACGATGTCATTTGGCGTCACACGTGCCGCCCTAGAAACAAGCGAAGATTATATGGATTTTAATAAGAAAAATGCTCTAAAAACTAATCTTGATCAACTACAGGGTCACCTTAACACCTCAAAAATTGAAGCCAGCGAAACCGGTGTCAATGTTGAAGAGCTATTTTCACGGGTTTGGTCCCTTGCTGCCATCAACCCAGACTTTTCCCAGCAACTGTTTTTAAGCCTGTGTGATAACTCTGAAACCGGTGGTGGGTGCTATGCAGGCCATGCAGGTCGCTTAGCAAGACTCTATGTGAATTTTCTGCGCCCCCAATGGCTTGAGTAAATATAGTCGCTCTAAACAGGTCCCATACGTCGTCAATCTCTCCTAAACTACAAGAGGTAGTCGTCGATCGCTCTTTCCTAGACTGGAACCTGTTTAGAGCGACTACAGGTTCGACGAGTTACTTATAAGCTTTTGCGTTATGGGGCACGTTGAATTCACGACGTAAAGTCTCCGCTAAATCCATTCGCTCCCAAGGGAAAGCTTTTGTTTTCTCATCATACTGACGACCAAAGTGGCCATAGGAGGCTGTTTGTTTGTAAATAGGGCGACGCAAATCAAGGCGATCAATAATCCCCTTGGGGGTTAAATCAACGGTGCGGGCAATAAAAGTGGCCAATGCCTCGGAGCTGCAACGTCCTGTGCCATGGGTATCTACAAAAAGAGAAAGGGGTTCAGCAATACCAATGCCATAAGCCACTTGAAGGGTGCACCGTTCCGCTAACCCAGCGGCAACAATATTTTTTGCAAGGTAACGGGCTATATAAGCACCGGAGCGATCAACCTTTGTGGGGTCCTTCCCAGAAAAGGCCCCTCCTCCATGGGCTGCAGCAGAGCCATAGGTATCCACAATGATTTTACGTCCTGTCAAACCACTATCAGCAACAGGCCCTCCAATGACAAAACGCCCCGTTGGATTCACATAAAACTTATCTTCCGCACACATCCAGCCACTTGGCAAAATGCTCTCCACATAAGGACGTACAATATCACGGACATCTGAGGCCGTTAACTTATCCTGATGTTGGGTTGAGAGCACGATAGCCTTCACGCCAACAGGTTTAAAATTTTCATACTGAAAGCTTAATTGTACTTTTGCATCGGGGCCTAATTGGGGCAAGAACCCTTTTTTGCGATCCGTTGAAAGGGCTTCTAAAATTCGGTGGGAGTAATGAAGGGGGGCCGGCATAAAAGAGTCGGTTTCATTGGAAGCGTACCCAATCATCATGCCTTGATCACCAGCTCCAATAGCACCACTCTCTAGATCTACTCCTTGAGCAATATCGGCGGATTGTATGTGCAAATGATCTTCAAGGATGCAGTTTTTCCAATGGAAGCCCTCTTGCTCATAGCCAATTTCTTTGATGCATTGACGGATAATTTCCTCACGTTCTTCTTTTAAGATAGGTTCTGACGTCCCCACTTCTCCGACAATGATCACACGATTGGTTGTCACAATGGCTTCAATGGCCAATTTAGCGTAGGGATCACGCTCTAAATAGGCATCGACTAACGCATCTGAAATGATGTCACAGATTTTATCCGGATGGCCTTCCGAAACAGATTCAGAAGTAAAAACGTAGGTACCTTGCGTCATAAATAAACCTCATTTCGTCTTGTTTTAAGAGTATATAGTCCTAATACTATCATAAAAACACTCAATATTAAAAGAATAAGGATATAAAATCTTTGGCCATACACACTATAAAGTGTTCTTTTCTCAAGGGGTTTTG
>CAXBEY010000100.1:0-3065 GCA_963974885.1 uncultured Alphaproteobacteria bacterium
AGGACGTGATGAGTCAACAAAATCGCAATCATCGAAGAAAGAATCAGTTGTTTGAGAACGAGGAGCAAACTCCCCCTCGAAGAAACGAGTTTCTTGGCGGGTTTTTCCTTTGCGGGGGCCCGCAGCGGCGGGGATATCGTCTTCTTCATAGTCGATGCCATCGATGATGTCGCGGAGGGGGAGCCATTAAGGAAAGAGGTTGCAAAGAGAGATTCAGGAAATTGCGAGGTGAAGTTGCGGTGGGAAGTTGCGAGAAAAGCAAAGGAGCGGGTTAGGCGTTCTCACCCTCGTCGTCTTCGCCGCCCCAGTCTTTCATATAGTACAAAGGACTCTCGTAATACAAACGCCAAATAAATCACTTGAAGTAACCTTCATAAGGCTACTACCCATAAACTCTGTACCATGCCTAATCCACAATTACCATTCAATAAAAGGAAACGTCTCACGGAAACGTTTTTCCAGCTGGGGGCTTTCTGCAAGGGCTTTCAGGGCTTTTTTGCGAGAGATGTTCCAATCTCCGTCCTCAATACTTAAACCTCTTTTATAAGAAATACCAATAAGTGCATTCATGTCTTTCTCATTTGTTCGTGCAAATACAGGAAATCCAATTATTCCCCTAAACTCTATACTGTCTTTTGCATCCAATAAACAGTACATATAGGGTGGTAAATCATCGTAATCCTTTATAAGACTGTAAATCCATTGATGGGCTTCGTCCATGGTAATGGCGCACAATGCTTGAGATTTACACACAAAGCCTATTAGAAAAGAGTCTTCTCTTCCTGAGATACCTTTAATCATCTTCCCAAAGGGTGTCCGTGTAAAGCTTGTATAAAAAATCTTCGAAGGTTTCAGCAACTTGGATAATCTCTCCCGTATCGTGATCAGAGAGCCAAACCTTACCGTCAGGATCAACACCAAAAGGATTCCCTGAAAAATCATCGGACACAATATACCAGTTCTCTGTTCCAGGGTATTTTTGATTACGATAATATAGGGTGAGTTGTGTAACACTCCAATTATCGTCTCCCATCATTTCCTCTTTACGTAGCCCATAAATAGAACTTTCTTCCAAAAGTGCCCCTCCATATAAAGAAAGAAACTTTTTGTATGATTCTGAAAATTTCACCTGTAATTTTTGCTCAGACATTTCAATTTCTGTGTTTGGAACTGGTCCTGCTGCGTAGTTACGATGCTCAGAAAAATATTTTTCAAGAAACTCAAAAATATTTTTATTACTCATGATAATCACCTCTTTTTAAAAACTCTTCTTTTGCACGTTCTTTATTAAATTGTTTTTTTATTTTATTCCAATCTTGACGTTGTGAAGGGGTTAAGCCCCTCCCTTTGGCATTTCCAAATGGATGTTGCACTTTATTTTTTATACTGTGATTTGGTGCAGGAATTTCTACAATAAAAGCATCATTATGACGGTGAAACTTCTGTTTGTGATGATGTCCAATTAAGAGCTTACCATATGAATCTTTAGGGTTAGTCCCAGTCTGTAGCATTTTTGTTAACTGACTCTCACTCATATGCCCTAAATCTCTCACAGCCCTGAACTCAACGCCATCAAAGAGAACACGGCCTCGACGATCCAAAGGGGTAATTAAAGATTCTAACCTAAAGCTTGTTGAGTCTACAACAGTTCTTCGAGCACCCGTATAGAAATTTGCCCGCACCCCCGTCTCGAATCCTCGGACAGGTGAGGTGCCATTTTGCCTGATATCAAAGAGCTTAACCACATCCGTTGGATTAAAAGAACTGTTAAACCGGCCAACCTCAGCATCAAGGGCCCGCGCAAAGGAGCGCGAGAGGCGCGGTTTTCCTCCCGCCATCTCTACATGATACCCCTTCCCAATGTAACGAGAAAGGGAGGGAGGGTTTTTAGTCTAAAGAGTCAATGGGCTTTCCATCAATCCTCTGCTTCATATAAACCATCAATAAATTCGTTAAATGAGTCAGAAATGAGTGTCATGTTAGAGTAATCTGCAATCTCCCCTTGGTCAGTATCTGCTTCCATTTCATGGTCCCAGAAATATATTTTTCCTCGATTGGGGCCTTTTACGATAATACAAATACGATTGCCAAAAACATCACTGGCTATGGGAAAACTATCACTTGTATGTCGATCGCCGATCTCAATAACTTTATTAAGAAGGTTATAGTTATCATCCTTATATATGCCAAAAAATGTATCTACGACAGACCCGTCATCTTTTTTATTTTTGTATTTAAAAAAACTAAGGCTTGGTTCCCCACCGTTATATTTTAATAGAAAGCTTCTATACTCTTTTGGAAGCTGAAAACACCAAATTTGTTCTAATGCCCTTAAACAGTTTTCATCAAGGGGGCCATGTGTATTTGTCATTTCAAGGGTCATTGTTAACCCTCTTCTATCCAAACTTCTTTAATCCATGTGGCTAAATTCGGCCACGATTCATCAACTGGCCCATCATGGGACCAGAAATGAACAACGCCGCTTTCATCTATGCAGTAATAATCACTATTATCCATGGCAAATGGCAGCCAATTTCTTGGCATACCATGACTCCATTCATCTTGAGCAATAGTTAAAAGCTCTCGATTTGAATTTCCATCTTTTGTAATTTCAAGGGAGAATATATTACCATTATAATAATTACTAATTTCAAGCAAAAATACTTTAAAGTCTTTTGGAAACTTAATTTTTATTTCTTTTTGATAGTCATTAATTAAGTTTTTCGAAGGTAAAATTGAATTAGGGTAAATATCCTCCGCATATTTCTTAAAATCTTCAATTATTTCAACAATATTATTCATATCTACTCCTCTTAAGTTCAGCCTATAAAATCTTTTGCTCTATTTTTCCAGTATGCTCTTTTCCATTTTTCAAATACAGTTCTATCAATTCCAGAAGGGATTTTAGAACCATAATTAATGTGCAATGCTTTTCTATATTGATTGTGAAATTTATGAGTTACTTCTGCAATTGGCCCTTTTGCCGTTTGTAGAAGGTGGTGCAAGTTAAGTAAGCGCCTCATAAACCCCATCTTTTTTTAATATTTTGATTTGTGTATGTTGAG
>CAXBEY010000101.1:0-3013 GCA_963974885.1 uncultured Alphaproteobacteria bacterium
CAAGATAAAGAACCAAGCCGCCTAAAGTATCGACTTCCTCCTCAGCTTCTGCATCTGTCAGGGTTACGCCCAGCTCTTCTTCAAGATCATCAATGGGGTATCTGGCATCTGCTAAATAAGAGCCTTTTTCCTCTTTAGTCAATTTGGCCGTCACATCCTCATGTTCAGATGCATGCATATCCCCCAAAATTTCTCGCAAGATATCCCAAGCGGTCACAACCCCATCGGTTCCACCAAATTCATCCACCACAATAGCAAGGGGGATTTGCTCTTGGCGCATTTTGCTCAGTAAATCCATCACAGGCATAGAAGTCGGCACAAAAACAATGCGACAAAGCAGCTTGCGACAGTCAAAATCCTTTGCAGAACGCACATTTGCGAGATCTTTAATATGAACAAAACCTCTAATGTCGTCCATTTTCCCCGCATAAACAGGAAATCTGGAATAATTCTTAGTCTGCATTAGCTCAAGGGCCTCTTCAAAGGTTGCATCAATGGAAAGGGCAACCATATCAGCACGGGGAACCATAACATCCTCAACGGTCATCTCTTGAAGCTGAAGAATATTTGAGAAAAGCTCTCTCTCTTCATCATTTAAAGAAGGTGTTGCTTCGGATTCATCATCAGCAATAAGCTCAGAAATCGTATCACGCACATTGCCATCATCTTTCTTTTTAAAAAAAGCCATCAGGCGTTCAAACAAATGAGTTTTTTCCATGTCTTCTTACGTTTAACCTCTTACAGTATAAGGACTTTTTATATGAAATTCTTTGTCTAAAATATTAATTTCAAGGTGTTCCATTTCATCAGCTTCGCTTTCATCTTCATGGTCAAAACCAAATAGATGCAGCAAACCATGGATTAACAAATGAGTCAAATGGTCTTGAAAAGATTTATGTTGAAACTCAGCTTCTTTTTTCAAGGTCTCATAGGACAAAACAAGGTCACCCAAAGGAATAGGCGCTGGCGCTTGGTCACCTTTTTGTAGATCCAGGGAATAACCTGACTCAAAGGAGAGCACATTAGTCGGCGTATCTTTTTGGCGATACTCTTTATTCAGGTCCTGAATTTCAGCATCATTGGTCAAGAGAACACTCAGCTCAAAGTTTTTTGGTTGAGAGTTCTCTTGTTTAGCAATTGCGTTTAAGACCGCAGAAAGACAGTTTTCAATGAGGGTATCGTAATCAAATGAGGGCGCGCTTTTCCACTTTGATTCACGAACCAAAGTAGAAATCAGATGTTGAGTGTGAGGGGCCTTAGATTTTTTAAGAGGCGTATCACAGGCGGAATTAAAGGGGCTTGCAATCTGCAAGCTCGGTCTCGGACTATCGTCATTCATATCTTTGTTTTCAAAGGCCTCTTTTAAAACCGGTTATATAAACTATTATGCCAACTTTCAAGGGAGAATAAAACTCTTATTTTCCCTTGAAATTTTTCCACTGAAAAAAGCCTTAAATTATATTCTAGAAAAAGTGAAAACAGGGAGCGGAAAAAAGAAAATTGTCTCTCGCGGGCCTTCCGACAGGAAGAAAATTAAGACGAGGGATCAAAATCCCCCATCACAATGCCAACATCCCGCAATACAATGTGGCCACTGCGTTTCTTACCTTCTTTCTTGTAGTGACCGTGCTTTGGGCGATGAAAGGTAACGGTGTAATCCGCTTGGATCGCATCCATTTTTATAGTACCGGTATCAGAACAGACCCCTGAAGGAATATCCAGGGCGACGACTTTTGCAGGGCTTTCATTAACCAGCTTAACAACCTTTAAATAAGCGCCGCGCAAATCTTGATGTAAACCTGTACCAAATAATCCATCCACAATGAGCTTGTAATGACCATAATCAACATCCATAAAATCATAAATTTTACCATGCCAAGCATTACGTTCGGCCTGAGCTTCGGGGGATTGTTGGGGTTCACGTGTTGTATCCATGGCAACGGTTACCTCAAAACCAGCCTCCTGTAAAAGACGAGCGGTGCCATAGGCATCCCCTCCATTATTACCAGGGCCACATAGAACTAAAGTTTTACAAGGTTTGAATTTATCTTGAATAAAAGCTGCAGCATGTTCCGCAGCGCGATCCATAAGCTCTAGGTACGTCCCCCCAGCTTTGATATGAACATTTTCTATCGCCCGCATTTGCTCGGTGGTTACAGCTTGCTCTTCCATGTCTTTGAGATCTTTTTCACTGGATTTTTCGCTGGCTTTTTTATCGCTCATATAGACCTCCAAAATTCTACTCTTAATTCTAGTCTATAAAAAGAACCTTTATAAAGCCTTAAAATATATAGGAAGCTCTGAAAAAGGGCTAAAAAAGCGGGTCTACAGCCCTGGCAGATGAAGTGAAGTGAAGTGAAGCGAGCCAAATAATCAAACCCCAATAATCAAAAAATGGGAAAATGGAGGCGTGCCTTAGGACGTGCGTCCCTTGATCAGTCGAGCCTTTTTTATGGCCAAAAGGGCTTTTTCGCAGAGATTCCTGTAGGACTTAAGCTGCGACTGTCGTGGTACCAGCCTCTTGAATGATAGAGGAAAGTTTCTGATTTAGCTCTTCAAAAGCCTCATTTATTTTCTGAGAAGCCGTTGATATTTTATCAGAAATCTGTTTCGTTTCTTGAGCTTTTTTGCTTATTGTTTCTGCACGAACCTTACTATCTTCTGATTCCTTAGAGACCGCAATGGTATTAGAAGCAATATCTGCTGTAGCCGCATTTTGCTCCTCAACAGCACTGGAAATAATTGTTGAAATTTCATTCATTTCATTAACCGTTTCTCCAACAGAGCTAAAGTGCTCAACGGCTTGATTGATTGTCCCTTGGATCACAGAAACTTGAGCCGTAATTTCTTCCGTTGCCTTTTCCGTTTGGTTCGCTAAGTTCTTCACTTCTGATGCAACAACTGCAAATCCCTTACCTGCTTCCCCTGCCCTAGCAGCCTCAATTGTCGCATTCAGAGCAAGTAAGTTGGTTTGAGAGGCAATTTTGTTAATCATTTCAATAACGTCACCCAT
>CAXBEY010000102.1:0-2897 GCA_963974885.1 uncultured Alphaproteobacteria bacterium
ACCAGCCACATGGATCATATTAAGACCCACTATTATACCAGTCATCCCACCCTTAATCCCACAGGAATCATTCCCCAAGGACCGCTTCTTAATTATGAAAAGCCCCATGATCGAGGGCGTCTATAAAAAACCTTACTTGGCTTCTTTCTTGATCTCCCCCACAAACTGCTTAAAATCGCTGGCTTCGTGGAAATTTCGATAGACCGAGGCAAAACGTACATAGGCCACCGTATCCAAATCATGGAGGGTCTCCATAACGATTTCACCGATGGTTGTACTGGGGATTTCAATATCGCCCATCACTTCTAAGCGCCGGATGATACCGTTAATAACCTTCTCGATACGGCCGTCCTCGATGGGGCGTTTATGAAGAGAGGTTTGTAACGCGTTCTCTAACTTTTCTCGGCGAAAAGACTCAACGGCTCCTGATTTCTTTTTAACCTTAAGGGTCAAAAGCTGAACATGTTCAACGGTACTAAAACGCCCTTGGCACTCTGTGCAAACGCGCCGCCGCCGAATGGTTGCATTGTCATCGGCAGCCCGTGAGTCTTTCACAGATGTTGTGGGGTTTGCACAAAAAGGGCATTTCATCTTTTCAGCTTTCTTTAAAAATTATCATACAACGGAAAGCGTTGACAAAGATCTGAAATTTCTTCCCGAACTTTTTTTTCTGCGGCCGTTGAGTGGCCATCACGCACCCCGCAGAACACTTCCAAAATCGCTTTAGCAATCCAAATAAATTCTTTTTCCCCCATGCCTCTTGTGGTCAAAGCCGGTGACCCTAAACGCAAACCAGAGGTTTCTTGGGGAGAGCGTGGGTCATTATAAATGCTATTTTTATTGCACGTAATCCCCGCGCGTTCAAGGGCATTGGCCCCCTCCCGCCCACTGATATTAAAGGGGCGCAAATCGACAAGAACCAAATGACAATCCGTCCCTCCTGAAACAATTTCAAGCCCACCCTCTTTTAAGGTTTTGGCAAGGGTCTTGGCATTGGCAATCACCGCCGCTGCATAGGTTTCAAACTCTGGTTGAAGGGCTTCTTTAAAGGCAATGGCCTTCCCCGCAATGGCATGCATAAGAGGCCCGCCTTGAGACCCCGGAAAGACCGCTGAATTTAACTTTTTAGACAAATCAGGACAGTCGGATAAAATCATTCCGCCCCTTGGACCCCGCAAGGTCTTATGGGTCGTTGTTGTCACAACATGGGCATGCTTTAGAGGGTTATCCAATTGCTTTCCAGCGACAAGACCCGCGAAATGAGCCATATCAACCCAGAAATACGCTCCGACCTCATCGGCTATTTTCCGAAAGCGTGCAAAATCAATGTTACGAGGATAGGCAGAACCACCAGCGATGATCAACTTAGGTTTGTGTTCTCTGGCGAGGGCTTCTACTTGATTCATGTCAATGCAATGGTCACTTTCCTGAAGACCATATCCAATGGCATTAAACCACTTTCCTGAAAAGTTCACAGGGGAGCCGTGGGTTAAATGTCCTCCACTGTCAAGGTCCATACCAAGGAACGTATCCCCCGGTTTAATCAGAGCCATAAAGACTTCGATGTTAGCCTGAGACCCCGAATGAGGCTGCACGTTGGCATAACAACACTCAAAGAGTTTACAGGCACGCTCAATGGCTAAGGTTTCCGCAATATCAACAATCTCGCAGCCATTATAATAACGCCGCCCCGGATAACCTTCCGCATATTTATTGGTTAAAACTGATCCTTGTGCTGCCAAAACCGCCCGTGAGGTAAAGTTTTCTGAGGCAATCATTTCAAGTTGGTTTTGTTGACGTTCCAGCTCTTGCTCAAGAACTTTTGCAATTTCTGGATCCGTTGTTTGAACGCAATTTTGAGTGTCTTGTGAATAAATCGACGTAATAGGGGTCATAGGAAATCCTTTCGTATTGACGAGGTGAGAGTATAAAAAAGAGGGGGTAAGAAAGCAGAAAGTAAGGGTCGTGACGGGGGAAATTTAGAATAAAAATATGTGTTGAAAAAAGATCTCCAGGTTAAGAGGTTGTGAGCTTAAAAACCATCATACCCCATCCTTAAAAAAAGAAAAGTGGCTATGTGAAATAAAAATAGGTGGACATAAGTAAATAAAATATTACAGTTATATTGACGATGGAAAACTTTTAATAGCGCAATAAGAAAACAGGGAAGGACGATTTAAAATGAAGCCTCAATGTAAAATCATATTAACACTTTTTTCAATTATAGGTTCAACACACTTATCAGCCTCTATGATAGGGGAAGATGAGGGTGATCGCAGGACTCCGAAAACAGTTATAATTCGATCAGAGTAAACCTCCGGCTTTGCCGGAGGACTCATAAAGTTTGACAATTCCTGGAGTGTTCATAATCTAGCGTTGAACCGCTCAGTTCAACAAAGGATAAGACCATGAACACATATTCAAAACTAAATCATACGAAATGGGAATGCAAATATCATATTGTATTTATCCCTAAAAATCGTCGCAAGCTGCTTTATGGGCATTTGCGCCAACAGCTGGGTGAGATTTTTCATACGCTCTGTCGCCAGCGTGAGTGTTAGATAATAGAAGGGCATCTTATGCCCGATCACGTCCATATGTTGATCTCCATTCCCCCGAAATATTCCGTTTCTCAGATTGTTGGGTACATAAAAGGAAAAAGTGCCATTCACTTGGCTCGAAATTTTTTACAAAGAGGTAAGAACTATAATGGCATGCACTTTTGGGCACGTGGTTATTTTGTGTCAACCGTTGGCCGTGAAGAAAAAGTCATTCGTGCTTATATTGCGAATCAAGAAAAAACCGATAAAAAACTAGATCAACTGCAACTGCAGCTCGGATAAACCGCTTTGAGCGGTTCAAATTACATACCTCCGGCTTTGCCGGAGGTCTTGATT
>CAXBEY010000103.1:0-2848 GCA_963974885.1 uncultured Alphaproteobacteria bacterium
TCAAGACCCAATTTTTTTGTTATTGACTCTATGGCAGACTTAGGTAAAACCCTCGAAGCCGCAGGTCTTAAGCTTGGCCCCAACAAAGCTCTCTATTTTGATAATGATGAAACCACCGCACACTCTCTCTTTAATATAGATATTTCCCCCGATGACCGACTTTCTCCCCTAAAAGCCCTTTGCTGCCCTGATTTAGGAAGGACTTATATTAAGGTCCTAAAGGACGCAGCAGTTCTTCTACATAAAGAAGATGGTTCCCTCACACTTCATGATTATGAGCAAAGTCTCCTCATGGCAAACATTGACATCTGTGATTGGAACAAAGAGCCCTGGCGCCATCGTCTTACTCCTTTAGAATTGGATCCCCTCTCAGATTTTCTTGCTCTGGCAGGGGATCAGGAAGCAGTTGTTAAAATTTGCTCTGGCCTTCCGTTGACGCCAAACAAAGTAGTCTTTTTTCAAGAACATAAGAAACTGAAGTTTAAAACTTGTTCTCAAAGGCGTTATACATACGGAACAGTTGAGGAGGGTGATTATCTCTATGCACCAAAGAATAAGGGGGGGAAACCCCTTCGCATTCTTCGCGATTTGCTTATTGATAAGCCTTCTCAAGATATTGATACCCTCATCCTTGTTGATAATGCCCCGTCTGTCTGTAACTCTTTCTTGGAGGGTATAACTGTGGAGCTGTTAGAAGAAGTTGGCCTCTCGCCTAAGATGAGAATGATTGCCGTACAATACGATTATTTCAAAACATTCCTCACCCCACAGGCAGTGGTAAAAGAATATAAACTTTGGACCTCTTTTTTGAAAAACCTTGCGGAGGTCCGCCGTGCAGAAGAAGAGGAAAGAAACCGGCTGTTACTCACTGGCGCAAGGGCAAGCTCCGATAGTGATGGATATGATAGCTATCATGCGTCTCGATCCTCTGGCGCTTCTTCCCTAAACGCAAGCAATGATGGTACCCCCACCCGTCGTAGCCGATTAGTCTCCTCTACTGGCGGAGAACTCCGAGAGCAAGAAGAAGGCGACCTCTCAGATCTTGAGGACGAATATGGTGGTGAAACACCTTCAGATGACGAAAAGGATAACTAAAACAATCAACCCTACCCATTGGTTGATCTTAAAAGCTTGAAGACATTGTTTAGGGTTTTGGAAATCCGTTAAGATCACTTGATAGAACAGAAAAACAGCCGGAAGACTTAAAAGGCCTAGGTTCAAAAGACTTAGGTCTTTTTTCTGCAGAATAACAAAGGCAATGGCCACCAAAAACAACCCATAACACAGACCCAAAAATATTTTACTCCTCCCTATAAAGGAGAGGGCTGAGGATTTTATGCCAATTTTCACATCATCTTTTCGGTCCTGATGGGCATAAATAGTATCATAGGCCAGAGTCCAAAGAATTGATCCCCCATAAAGCACCAAAACCTCAGGGGAAAAACTGAGGCTTTTTGTAACATAGGCGTAAGCCATCAGCATTGAATAGTTCATACAGAAGCCCAAAAACAATTGGGGCCAATAGGTTACACGTTTCAAAAGAGGGTATAGAAGCATCAAGGCGATAGCTCCCAAGGCTAAATAAAATACTTCCATTGGCATGAAAAACAACAAGATCGACGCGGTCGCTAGCTGCCCCATCAGGTAGGCAATCCCCTGCCCTGTTGTCAGGGCGCCTCTCGCAAGAGGTCTATTTTTTGTGCGTTCAACATGGGGATCAAGATTCCGATCCAGTAGGTCATTTGCTGTGCATCCTGCTCCTCTGACGAGGAAAGCACCAATGGTAAAGAGAAGCACATCAAAAATCGGTGGTATGCCTTGATGGGCAAGGGTGAGTCCCCATAAGGCTGGAAAAAGCACCAGCCAAGCGCCTATAGGTTTATCAAATCTGGAAAGCTCTCTATAGGCTTGCAAGCGTTCTTCTTTAGGCACGGGTAAAGAAAACATACGGGGCAGGTCTCTCATTTAAACACATACAACATTATGGATAATACTATCGAATTTTTCCATAAAAAAAAGCCCCGTCTAACAACGGAGCTTTTAAGTACAAAGAATTTATGTCTTAATAGCCGAACCAACCGCTAACTTTGGACTTAGCCCGTGACCAGAGAGATTTTCTCTCAAGTTGGGGAGCAGAAGCCACTTGCTTTGCAGCTTCTTTGGCATCTAAGTGGCTTTGACCTTGTTTAAGGAGGCGGTCT
The DNA here is from genome assembly GCA_963974885.1 of uncultured Alphaproteobacteria bacterium. GTDB lineage: Bacteria > Pseudomonadota > Alphaproteobacteria > Caedimonadales > UBA9215 > UBA9215. Next base: position 2,202 of record CAXBEY010000103.1, read on the forward strand.
GTCTCTAATGAAGGAAGGTTCTTATCAAAAGCACCACCAGCGCCAGCACAAGTTGTTCCATTATGAAGAGGAGCGGCACCTGTTGACGCTATATCATAAAAAGTGTTTTTGACAAACCCTGTGATACCAGGATTAGGCACATCATTACCGACTAAGGCGCCCCAATACCCTTTAACCATACCAACAAAGTTAGCAGCTGTACGCCCAGCAAGAGCTTTTATAGAAGGCCAAAGCATACGCTTTAACGTTTCCCCTGTATCATCAAGGGCCAAATGGCCAACACTCTCATAACCGCTCATACTTGCTAGAGCATCTTCAAGATTTTCTTCAAGGAATACCTTAAACTGAGGCTTTTCAAGAATGCTAAACATATGATCTTCTAACCACTTGCCAATTAGAGGAATACGGGAAACACCTGTTGAGCCACGCTCGCGATCACCTTGAACCCACTCTAAGAAAGAGCGTAGCTTTGCTTCAACTTTTTTCAAACCGGCAACGGGAACCGGATCACCATGAACATTTTGGCGGACCATATTATCTTCACCAACCGTCTCATTGGCTGTTGTTGCGCCTTCTTTACCAAAAGCCCGTGGGGTCGATAGGAAAAAGCCCTTAACGTTATTGCTTGTAGCATTATTAAAATCTGG
>CAXBEY010000104.1:0-2797 GCA_963974885.1 uncultured Alphaproteobacteria bacterium
ATAGGGGGAGCTTACAAAAAGAGCCCTATGACCATGGACTTGCTTTGGAAAACAAAGATCACTGAGAGAACGCCCAAAATACTGGGCAATCTTTTCGCGGTTGGCCCTCACAGCCCTAGGGCAGTCTCTCTTGGAAAGGCCGACGTTGAGATCATGGTAAAGGCCTGTACTGATCCCACCTTGTCGTGTGAAAAACCCATGGTTTAGGTGTGGCGGGAAAGGGGAAAACTTTAAGGGTTTTAAGGTATGAGTCATCAAATTTTATATAGCCTTCCCAAAAAGGTTCCAGTCTAGGCGCCAATGACGAAGCCTATGTTTATAGGTGAGGAGTGCAGGAACAACGTCTGGGATCTTTTTGGAAATCCTAGAGATTGAAAATGGTGGCAAATCCCGTAATTGCGTAGAAAATAAAGAGGAAAATGCCAACGAATAAAAGACTATCAAGGCGATCAATGAGGCCGCCATGACCCGGTAAAATGACCCCTGAATCTTTTACTTTAAAGTAGCGCTTGACCCGAGACTCAAGAAGATCACCTATTTGCCCTAAAATGCTACAGAGAATTAAAAAGGTTACCATGGGCCAATTAAAGCCATCATATAAATAAGCTGACATGATGAGGGCTGTGGTTGAGGCACTTAGGGTTCCGCCAATGGCACCAGACCATGTTTTTCCAGGGCTAATACTGGGAGCAAGCTTAGGGCCTCCGATGATTTTTCCGGCAAAATAGGCGCCAATATCCGTACTCCAAATAAGCAAAAGGAGGCTAATACCCAAGAGGGCGGAATACTCATAAAGCTGGTAAAAACCAAAGGTGCCAAGCATAAGGTAAGCGCTCCCCATAAGAAGCCAAATCATACGTGTCTTGTGTGGTTTGTCAGATTTAAAGACAACTCTGCCCCACTCAATCAGGATAATAAACGCAATGAGAGAGATAAAAAAACCAATATAAGGTGATTCAGAGATGAGAATCCAAAGGGTTAACCCCCCTAATAGTAAGGCTGTTATGACACGGCGAAAGAAATTAGCTGTGAAAAAAGCGTTACTCAGAGTATCTTTGTTAATTTTATTAACATCATGTTTCATAAAGAGGACTTTGTTTTCTATTCTTATTATTCATTTTTGAGTGTAGAGGTTATGCTGATATTTGTCCAAAGTTTCGTTCACATTTTTGAAATTTTTGAATACTGTTGCAAAAATCCTGCTTTTGAAAGTCAGGCCAATTCTTTTCAAGGAAGACAAATTCCGTAAATGTGCATTGCCATATCATATAATTGCTTAAACGAACAACACCACTGGTACGGATTAAGAGGTCAGGGTCAGGAATGCCGGCAGTCATGGTATGGGCAGTTAAGGTGTCTTCCGTGATTTGCTCAGGGGTTATTAAACCGGCTTGCACTTTTCTAGCGAGAGCCTTTGTGGCCTCAACGATATCTGTTCGACCATCATAATTAAAATTGATGAGCAAGGTTAGTTCAGTATTATGTGCAGTAAGCTCTTCAGCGCGTTCAATCATGGCGAGCAAATCATTGGGAAGATTTAACCTTGAGCCAACAACCTTAAGGCAAATGCCTCGCTCATGAAATTCAACCAAATCCTTGCTAAGAGTTCGGCGCAGAATATTCATCAGTCCTTTGATTTCTGTTTCTGGTCGTTTCCAATTTGCGGTGGAAAACGCCCAAGCACTCAGATAAGGGATACCAACCTCTAGGGCAAAGGCGATTGCTTTTTTTAAGGCTTCAACACCTTTTTGATGGCCAAAAAGTCGGGGCATTCCCCGAGATCTCGCCCAACGCCCATTGCCATCCATAATTATGGCAACATGCTGGGGAAGATGTCTAAGGTCAATTTGTGCGGCCCACTGAGCTCGTTCAAGAGATAAAGGAGGGCTCTGGTTTAAGCGCATAATATTACAATCTATCCTTTTACACGAGGGCTATGTCAGGCGCATCAGCCGCTTTCATACCAACAACATGGTAGCCACAATCAACATGGTGATTTTCACCGGTCACCCCTGAAGAAAGATCACTTAACAAATAAAGGCCAGCTTTACCCACTTCGTCGAGATTAATATTGCGTTTTAAAGGCGCATTATGCTCGTTCCATTTTAGGATATATCTAAAATCGCCAATACCAGAGGCTGCAAGGGTTTTAACCGGACCAGCAGACAGAGCATTAACGCGAATCTTATCCCCTCCAAGGTCAACGGCAAGGTAACGCACGCTAGCTTCCAGAGCTGCTTTTGCAGGGCCCATAACATTATAATGGGGCATGACTTTTTCTGACCCATAATAGGTAAGGGTTAAGATGCTCCCGCCGTTGGTCATCAAAGGAGCCGCTTCTCGTGCAATAGCCGTTAAGGAGTAGCAAGAGATATCCATGGTCATAAGAAAGTTCTCACGACTTGTGTCGAGATACTTACCTTTAAGCTCATTTTTATCAGAAAAACCAATGGCATGGACAACAAAATCGATTGTCCCCCAGATATCTTTTAAGGAATCAAAAACAGCTTTTACTTCCGTTTCATCGGAAACGTTACAAGGTAAAATAACCGTAGAACCGATGGATTCTGCCAAAGGGATAACGCGCTTTTTTAAAGCATCCCCAAGATAGGTGAAAGCAATTTCAGCCCCTTGTTTATGCAGTTGTTGCGCAATACCCCAAGCAAGGGAGCGATCATTGGCAACGCCCATAATAAGACCACGTTTGCCAGCCATTAATTTTGTCATTGTCATATCCTTATTGAACCCTCTGCATAATGCTCTTTTGGCGATAAAAAGTCAAAGACTCGACTTTCGC
>CAXBEY010000105.1:0-2699 GCA_963974885.1 uncultured Alphaproteobacteria bacterium
ATGAACACATTAAAAAATAAGGTGATCTTTATCACAGGTGGGTCACGGGGAATTGGAGAAGCCATTGCTTTAAGAGCAGCTCAGGATGGCGCTAAAATTGTTATTGCTTCCAAAACAACGGAACCTCATCCAAAACTTCCGGGAACAATTTACACTGTGGCAAAAGCAATCCGTGAAGCAGGGGGCGACGCTTTGCCCATCGAAATGGATTTGCGGGATGATGAAGCCTTGCAAGCCGCTGTTAAAAAGACCGTTGATACCTATGGGGGTATTGATATTTTGATTAATAATGCCAGCGCTATCCAGTTAACGAGCACTCTACAAACCCCCATGAAGCGTTTTGATCTGATGTTTAATGTCAATGTTCGGGGCACCTTTGCGGCTTCCCAAGCCTGTATACCCCATCTCTTAAAATCTAAAAACCCTCATATCCTCACACTCTCGCCCCCTTTGAATATGGAGGCAAAGTGGTTTGAAGATCATTGTGCTTATACCATGTCAAAATATGGCATGAGTATGTGCGTCCTGGGCATGTCTGAGGAGTTCAAAGATAAAGGCCTTGCGGTGAATGCCTTGTGGCCTAAGACGACAATTGCAACGGCGGCAGTGAATATGTTGGGAGGGGAGGCGCTGATACAGTCTTCACGGAAGCCTGAAATTGTTGCCGATGCGGCCCATTGGATTTTAACTCAGCGCAGCGCTAAGTGCACGGGTAACTTCTTTATTGATGAAGAGGTTCTCGAAGAAGCGACCCCTGGTATGGATTTGGCGACTTATGCCGTTTCTCCTGGGAAGCCCCTTGTGCCGGACTTCTTTTTATGATTTAAAGGGGTCTATATAGTGGAAGGAAATTTAATATTTCGACGGGCTTTTATTGAAGACTTAGAGACAATTATTAGATTAATTCTGCAAGATGACTTGGCTCAAGAAAGAGAAGTCATTGAAGAAGAAGCAACAATAGACCAACGCTATATTGATGCCTTTCATAAAATAGACTCTGACGAGAATCATTACTTAATGGTTGTTGAATGTAGAAAAGAAGTCGTTGGAACTTGTCATTTAACACTCATACCGTCTTTGACTTTTATAGGGACAACGCGGATGCAAATTGAGGCTGTACGAGTTTCTCAGGAGTATAGAGGCCGCAAAATTGGTACAAAAATGATAGAATCTGCCCTTGCTTATGCTAAAATGAAGGGCGCTTCTCTGGTTCAATTAACGACAAATAAACAGCGCCCTGAGGCACTAAAGTTTTATGAACAACAGGGTTTCAAGGCAACCCATGAGGGGATGAAACTTTATTTAAGAAAAACATTTTTTTAATATAATGAAAGGAAATGGCATGCGTATCTATGCTTCTTTATTTTTTATACTTTTTTCTATGACTTACCCCCTTAAGGCCTGCTGTTTTTGTTTCGGAGACAACGACGTTGTAGATGAAAAATATTATACAACAGGTGGTACTTATGGCGCTGTTTCAATAACCGCAGGCTCCATCAATCAAACATCTGTTCCCACAACGCCTGCGCAAACCTTCCCTCATTCAGGTGAAAGCAAATCTTTGCCTAATAATGATGAAGTATTTGTTAGTGTTGATACAAATACACTGGTGAGTTGGGGGCCTCACCCTGGTGATGTGATTGATAGGGCAGAGGATGGTGGAAATCTTTCGGATCAAACTTCTTTTTCCCTTGTGCCACTCGCCGAGCCAATTAAAGATCTTTCAGAACTTCCTTGGTACAATCGTGTTTCTAACTTTTTGTTTAGCTCCGACGCATCATAATACAAGAGGCTTCAAAGCAACCCATCAGGGAATGAAACTTTATTTAAAAAAAACATTATTTTGAGAAAACGAAAGGAAAAAACATGCGTATTTTAGCCCCTATATTTTTTGGATTTTTATTGCTCACATCCTCATCTGATGCTTGTTATTGGTGGTGTTGTGGAGATGAAGAGTGGGCAGAGGAAAATGGAACAAAGAAAGAACAGTTCCACCTTGCAACCTACGAGAGTCGCCGTCAGGGTGAAGAGAGTCTCATTGAGGGTGAAGAGGATTTCTTTGTGGGAAATGTTCCTACAAGTTACCAGAACCCTGATCCAACAACCTCTCAGCCTCAAACAAAAGAGCTTCAGGGAGGTTGGGGAAAGTGGCTGTGGTGGAAGTTTTAACGCCTTCTTAATGGGGACGAATCATAATGCAAGAGGCTTGATTGCCAAAAGAGGCCTCTCCCTTGTGAAAAGCGCGCCGGCAACTAAAGAAAAGTGCATCATTTGCGTAGGTATCTTGATCAAGGGTATGAATGGTTTGAATGCCTTCTTCTTGGAGCCTTTGTTTGACAAATCCTTGAAGGTCAAAAAAGAATTTTTCCTTTTGAACTCTTGGCTTAAAAAAGCCTGAGCAGCTTGGATTTTTTTTCACAAAAGTTTGATAGAAGTTTCCATCAACTTCGTAGGACTCTTGCCTAATAGAAGGACCAATAGCCGCCCTAAGACTTTCTTTTTTAGCACCCTTTTCCAGCATTAAAGCAATCGTATTTTCAACAATTCCCCCAAGAGCCCCTTTCCAACCGCCATGGAGAGCCGCAACAAGAGGCACCTCTGAATCATAAATAAAGGCGGGCACACAATCGGCAGTTTGCACCCCTATGATCAGCCCCGGTTGATTTGTGACAAGGGCATCGCCTTCAGGGGGATTTTCC
>CAXBEY010000106.1:0-2635 GCA_963974885.1 uncultured Alphaproteobacteria bacterium
TATTGTATCATCAGTCAGATAAATGGATTGAGGAACATACCCAATCTTTTGATGCCATTGTTTTGAAGCAACTGTGAACCTATTATCGACTAGAATTTCACCGTTATTTGGCTTTAATAAGCCTAAGAGTAAATCTACTAAGGTTGATTTTCCAGAACCTGTCTCCCCAACGATTCCAATACAGTCTCCTTTCTGAATTTCAAAAGAAATATCTTTCAATGCTGTTTTATTTGTATTTAAATACTGAAAGGAAACATTAGAGATAGTAAGTTTTTTTACAAAATCAAATTGCGGGTCGTCCGCGAGCTTAGCGCCCTTTGCGTTAATATAAAATTCAGCCTGAACACGTTCTATATAGGGAATCACAATTTTGAATGTGCTTAAGTTTGAAATAATACGGTTTATTCCAGGCATAACACGAAAACCGAGGTATAAATAACCTCCCATCATACCTAGCATCTGCTGAGGTTGATCATATTTTAGCCCCATATAGGCAATAGAAAAAACAAAAGTAAAAACAAAAAGAACCTCAATAATGAAACGTGGTAGGGCACTTACACTGACTTGAATGGCTTGAATATCCCCCTTCAACTTGGCATGAACATTATACTGTTCAATGAAAGATTCTTTCTTACCAAATAAAACAATCTCTTTGAAACCATGGAAAAACTGCATTAACTTTTGTGTGCCAAGCATAACAGACTCTTGTAGTCTTTGTCCCCATCGATAGAAAAAGGGTAAAACAAACTTATAAATAATAATGCCAAGAATTAACGAAAAAGCAAAAAGATAACTCGCAAGGGATGGATCCATATAAATGATCATCCCCACAAGAAAAACAAGCACCATACATTCGGTAAAAATCATCACAAGGGACATAACTCCCACAGAAAATACAGAGTCGACCTCGCCACCAACGACTGACATACCATAGGATGAATTTCGTGTGAGATGAAAGGCATAATCCATATCAGAATATTTATCTAAAAGCTTACTCTTAAATCTATAACACATACGCTGTACTGTATAATTTTGAAAAAAGACCTCGGCGGCCGCAACAATATTTTTCACAAAATAAATAATCCCAACAGTGATCACTACATAAAAAATAACACGACCAGGTGGCGTATCCCCTTCAACATTAAAATATTTTAGATATTTGAGAGCTCTTTGAGTATCTGTCATTGCACCTGCAAATATAACGATAGTAGAGGCCGTAATAACTTCTAAAGCGGAAGTAATAATAGCGAATCCTAAAATACCTATATATTCCCATTTTTCCTTTTTGGAAAGGAGAGAGCGAATTTTTTGTATAGCAGAAAAAATAGATGAGGCGTTAGATGTTGACATTTTCTAGCTCGATTAAATTTATGTCCTGTTCTGAAAAATAATTTTGTTTTAGTAACTGATATTGTCCCGACTGAAAAAACTGTTTTTCATGATTGGAAGGGACAATTATAGTTGGAGAAGAGATTTTAAAAGACATATAAACTTTATTAGATAGAAAATACGCTAAAACACGAACAGACTTCACAAAATTAGACTGTTTTTTTATAAAACGATACACTATCTGCTTCAAATTAATTGTTACAGCACGTGCTTGCGCCCCTTCCCATAATATTCTATAAACACAATAACTTAATGACTTAATATGAGTGCTTTGAGACTGAAACCATTCGTAGTCTTTCTTACTCACCACGCCCAATTCCAAACGATCTATCGAAGCTGGTGTGTGAACAGTATGATTATTATTATGAGATGTCTGTACCCTCCAAGGCTTTTCCTGGACATATAATTTTCCAAGTCCAACAAGCCTTAGAGCCATGAAATGCTCAATATGATACAATCCTTTTCGTACGATTAAGGAACGCTCCATAAAATTTAAAATAATCTCAAAATCTTTCAGGAGGTCCTTTTGCCTTCTCATCACATAGAAAATTGAAGAGTAGTCTTTAGTCACAGTTTTCAATCTATCAAAAGGTAAATCATCCATAATGCCTTGGTCTTTTGATATTAGTATTTTTCCAGAAGCATTTAAAAAGTAAATCGTTTGCCCTCTAACACCAGATATATCCTCGTTCTGCTCTAAAACACTCACGCCTTCAGAGGCAACATCTGGTATAATGAGATCATCTGCCCCATTAAGAGCAACATAGGGCGTCCTAACCAATTCAAGAGCATCATGAATTTTTTGAATATATGCCTTAAAATTTACGAAGCTTTTTTCTATTGTTTTAAGAAAAATAAAGTTTGGGTTTTTCAGATCAGAAACAAAATTTTCAAGTTCGTTTATTAATAGACTCTCACCTGATACTGCAATAACAAGCCCAAGAGAGACGGGGTGAGAGTTATAATAGCTCAACTGCCTTTTGATGAAATGCATGGTCTTAGGTTCTGCATGGTAAGGAACCACAATTGAGAGCTGAGGAGGCTTAGATGGCATTATGTTGTCTCATTTTATATAATATGATTATCGCACTTTCTTCTATCATTAATGAATTACTATGTTTTATCACGCCCCTTAAGAAGGATGTTTTTATGCCTACAGGGCCTTAATAGTCTCTTCAAACTTCATGACATCTTCCCTGGAAAAATAATATTTTTTGAGTGCTGAATATTCTTTTGTTTTAAAAAA
>CAXBEY010000107.1:0-2633 GCA_963974885.1 uncultured Alphaproteobacteria bacterium
TCAACATACACAATTCAAAATCTTATTAAAAGATGGGGTTCATGAGGCGCTTACGAAGCCTAGATAAATGCTGCAACAAGCAGAATAATCATTCTGCTTTCCGGCCTTCCTAAAAAAGAAAGGTTTGCTGTAGCCATAGGGAAAAATATTTTTTTTTGTTTCTTATTGAAAAAATTCTTGACTATCCGTAAATATAATAATATATTGTTTTCATAAGGCATTGAGCTTAAGGGATAATTTCTATTTAGAGCTATAAACCTTAAAGAGTTTTAGTCAAGAGAAACCTTTAGAAAAGGCACTTTTGATTGCACCAGTTACGTTGATTTATGCGACGTAAATAGTGTGAGCGTATTTTCTTCCTGTTTATACCTCACACGCCTCCCTGTAAAGTGAACCCAAGGGCTTGTCCCTTGGGTATTTTTATGTCCAAAAATGCCTGAAATAAGAGGGCAATTTTTTATAGTCGTTCCAAAAAAGTTCCAGTCTAGGAAAGAGCGACCGACGACGACCTCTTGTCATTTAGGAGAGAATGACGACGTCTGGGATCTTTTTGGAACGACTATATTGATTATGCAGAGGGCTTTAAACGTTTGATGGTGTTGGTCGTGCTGTGCCCTGGAACCAGATCAATAAGACACACTTTTCCACCCCACTGTTGTGCTTCTTTGGCACCAACCACTTGATCTAGGGTGTAATCAGCGCCCTTGATCAAAAGATCAGGCTTTAAGTGGTCAAGAAGTTTGAGGGGGGTGTCTTGGTCAAAAACAACAACAAGATCAACACTCTCAAGGGCTAAAAGAACCTGAGCCCGCGCATCTTGAGCATTGACAGGACGGGTTGGACCTTTGAGTTTTGTAACAGAGGCATCGCTATTGAGGCCTAAAATGAGTTTGTCGCATTGGGCCTTGGTTTTGGCTAAAAGAGTTGTATGACCAGGGTGGAGAATATCAAAACATCCATTGGTAAACCCAATTTTTTTCCCTTCAGCACGCCACTGTAATACTTGTTTCAAGGCCTCATCCCATGATGAGTGAGAGGGAGTGCACGGAGGTGTAATAGCTCTCTTGGTCCTTTTAGTACGGTCTTCGGTTAGAGCTTCGATCAGTTCCTCTGGATTCACCGTTGCCGTACCAATTTTTCCAACCACAATGCCCGCTGCTGCATTGGCTATTTGGGCCGCTTGCGTTGAGGAGAGGCCAGCACCAAGAGCCAGAGAGAACAGAGCCACAACCGTATCTCCTGCACCGGACACATCAAAAACTTCTTGGGCTTTGGTGGTGATATGCACGGGGGTCCCTTGATCGATGAGGCTCATTCCGTCTTGACTACGTGTCACCAATAGTCCCGTTAAATTGTGCACTTTGATAAGGTCTTGAGCGGCCCTATGAATGGCTTCATCTCCCGCCACTTTATTTTTACAAGCCCCTTGAAATTCTTTTAAATTGGGCGTGATAAAACTAGCACCGGCATAATCTTCGTAGTCGGTGCTTTTGGGATCAACAACCACAGGGATAGTGCGTGATCGGGCTTCTTTAATAATTTCAGCATTCAGAGCAGGGTTTAAAACCCCCTTGCCATAATCGGATAAGATCACAACATCACAGTTCAGGAGGGCTTTTTTGATATCCTCCAAAAGGCGGTTTTGTTGGGCGGCATCCAAGGCCAGAGAATTTTCACGATCCACACGCACCAATTGCTGACGATCAGCAATGATACGGGTTTTAACCGTTGTGGCTTGGTGAGGTTGTTTATCAAAAAAAGAGTTTGCTGTTTTTAAATGACTGATAAGGGCATCGATTTTTGCGCCGGCAATATCATCTCCAATAACAGAAATAAAATCGACAAAAGCCCCAAGGCTTGTGATATTTTGCACAACGTTTCCAGCTCCTCCCAGCATCTCAATTTCTTGGGCAATGTGCACAACGGGTACAGGGGCTTCCGGGGAAATGCGATCAACTTTTCCATACAAAAAGCGATCCAACATCACGTCTCCAATGCACAAAACATGGACCTTTGATAGCTTCTCAAGAAGAGCTGGTATTGGAGAAGGCATTTTAATATCCATCCTTTTTTTACTGGACTTGCCACATGTTAAAAACGTGTCGGTCTAAACGAGGCCGAGGCCTTTTTCTAAGGCGCCACACAACATTTGACCAAGGGTAATATGCATTTCTTGAATGCGGCTGGTGGTATGGGATGGCACAATCAAAAGAGGGTCAGCCAAGCCAACCAAATCTCCCCCAGTTTTACCAGAAAGGGCAGCTGGTATTAAATCGAGGTCCCGTGCGACCTTAAGGGCCTTAATGATATTGGGGCTTTTGCCCGATGTTGAAATACCAAGGGCAATATCTCCCGGTTGGCCAAGGGCTTCGATTTGACGGCTAAAAAGGACCTCGAAGGAGAAGTCATTAGGGGTTGCCGTCAAAGCAGATGTGTCCGTTGTCAGAGCCAGAGCTGGAATAGCGGGGCGGTTTTCTTTATAGCGAACGGTTAGCTCCGTGGCCAAATGTTGGGAATCGGCGGCACTGCCCCCATTACCAAAAAAGAGAATTTTATTGCCCCGCTGTATGGCGTTTAAACAGACCTCATATAGGTGGATAAAATCAGCTTCAAGGGTTGCTAATGTTTGAGTA
>CAXBEY010000108.1:0-2605 GCA_963974885.1 uncultured Alphaproteobacteria bacterium
ATCAGGCAAAATGGCACCTCACCTGTCCGAGGATTCGAGACGGGGGTTAGAGCAAATTTCGAGGCACACTTCGCACAAGCTCCTGCACAGCTTCTGCCTCGTGAAGGGCTTGTTGGCACATTTAGAGAGTTGAATGGACTTGGTGTAACAGGTGATGATCTGACACCTCACCATATGCCATCCTCAAAATATATGAGAAATAAGGGTGTTTCTCATAATGACGGTATATCAATGTGGGTAGAGGAACCTAATCCAGGAACAGGAGGGCGTCACCGTCAAACAAGAACTTACGGTCGGCGTGGAGCCTCAAATAACCTTGTTAATGAATTGCCGCGAATGAGTCTTGCACGGGATATACAAGATATGAGATTAATATATCAAAATGATGGCGTATATACATCTGAAATTAGAGCTGCCTTACAAAAGGTAATTCAAGACAATAGAATAACTCACGCGCCCTTATTTGATAAGAAAGGATAGATAAATGTTTGAAAAAGAATTAGCAATGCTTGAGCACTCAAAGGGGTTTGAGACAGAAGATATGTTTGATGAATTTGAGCATGCCTTGGAACTGATACTTGCTTATAAGGATCCTGAGTGTATTCCTCTTATTCTACAATATTTGAGTGATGATGGCGACTACCCTGAAATGATGTATCAAATTATCCATTCAGTTGAGTCATTTCCTTTAGAGGATGATTTAAGGGGTGTGTTTAAAGTGTTAAGTCAAATTTATGAAAAAGCCCCAGATTTTACAAAAACACTTATATATAGGGTTTTGAACGAAAAGAATGCTCAGAAGAAATTCCGTGAAATGATAGAGTTGGATGAGAAGAAAGCACAGGTAATAAAACCAATTTTAATCTCCATTGCCAAAGACTCTGAAAATCATAAGTCTATCTGTGGTGAGATTTTGCTACAAATAGATAAAAAATAAGGTAGTTCTCTGAATGAGATTTTAAAACCAGCAAAAAAGAAGTAGAGAATGTTTGATTATTTAAAGCCTTATATGGGAAAAAAGGGAATAGGAGAGAATAAATTTTTTCCTATTAATATTAAAGATGTGAGAGAATAAATTTTTTCCTATTAATATTAAAGATGTGGAAGAAGCAGAAAAACGCTTGGGGTACCCTTTTCCCTCACAACTCAGAACTTTTTATGAAGAAATAGGTGATGGTTCCTTTCAAAACAACCATGATTGCTCTATTGTTGATGATGGCTGTTACGCTAATTGTATCCTACACCCAAAGGAAATAGCCGACATTAAACTTCTCGGCTATGATAGTGGCCAAATTCTCCCCTCCGTCAAATTTGCCGAGGATGAACTGCCTATTTTCGAAGTTGATGGGGGTGAAATGTTTTTCGTGATGAAGCCTCAAAGTGATAAGCCCAACGCCGTATATAGGGATATGGGGCAAGGGATTTTAGAAGAAACCTTTGAGCGGTTTATTTGGCGTTTGTACTATGAAAGCCCTTTGTACTATATGAAAGACTGGGGCGGCGAAGAAGAAAAGGAGGACGAGGACGCCTAACCCGCTCCTTTGCTTTTCTCCCAACTTCCCACCGTAACCTCCCCTCGCGACATCTTTAATCTCTCTTTGCAACCTCTTTCCTTAATGGCTCCCCCTCCGCGGTATCTAAGACAGTGGCGCAAGAACGAGCGAGGGCAGGGCGTAATGCCCTAAGGCTGGAAAATCAAAACCGCCGGCCTTTTCCTCTACGACCCCTGCAAGGAATAACGATGTACCTTTTGATTTTTCCTTTGCAAGAAGTCAAAGTCTTTTGGACGATCTAGTTCAGCAAGAAAACAATCAATTAATATGAAAATAATTATAAGCTTTTACTGGGAAGAGTCTGCGGATACAATTAAAATATCAATAAAATTAATTTGTGAAGGCTCAGCGTTAAAGCTTAAACTTGGTGGTTATAAATGCGCAATATAAACAACTTGAAATACCTAGAAGAGTATAATAAAACGATTCTTCCTCGGTTGGAAGAGCTCATAGAGCCTTTAAAGTCTCTTGGCATTCTTTATTTTGATTATATGAAAATTGTAGATAATGAAAAATGTTTCAGGGTTGGCACTCATAAAGGCTTTAATGAAAAATTTTATGAACTTGCCCTTTATGATAAATTTAACCCTGCAAGATGGCCTGCACGGAGTGATAAAAAAATGACGCCCCATTATCGTCTCTGGAATAGGGGGAGTGGGCCAGGATCAGATCAGATAAGAAAAGAATTAGGCATGGGTGAGGGCATTTGTGTCTATCGAACAACAAAGCATTATAAAGAGGCGTGGGCTTTTTGTGGACGTGGGGATCAAAATGATTTGCCAAACTTGTTTATTAATCATTTCGACCTATTAATGAAATTTATTGTTTACTTCAAGAGTGTTGCCTCCGATATTATTGATGTTTCCGATGAAAGAAAACTGATCGCGATAACTTTTTCTGAAACTGTGCAGCCCGAAGAAACTTACTATGCTCGGTTGATTTCAGACTTTAATGCAAAATTAGAAACAGGCAAATATTGTGTGGAGTCCCCCAAGGGTAAATTTTGGCTAACAGCCCGAGAAATTTCATTAATAGGTCGAAATGATTAATAA
>CAXBEY010000109.1:0-2483 GCA_963974885.1 uncultured Alphaproteobacteria bacterium
AACGGAAACCCAAGAAAGCATCGCCCTCTCAAAGGACCTTAAAAAACGAGGGATGAGTTTTGTTGGTCCCACAATTATCTATGCTTATATGCAAGCCGTTGGCCTTGTGAATGATCACCTCACCACCTGCCCTTGTTATAATCAAGTCTCCTAAGACCAAGGTCTTTACCTTTTGGTAACAATAAGGTATTTATAATCATATTACATGCGCGCCCTTAGCTCAGCTGGATAGAGCGCCGGCCTTCTAAGCCGTAGGTCGCAGGTTCGAATCCTGCAGGGCGCACCATCCCACCCTTTCTATAACCCTCTCTATTTTTTCTTCTTTTTCATAGTTGCAGGCGTCTTAACAAGGTGGACATCCATTTGTGGAAAGGGGAACAAAACTTTATGTTGATGGAACTTTTCCCATATATGGAAAAGAACATCGCTTTTTGGCATCTCACAGCCATTATGAGGATCATTAATCCAAACACGCAATTCAAAATCAACGGAACTATCTCCAAAACCTGTCAGCAAGCAAACAGGCTCAGGCTTCTTTAAGATACGTTCTGAAGCCTCATCTGCAGCTTCTAACATAAGCCTTTTAACAAGATCAAGATCTGACGCATATGAAACGCCAACGGGTATATGCAAGCGAATTTTATCATCGCTATAGGACCAATTCTCAACGCGCTCAGAAATCAATGTTTCATTTGGAATAAGGTGTTTTTTTCCATCACGAGTCACAACGGAAACATAACGCGCGTCTAATTTTTTCACTTCTCCATAGGTTTCCCCTTTAGCACCGGTCAGGGCAATCACATCACCAGGACGGATGGACTTATCCAACAGCAAAATAAATCCGCTGATTAAATTAGAAAAGATCTTTTGCAAACCAAAACCAACACCAAAGGCAACAGCACCACCAAAAATGGTTAAGGTCGTTAAATCAAACCCAATCACTTGAAAGCTTGAGATAAAAACAATTGTATATAAAACGATTCTCACGATCTTCATGATAAGAACTTTTTGTGTTTTATTAATTTTCTTATTTTTCTTGAGGATTTTACTGATCAAAAGGGTAATCAACGAGGAAATCCACAGCAGAACGGAGAAAACAATAATCCCAAACACAAAAGTATGAAGAGAGAGAGTAACCTTACCAATGGTGTAGGAATATGATTTTAAAAATTTCGAAAAATTATTGAGATATCCCGTCACAAAAAGAGCCGCTGTCAGCCATAAAACATTGTTCACAAAGCGGCTGAGCAGAGAACTATCAAGATTATGGGTTACTCCCCGAATCCCCCCCCAAGACAACAAAACAAGAAAAATTGGCTTAATCAGCGTTGTTTTACCTTGAAAAACACCAAAACCTAAATCAACAAACCACAACAAGATTATAAAAATCAGTAACGTAGAAAAAGTTGTCCTTTCAACGTCCAAAAATTTCTGAGATTTTTCTTCAAACTTCGCTAAAAAGGGTGCAGAAAGTTTTTTCATCAAAATTTTAGTTATAAAAAAAGCAACCAAGAGCGCCACTATAATGAGAGCAATCTCTGTAAAATGCTCTAGAGGGACCTTATTTTTTGAGAGGCTAGAAAAAAAGGAAGAAATAGAATTAGGCATTTTATGTCTCCCCTTGCTTTAAAGTACCTTGAATATCATGTATCAGTTTTGTTTGAGTATTCTGCATTTCTAAATGTTGAGACCACTGCGAAGCCATAAACTGATCAAGCTTTGTATTTAAATGGCGGATCTGCAATTCTGACTTTAAATTTATTTTATAATCATTTTCCGCCTGAATACGATCCCTCTCTGAGCGCCGGTTCTGGCTCATCATAATAATGGGAGCCTGCAAAGCAGCTGTGCATGACAAGAGAAGATTTAAAAGAATGTAGGGATACGGGTCATATTGATCCTGAAGTAAAATATAGCTATTTAAAATCATCCACCCAAAAAGAAAAATTAAAAAGAAGATAATAAACTTCCAACTTCCCCCAAAAGTACTGACCCGATCTGCTATTCTCTCCCCAAAAGTAAGATTTTCCTGATACGTATCGTAAGCGTTCTCAGAGAGAATGTCGTGTGTCCCCAAACTTTCAATGACTTCATGTTCAATGGACGAAACACCTCCCTTTTCTTCCTCGATAATTTGGTTCAAATTTTGTAATTTATATTTTTTATAATCCAAATCGCAAATATACCCCTCACGGCTCGTCTCAGGGTGATCTTTTAAGATTAAGGACCAGATAGCTTCTCTTATAATCATAAGGGGGAACATCCCTTGTGAAGGAAATTTTTTCTGACAGACAGAACACTTTTTCTTATTTTTTTTCATTCAAAATGCCTTTTATATATAGATATACTTTAGCAAACATAATGAAAGAAAAATATAGCCTTCATAAAAAAAGGCTTGAAATTTTTCCTTTATTTTTGGTGATTCATATAATGGCTCTGTTGCAAAAAATTCACCTTTTGTGATTATGATGTGAAAGAGGTGT
>CAXBEY010000110.1:0-2481 GCA_963974885.1 uncultured Alphaproteobacteria bacterium
TCGTCTCAATCGCCTAAGTGATGGCCTTGATGGTGGCGTTGCACGGGCCACAAAAATAAGTGATTTGGGGGGGTACCTAGATATTATGTCAGATTTTATTATTTACCCTGGGATTCCCTTAGCCTTTTGCTTTTATGATCCGACCTTTGTGCTGCCAGCGGCCTTTCTCATATTTGCCATGACCGGTGCTATGACATCCTTCTTAGCCTACGCCATTCTCTGTGCAAAACATGATATGACCAGCGAAACCCGCGGTAAGAAATCTTTCTATTATCTTGGGGGGATTTGCGAAGGGTTTGAAACTTGTGTTTTTCTCACTCTTATGTGTTTTTTTCCACAGTTCTTTCCTATGCTAGCTCTTCTTTTTGGTACCCTTTGCCTTTGCACGACCCTTGGCCGTATCCTGCAAACGAGGGCTATTTTTAAAGAGCCCTCTGCATAACGCTCTTTTGGCGATAAAAAGTCAAAGAGTCGACTTTCGCGGGACGCACATACTAAAGGTATGTTTACGTTTTCACGATCTCCCTTCACCGTTTTCCCATCTAAAACCGCTTTGCTTAGCTATTATGCAGAGCGTTCTTAAAAGTCAAGGTTACGATAGTTTGGGGAGAGAACAATTCCGGCAACGGTGTCCGTTAAAAGAGGTTGAAAAGAGGGGCGAGATTTAAGGCGCGTATACCAGTCTTTGACCTCGAGATACTTTTCCCAAGGGACACCTCCCATGTAATCAAGGCAGGATAGGTGGGCAGCTAAGGTGAAATCCGCAAGGGTGAGAGACTCGCCCGCAAGCCAATATCTCTTTTCAAGGAGCCATGAAAAATAGTCTAGGTAGGGCAACAGGGCTTGCGTGCCGTCTCGAAGGTGACGAGAGTCGGGGCCTCCTTCTCCCATGAGGCGCTTGAGGGTTTTTTCGTAAACAATTTTATGGATAACATCATCGTAAAACTTGCTATCAATGTAATGACAGAGACGGCGCACTTCAGCTCGTTCTTGAAGGTCCTTCGGCATCAAAGGGATTTCAGGATAGGCTTCTTCAAGGTATTCCAAAATAGCTTGGCTTTCTGAAAGGCAAAAGGGCACACCTTGAATGTCATCAATGAATACGGGGACCTGACCTGCAGGATTGAGCTCTAAGAAGTCTTCCTGTTTTTTCCAAATAGGTTCATTTTTAAGGGTAAAGTCAATTTTTTTTTCACTAAGTACAAGGCGTACTTTTCTTGAGAAAGGGCAAAGGGGGTAGTGAAATACAGTTCTCATTGATTTTTTTCTTTCAAGGTCGCCATGCCATTCAAATCTGTTGTAGATTCCGTATTTTAATGTATCATCAAACGACCTTAAACGAAAGAAGAGTATCTTCCCCGTGTTTTTATATCACATCATTGTCCTCTCTATTATTCAAGGACTAACAGAATTTCTGCCTATTAGCTCATCGGGGCACTTGATTTTAATGCCTCACTTTTTGGCTTGGAAAGATCAGGGGCACTTAATGGATGTTGCTGTGCATGTTGGGACATTGGGATCTGTGTTGATTTATTTTTGGAAAGATGTCTTGTCCATGATGACAGGCTTTTTTCACTTATTGCGAGGCAAGGTGACCAAAGGCGGCCAGCTTTTTATTTTGCTATGCATCGGAACCGTTCCCGCTGTGATTTTTGGTCTTTTCCTTAAAAGGTATGGCGTGGGCCACCTTCGTTCTGTTGCGTTGATTGGGTGGACCATGGCGGGCTATGCAGTTGTGATGTATATCGCTGATCGGTTTTCTCCTGATACAAAAAAAAGAGGAGATATAACAGGGCCCAAGGCTGTTTGGGTGGGGGTGGCACAAGCTCTTGCGTTGATCCCCGGTACCAGCCGTTCAGGGGCTTGCATGACCATGATGCGATTTCTTGGGTTTGAGCGCGCAGAAGCGGCGAGATTTAGCTTTTTGCTTGCCATTCCAGCCATTACGGCTGCGGCAAGCTTAACGGCCTATGATGCCATCAAAGTTGGCGCGTTTTCATCTATTTACAAGGATGCATCCATTGCGGCTCTTATTGCGTTTGTGGCGGGCCTTATTGCCATTAATTTTATGCTCAGGTGGTTGCGTCAAAGAGACTTCACACCTTTTGTCATCTACCGCTTAGGCCTTGGTGGCTTTTTGCTTTATTGGGCGTATTACCTTTAGAGGTGCCCTTGAAAGAGGGCGATTATTAAGGTATTCTTTTTCAAGCCGCCCCCTGTGTATTGCAGTTTAACTATAATTTTTGAATTTAATTCGCACTATACAGATAAATTTAATTAATTATTAACTTTAGGTAAAGAAGAAATGAATTTTAATATTGACAATAAAAAATCCTTAACGGTATGTTTTATAGCCCTCGGCCTCTTTGTGGGAAGCAACGTGCCCCTTTCTTCTTCACGTGGTGATGAAGATGATGAAAACAATAACGGCTCTGTTGCAAAAAAAGTTAGAAGTTAAAGGAGTCCTTTGATTTTGACGTT
>CAXBEY010000111.1:0-2407 GCA_963974885.1 uncultured Alphaproteobacteria bacterium
CTCAACATACACAAATCAAAATATTAAAAAAAGATGGGGTTTATGAGGCGCTTACGCCGGCCAACCAATCAGCTTGCTCTACCAATGTCTTGCCGCCCATTTGTTTTTCTACTTCTTTTGCAACATAAAGACTAAAGAGACCTCGAACACCCCCTCCATCCCATGAGAGAACCTTAATAGGATTGCGATCCTCTTCTGCTTGAAGGACATCTTGAAAGCTAGCTGAAAGGGTTGTTATTAAAAATCCATAAATAAGAATAAAAAAGAAAAGGGGGGCGTTTTTCATGGGGGATCATCTCCTGAGTTTCATACACTTGTTCAGAAGACCAGTTAGACTTTAAAAAAGGGTGAAGACTTTCTTAAGAGACCCTTTATGGCTTTAAAGGGCGCCAAAAATAAGGTTCATGAGCTTATCCAGTTCCGCTGGGTTTTTAAAACGGATTTGGATGTGGCCACTTTGATCTGGCTTGAAGGTGATGGTGCTTTTAAGGCTCAGGGCTTTTGAAAGCTCATCTTCAAGGGCGGCAACATCTTCGCCTCCTTCAGAAAGAGCTCTTTTTTGAGAGGGGGATGACGCTTTTTTTGAGGTTTTTGTTTCTGAGGATGTGCTTTGCTCGCCCTCACCGGAGGGCGGATTATTCAGATCAAAGGGCTCTTTATTATAGTCGGCCACAAGGCGCTCTGTTTGGCGCACACTGAGGGTTTTATCCACAATAAGTTGGGCGAGTTCTTCGGCCTTTGGAAAATTAATCAGGGCTCGGGCATGGCCGGCGGAAATCAAAGAATCCCGTACGTACTTTTGAACAGAATCGGAAAGGGATAAAAGGCGCAGAGTATTTGCAATGTGGCTGCGGCTTTTCCCAAGGGATTTTGAGAGATTTGCTTGAGTATAATTGAACTCCGATAGCAAGCGCTCATAGCCAATGGCTTCTTCAAGGGGGTTTAAATCATGTCGTTGAATGTTTTCAATGAGGCCACTTTCAAGGGCTTGCTTGTCCGTTAAGTGCTTGATAACAACGGGAATTGTTTTGCGGCCAGCTTCTTTTGAGGCGCGCCAACGGCGTTCTCCCGCAATAATTTCGTAACTTGGGTTATCAAATTTATCTGTTTTACCCGTGGGACGAACAAGGATGGGTTGCAAAACACCATTTGAGCGAATGGAGTCGGTGAGGTCTTGCATTTCGCCGGCATGGAAATTAGTACGGGGCTGGTAAGTACCAGCGGTTAGGGCTGACAAGGGGAGCATGGTGAGCCCCTCTTTTTTATCCAAGGAAGACATCTTTGAGGTGGGACCTAAAAGGCTATCAAGACCGCGGCCCAAAGCCTTTCCGCCCTTGGGGGGCAGGGCAGTAGATGTTGTGGTATTTTCTGTGGCGGGGTCTGTCGTTGGGGCAACCGTTAAGTCAGGGGTCGATTCAATGGCTTGATTAATGGTTTGGTCCGTAGATTTTTTATTAGGCTGCGACATGGGTAATTCCCTGTTTTGTAATAATTTCAGAAGCAAGATTCATATAGGCAAGAGAACCGGGAGAGCGAACATCATAAATCAATACGGGTTGACCGTGGGACGGCGCTTCGCAGACTTTCACACTGCGGGGAATCATGGTTCTAAAAACTTTTTGGCCAAAATGTTTGCGCACATCAGCCACCACAAAATCGCACAAGCTACTGCGCCCATCATACATGGTTAAGGCAATGCCCAACATATCTAAATAGGGATTTAAGTGTTGTTGAATGCGCTCTATGGTGTTGATCAGTTGGCTGAGACCTTCTAGGGCATAAAACTCACATTGCAAAGGAATCAAAACACTGTGAGAGGCCACAAGGGCATTAACCGTTAAGAGGCCCAGGGCCGGCGGACAGTCAATCATCACATAGTCAAAGTTATTTTGTTGGGACTCTATAATATCCCGCAGTTTGAATTGCTTGCGGTCAATTTTTGCAAGGTCGTGTTCCAACGCGGCTAAGTCAGGGGATGCCGTGATTAAACTGAGGCCAGGAATTTGCGTTTTGCGAATACAGTCTTGAAGGGGGTGGTCTTCTAAAAGAGCTTCATAAATACCGGCTTTTTCAAGGCGGTCATAGGCGCCAAGACCCGTTGAGGCATTACCTTGTGGATCAAGATCAATGAGCAATACCCGTTGTCCAACAGCGGCAAGAGCCGTTGCTAGATTCACCGTTGTGGTTGTTTTACCAACACCACCTTTTTGATTGGCAACAGCTATAACTTGCATTTTCAAAAACCTTTTAACATCTCAACAGAGGGAAGAAAAAACTAGGGGATTTTCCTCCTATAGTGTAACAAGCTCCCCCTGAAAATGCATCCCTTATTTTTACAGAGCTAGTCCATGAAAAAAGGGCTCTGTTGCAAAAAATTCACCTTTTGTGATTATGATGTGAAAGAGGT
>CAXBEY010000112.1:0-2194 GCA_963974885.1 uncultured Alphaproteobacteria bacterium
TCTAACACCTGATTTTCAGCGCAAAACCGGCGCCCTTGAAATCGTTGTCGAAGCAAACCCAGACGTCTTTAACCATAACGTTGAAACCGTTCCCCGCCTTTACCCCACTGTGCGCCCAGGTGCGCGCTATTTTCACTCTATTAATTTGCTCTCACGGGTGAGGGAAATGGCCCCCCATATGTTTACAAAATCAGGCCTCATGGTGGGCCTTGGGGAAAATAAAGCTGAAATTTATCAGGTCATGGATGATTTTAGAGCCGCCGATATTGACTTTATTACCATAGGCCAATACCTCCAACCCACACCAAAACACCATCCAGTTATGGACTTTATCCACCCCGATGAGTTTAACGCCTATGAAACCATGGCGCGCGGTAAGGGCTTTTTGATGGTTTCAGCGTCTCCCCTTACCAGATCTTCTTATCTAGCTGGAGATGATTTTGTGAAATTAAGGGCAGCTCGGGAGGAAAAAATGCAAGAGCACGGCTTGATGACCCCCTATGGAAACCCTGCTACAGTTGATAGCATCCCTGATCTTGAACCAAAACTACAGTTCTAAAGATGCCACAGTTTAAGGATAGTCAGCTTTTACCCTTCACGCCAAAACAGCTTTATGACATGGTTTTGGATATCGAGATGTACCCAGACTTTCTTCCTTGGTGCACCCGCTCTGAAATTGTTGAGCGTCTGGATCAAGACAATAAACTCTATGCAAGTGTTTCTGCGGGCTATGCCCTCTATAGTGAAACATACCTTTCAAAAGTCACCTTTCAGGAGAACGCAAAAATCGAAGCAACCTATATTGAGGGGCCCTTTAAGAACCTTCAGACCCTCTGGCTATTCAACGGACACCCAAAAGGATGTGATCTTCTTTTTTCAGTGGATTTTGAATTTGAGGCGGGCCTTCTGAACACCGTTGCAAAACATATGTTTACGCAAGTAACAGAGAAAATGGTTGATGCTTTTGTCAAGCGTGCGCAAACTCTTTATCAATGACAGTTAATTGACACATCCCAGCAGCCTTTGCTCGAATTCTTTGAAGTTCAGGGGCTTGAACAAAAAGCCATCGGCACCGGCATGGGTCGCGGTTTTAATACTATCTTGGTCGCTATAGGCAGAAATCACAATCATCTTTTTATCAGGAAAAGCTTTTTTGACCTGAAGAAGAAGTTCAATGCCGTTCATTTCAGGCATATTCAGATCCGTGACGACAAGAGCAATATCAGGGTTTGCCTTCAGAGTATCAAGGGCACGCTCCCCATTTCGAGCAAAAGAGAATTTAAATTGCCCTGCTTTAGTCTCACGACGAAACCGCTGTTGGATTAACATATCCAAGTCGGGTTCATCATCAACCATTAGTACGTGCAGCATTTTTACCACCATTCTATTCCCTAAAAGGAACATATAATGTTTTTTTATAGCTCTTATAAAAGAATTATCCAACATTTTTGTTTAATTTTAGTAAACTAAAAATGATAAACCTATTAACAGCGGCAAGATAAAATATGAAAATTAATTTCTGGGGTGTTAGAGGAAGTTACCCTTGCTGGGGGAAGGATTGCACTCAAATTGGGGGGCAAACCTCCTGTGTGAGTGCTAGTTTCTCTAATGCTCAACAAAATCATACTACGGTTGACCCCTTTATTGTTGATCCCCTTGTTTTTGACCACATTATTTTTGATATGGGCACAGGCATGATAGAGCTTGGCAATCAACTTTTAGAACAAGGTATCAAAAACATTACTATTATTGTATCTCATTTTCACCTTGATCACTTGATGGGCCTTGCTTTTTTTAAACCCATTTGGGATTCAGAGACCACACTTACTTTTTATTCTCCTCACCTCAATGACGGGCTAGATTTAGAAAATATTCTTAAAACAAAGCTTTTTTGTCCCCCTTTGTTTCCTATCCCTTTTCAAGACGTACCGGCCACCTGCGTCTTTAAAACCTTTCCTACAGGAGATACCCTTGAGCTGCCATACCATATGACCCTCAAAACCCTCGCCCTTAATCATCCAGGGTGCGCTACCGGTTATCGCCTAGAGCACAAGGGAAAATCTTTTTGCTATATAACGGACCATGAGCATAGTGTAGATTTTAACGAGACTGAGATGCTTGAGTTTGTTCAAGGCACTGACCTTATGGTTTTTGATACCATGTTTACGCCGGAGGACTTTAAAACCTATATAAC
>CAXBEY010000113.1:0-2164 GCA_963974885.1 uncultured Alphaproteobacteria bacterium
ACGTCAAAATCAAAGGACTCCTTTAACTTCTAACTTTTTTTGCAACAGAGCCCTTGTGGGATCAACTCAAAGCAACCTTGACCAAGAAAGACCTTGAAAGGCCCGACCTTGATGAAAAAATTGAAAGTTTAGAAAATGCTCTTTCTTAAGGTTTGACTAGGGAAACCCCATACCAAGCTTGAGGAATTAGTGGTAACTTGGAAAAAAATAATTGAGATAAAAGATGACAAAGAGACCTTTTTATATAAACCCCAATTTGTTTTTTCTCTTTGAGAAAGGGGCTTTCTGTCTTTGGAACTATGGGTCTCATGAGCAATTTGAAATTGAAAAAGACCTCATAACGCTGTTGATGGATATCTCTCAAAATAAAACAATCGATAGAGATAACCCCCACTTAGCCGATCTTTTGGAAAATGACGTTGTGAGTACTTCCCCCTATGACTCAAAGCCTTGGGGATGGGATCAACTGTCCCGTATTTTCCACAGAGGGACTCAGAACGTTCCCGAACTTCAAGAAAAACGCTCTAAAAAAGAAATGATCCATGATTTCATTGGATTCTCCGAAGGGTATTCTCAGCGGAAAGAAACACACGACAAGCAAGAAGAGCTTCAAAAAGAGTCAAATAGCATTAAGCTTTCAAAGGTTGATTCTAATATCGATACCTTGAGCTTCGTTGACACCCTCAAAACACGTTTTACCTCCCGTCACTTTTCAGGGGAGGTGGTTTCAGAAAAGAATTTGAGTACTGTTCTTTTTTATACCTTTGGGGAAATCCATGATAAATGGGAGGGGATTGAGGATACGGTTGACTTAATTGGTGTTAGAAAATCTAGTCCTTCCGCCGGTGGTATTCATTCCATTCAAGCCTATGTCACAGTGTTTAATGTTGAGGGGATTGAGTCAGGCCTCTATCTCTATGATCCAAAAGATAATTCTCTTGGTCTTATTCATACAAAAGTTGATTTTGAGAGGTTGATTACCCTCATGGCCGATCAGTTTTATATGGAAGGCTTAGCCTTTGGTGTGTTTATGGTTTCAGACCTTGAGTGTGTTTGGGCCAAGTACCTTCACTCAAGGGCGTACCGTGAAATTTTCCTTGATGCGGGCCATTTATCTCAAACCTTTCAATTAACGGCAACGGCTTTGTCTTTGAATACGTGGCTTTCGGGCTATTTTCGAGATGATGACCTTATGTCTTACCTCGGTATTTCCGGTGAAAACAAAGCCCCTCTTTTGTTTGTAGGGGCGGGTTTGGGAGAACGAACCCCGTTGCATCCTGATATGCTAGAAGGATTAAAAGAATCATGACCATAGGCAATCACCCTCTTTCCCTCCATACGTTCTCACTGGTGCATTTTTTTGAACGCTTTAGCTATTACGGTATTTTGTCCCTGTTAGTTCTGTATTTATCGTCAAAGTTAAATTTTTCCGATGCAAAATCCTATGCTGTTTTAGGCGTTTATGGAACCTTAACCTATGCAACACCTTTAATTGGAGGATATATTGCTGATCGGTTTATTGGTTTTTATGCAGCGTTGTGGTTTGGTCTTTCCTTTATTCTTCTCGGACATTTAAGTATTTTTTTAACTCAGTTTTCAACATTGGGAGAACTGGGATTATTCTTTGGACTTGGCTGCGTTGTAACGGGATCAGGATTCTATAAGTCCAATATGAATGCCTTAATTGGTAATTTATACGACAAAGAGAATATTTTAAAGGACGCGGCCTATACCATTTTTTATGTTTATCAAAATGCGGGGGCTTTTATTGCGCCTGTGATTTGTGGATATGTCGGCTTAAAAGTTGGATGGTCCTACGGTTTTTCCCTAGCAGGTCTTGCAGGAATTTGTTCTTTGATCACCCTTTATGTATCGGGGAAGTTTAAGAGGAAACTCCATAGTGAGCATTCCTTAGAAACGGACTTTCAATGGAAAACAGTCCTTGGCGTTTTGATGGGAGGAGGGGCCTTAGCCTTCTTGTTGTCTTTTGTTATTTTTTATGGAGAAGATACCCTTGATTTCCTCATGGCTGTTTCTGTTATCTATCTCGGTGTTTTTATGAAATATGTGTTTTCAGTGCCAAAAGACCAGCGAAAAAACATGATGATTATCTTATTTGGCATTATAGCCGTCGCCCTATCGGGTGCTCTCATTGGTCATGGAG
>CAXBEY010000114.1:0-2079 GCA_963974885.1 uncultured Alphaproteobacteria bacterium
TTCTAAGGAATGCTCACTATGGAGTTTCCTCTTGAACTTCCCCGATACATAAAGGGTGATTAACGCGCAAATTCCTGCAAGACCTGCTAGGGAAAAACCATAGGACCATCCAACTTTTAAGCCGACATACCCACAAATCAAGGGGGCAAGAAAGCCCCCAGCATTTTGATAAACATAAAAAATGGTATAGGCTGCGTCCTTTAAAATATTCTCTTTGTCATACAAATTACCAATTAAGGCATTCATGTTGGATTTATAGAACCCTGATCCCGTCACAACACACCCGAGACCAAGGAACAACCCCAATTCTCCGAAGGTTGAAAACTGAGTTAAAAAAATACTTAGATGTCCGAGCAGAATAAAAGAAAGACCAAACCACAACGCTGCATAAAAACCAATAAACCGGTCAGCAATATATCCCCCAATTAAAGGCGTAGCATAGGTTAAGGTTCCATAAACGCCTAAAACAGCATAGGATTTTGCATCGGAAAAATTTAACTTTGTCGATAAATACAGAACTAACAGCGACAAAATCCCATAGTAGCTAAAGCGCTCAAAAAAATGAACGAGGGAAAACGTATGGAGGGAAAGGGGGTGATTACCAATTGTCATAACTTTTTTAATCCTTCTAGCATATCAGGATGCAAAGGGGTTCGTTCTCCTAAACCTGTTCCTACAAACAAAAGAGGGGCTTTGTTTTCACCGGAAATACCGAGATATGACATAAGGTCATCATCTCGAAAATAGCCGGAGAGCCACGTGTTCAAAGATAAAGCCGTTGCCGTTAATTGAAGGGTTTGAGATAAATGGCCCGCATCAAGGAATATTTCACGGTAAGCCCGTGAGTGAAGATACTTGGCCCAAACACGTTCGAGATCAGAAACCATAAACACACCAAAGGCTAAGCCTTCCATATAAAACTGATCCGCCATAAGGGTAATCAAGGTGTCAAAATCAACTTTTGTATGAATAAGACCAAGAGAATTATCTTTTGGATCATAGAGATAGAGGCCTGACTCAATCCCCTCAACATTAAACACTGTGACATAGGCTTGAATGGAATGAATACCACCGGCGGAAGGACTAGATTTTCTAACACCAATTAAGTCAACCGTATCCTCAATCCCCTCCCATTTATCATGGATTTCCCCAAAGGTATAAAAAAGAACAGTACTCAAATTCTTTTCTGAAACCACCTCCCCTGAAAAGTGACGGGAGGTAAAACGTGTTTTGAGGGTGTCAACGAAGCTCAAGGTATCGATATTAGAATCAACCTTTGAAAGCTTAATGCTATTTGACTCTTTTTGAAGCTCTTCTTGCTTGTCGTGTGTTTCTTTCCGCTGAGAATACCCTTCGGAGAATCCAATAAAATCATGGATCATTTCTTGTTTGGATCGTTTTTCTTGAAGTTCGGGGACGTTTTGCGTTCCTCGATGAAAAATACGGGAAAGTTGATCCCATCCCCACGGCTTTGAGTCGTAAGGGGTTGTTCTCACAACGTCATTTTCCAAAAGGTCAGCTAAGTGAGGGCTATTGTTATCGATTTCTTTATTCTGAGAGATATCCATCAAAAGCGTTATGAGGTCTTTTTCAATTTCAAATTGCTCATGTGCCCCATAGTTCCAAAGACAAAACGCGTCCTTCTCAAAGAGAAAGAATAAATTTGGGTTTAGATAAAAAGATCTCTCAGTCATGTTCTATCACAATTATTTTTTTTCCAAGTTAACACCATTTTACAAAGCGTGGTATGGATTTTAACCTCAAGTCTTAAGCAGCAAGGCTTTCAAGTTCTGAAATTCTCTCATCAATGTCGGGCCTTTCAAGGTCTTTCATGGTCAAGGTAGCCTTGAGTTGATCCCATAAGAACACTTGGAAGTCCAGTTTGACGCTGAAATTATCCCAACCTTTTTCGCGGAACCACGCCCCTTTGGAGCAATCAGATTCTGTCATCAAACCCTCAAAGGTCTGCTTGTACGTTTTCATTTCGTCCAAAGACAAAGCTTTTTCCCGCTTCATGATTAATCTGGCTCTGTTGCAAAAAAAGTTAGAAGTTAAAGGAGTCCTTTGATTTTGACGTTT
>CAXBEY010000115.1:0-2048 GCA_963974885.1 uncultured Alphaproteobacteria bacterium
CAAAAAGGTTCCAGTCTAGGCGCCAGCGATGAAGCCTATGTTTATAGGTGAGGAGCGCAGGAACGACGTCTATGATCTTTTGAAAAGACTATAAGATATAAAACACATAAATGGTTGAAAACAACCACATGGAAAAAAGAGTTGGCCAATACGTTGAAAGGGCAAACGTATAAAAGACCGAGTCTTTTTTAGACAATTTTGGATTCAGAAAAGAAAGTACAATATAAATCACCGCGAGCAAAAGCATGATATAGGTTGCAAAGAAGAGGTACTCAATATAGACAATTTCATTGGAGCCTAAGGATAGACGTAAGGCCCTTTGAAGAAGCACTAGGGTAAACAATAAGGCGGATACGGCCCCAAAAGAATTGGCTGCCCATTTTTCTAAGGCCAACAAAGTGACAAAAAGAAAGAAAAGAATCAACAATAAGGGACAAAGATAAACAATGGCTGAATCCAAAACGTCTCGCCTTAATTGGACAACAAAATTAATCACATTCTGCGCATTGGACATAGATTGATCCTCAAATCCAAAGTTCGTATTCGCGACAAAGGGCTGGTAGCTAAAATAACTCTCCATAATGGTAAAGCCACTCAATGATATTCCTCGAGATAAACCTGGTTTCGCTTGAGGAGAAATAAAACGATAAGCGCCTATATCCGGTACAAAAATAAGGTTCTGCTGCCTATTCTTAGGTTCAATACGAATCTTTAATTGGTGTGTATCAAAGGGGTAGTATTTATAGGAAAAATTCTGAAATAATTTTGCCTTAAGACTCCATAATTTTGTTTTCTTCTCTTTAAAACTCTTTTCTTGCACCTCTGCCACTTCCATGGAGGAGGCCTGCGGAAGAGTAAAACCAAAAAGATCCCCTCTATCCTGTAGGTCTCCTTTAAGGGTCTGCCAAATATTAGCATTTGCTGAAATCACGTGTGTGGCTTTATCTATATCAAGGCCTTTAATATAAAACCCTGTTGAAACCGGTAGGGGAAACGGTTCATTTAGGGTGGCTGCTTTTTCCATTTGCTCATCTATAAAAACATTCAAGGTGAGCGGGTCTGTGATTTTTAAATCCGTCTCCTGCTGTTTGGTTGAATTTCCATAAATAAAGCTCCACAGAGTAATATTGCTCATTCCCAAAATAACAGCCACCATGGCAAGGCTTACTTTGATGCTTCTGTTTGTAAAGAGATAAAAGCGCCCCAGTATTAAAGCCAAAAGAACTAAAGAAACAAGTATTTCAATAAAAAGAATAAGCTTTTCTGTTTGCCTATCAAATTGCCCACTCAATAGTTCTTTTTTTGAAGACTGTTTTCCAATAACCCAATCCAACTGGGGAAGAGACATAAAATGAATCCATGTTGTATCATCTGCCCCAGAATCCTTGAAATGAAGTTGCCCTTTATTTTTCGATTGGACCATTTGACTTAAATCAAGCAGATTATTATTTTCCAGTTTACGAGCAAGGTCAGAAAGGATGACCTTTTCTTGTACGTAGCCATCAAAGGGGTGGTAAATATATTGCCCTTTTTCTGACATCATAAAATAGTATCCGGAAAAACCAACATCATAATAGTTTATCAGCTTCTTAATAACAGAAAGGGGGTAATAAACAGTGACAACGCCCAAAGGCTCTTGTTCATCAAGGTCATCTGATGCGTAGAAAGGTATAGAGAAACTAACCACCAATTCCTGGCTTAGTTTTTCATGGAAGGGGCTTGTCCAATGCCTTTTCTTCTTGAGCGTTGGTGCATACCAGGGAGTATCTTTATTGAAAAATTTCGTATAATCCGAATAGGATTCTATGGAGTTTTCATAAATTTCCTGTCCTGACCTATAATAAAAGGGAGCATAAAGCTTTTTAGTCGACTCATATTTATACGGCTTATAAGCAATAGAGATTCCTGATAATTCTGGGTGCTCCTTCAGATCTCTTTCTAGGCGTTTTGAAAGTTGGGACGGGTCTATACGTTTTGCCTTATAATCCTTTGCAAAGTAAGCGACTCAGGAAGCCCACCCTGATGGCACAAAAAAAGCCCCGAGCCTT
>CAXBEY010000116.1:0-2001 GCA_963974885.1 uncultured Alphaproteobacteria bacterium
CCGAAGTTCTTGTGTTTTTGCAGCAAATCCTGCTGCTGTTTCAATAAACAAACCCGCATCCAATAGTTTTGTTTCTTCAAAAGCAGGGGCCGTTAATTGCATTCCCAAAGGCAATCCTTTACTTGAAAAACCGGCCGGAATAGACATGCTGGGCAAACCAGCAATATTCGCTGTGACCGTCAAAACATCATTCATGTACATAGCAATAGGGTCTTTAGGTTCTTCGCCAATGGCAAAGGCTGGGGTTGGCGTTGTTGGTGTGAGAATAAGATCCACTTTTTTATAAGCTTCTTTAAAATCATTGCAAATAAGACGACGCACTTTTAGGGCTTTCACAAAATAGGCATCATAATATCCAGCAGAGAGAACATAAGTCCCAATCATAATACGACGCTTTACCTCTTCCCCAAATCCTTCCTCTCTCGTTCTTTCATAAAGGTCAGTTAAATCCTTTGGATCATCAGCTCGGGTCCCAAAACGAACACCATCATAACGGGACAGGTTGGAGGAGGCTTCTGCTGGCGCTAAGATATAATAGGTGGGCAAGGCGTACTTAGAATGGGGCAGGGATATATCGATAACCTCGGCGCCATTTTCCTTAAACCAGGCGATGTTTTTCTGCCAAAGAGCGTCAATCTCAGCATCAAGGCCTCCCACTTGGTATTCCTTTGGAATTCCAATTTTAAGTCCCTTCACATTTCCCGTTAACAAAGAATTATAGGGCGGAATATCACCCGTTGCTGACGTTGAATCTTTTGGATCATGTCCTGCCATAGCTTCAAGCATAATAGCCGAATCCCGCACGGTTTTTGTCATGGGGCCCGCTTGATCTAGGGATGACGCAAACGCAACCACCCCCCACCTTGAACACAAACCATAGGTTGGCTTAACACCTACAAGGCCACAAAAAGCAGCCGGCTGACGAATAGAACCACCAGTATCCGTCCCTGTTGCGGCCATGGCAGCCCCCGCCGCAACACTTGCAGCAGAGCCCCCAGAAGAGCCCCCTGGAACATAGTCTTTATTGTCGCCCTTTGCATGCCAAGGATTTTTTACAGGTCCATAAGCACTGTTTAGGTTGGCCGAGCCCATGGCAAATTCATCCATGTTGAGCTTGCCCAACATCACCGCACCGCTGTTCCACAAATTCTGTGTCACCGTTGACTCATAGGGAGGGATAAAATCCCCTAAAATCTTTGAGGCCGCTGTTGTTTTCACCCCTCGAGTACAAAAAAGATCTTTAATACCAATGGGAATACCCTCCATGATACCCCCTTGACCACTGGCCAGTCTGGCGTCAGCATTTTCAGCTCCAGACAAGGCGAGTTCAGGGGTTTCTGTAATAAAAGCATTTAAATCACGGGTTTCTTTCATGCGCTTTAAATGGGCCTTGGTAAGCTCGACGGCAGAAAATTCTTTTTTCTCTAAGCCCGCACGGGCTTTTTCAAGGGTCAGGTTTGTTAATTCTGTCATTTTTTTTACTCCACAACCTTAGGGACTTCAAACATGTTCAAATCTTTCTCTGGTGCATTGGCCAACACACAATTGGCCTGGCCACCATCATTCACAATGTCAGCCCGCTGAGGCATTTCTGAAATATGCACACTGGTCAGCGGCTCTACGCCATCGGTATTGACTTCGGAGAGTTGCTCCACCCAAGATAAAATCTGCGATAAGCTTTCTTGATAATGAGCGATATCTTCATTCTTTATGTTAAGGCGAGAAAGGTTGGCAATTTTGCGCACTGTCTTTTCATCAATATGCATTTAAAAGTCCTTATCATTATATAAAATTGAATAGCTATAGATTATAGAGCGCACGCCCTACTTGCAAGCCTATAGTGCTCCTGCAAGAAACATTAGGCAGAGCAGACGCAGTCAGTTCATACATGTCCAGTCTAGGAAAAAGTGACCGACGACTATATCTTATAGTTTAGGAACGAATGACGGCTCTGTTGCAAAAAATTCACCTTTTGTGATTATGATGTGAAAGAGGTGTAAT
>CAXBEY010000117.1:0-1957 GCA_963974885.1 uncultured Alphaproteobacteria bacterium
ATGCAGATCAAGGATATGATTTTCATTGGATTGATCATCTTTTAGATCAAGACGACTAAAAAGCTTTTCCTTTGCTGAGGTGATGGCCTCCTTCTTTCCACCACTGAAGGTCGGAATTCTGGAGAGGTTCTAGCGCAGAAGAAGCCTTTGCCGCTGCCATCGGCGCGACCATCGGGGAAATCGTCGGAGAAGGCTTTGAAAAAGCCCACCAAGATGACGTTTATGACCCCACTATTATATTTTTTGGCACCCGTCCTATAAGGCAAAAGAACGCAAATCCATGGTGCGCAAAGGCCCTCTAAACGTTATTTGGGTATGCGGAGCTCTCTGCGGCGGTCTTTGCCGGCATCCTCGGTCAAGACCCAAACGCCGCCGCCCGTGCCGCCAACACTGCTGTCACCGAGAATACTTTTGCTTTTGGAAGTTGTGAGGAACTGAGCGCGCATAACCAGCGAGAAAAAGAAGTTGATGAGTTAGAGGCAGCCCTTGCTAAAGAAACAGACCCTGAGAAATGTGAGGAGCTTGAACGGAAAATTGCTTGGCGAAAGGGGATGTCACAGGACCGTCAGAAAAAGCAAGATGCTTATGCGCAAATGGGTGACGATTATTTAAGCCCTGTTTTTGATTGGGTAATGGGTGATATTGAAAATGAAATCTACCTTGGGATTCTGCAACCTTGGAATGAGACAATGGAGGATGTGCATCTTTTAAATAATGGTATAAGGCAAAATTGCCCACCGGAAGCGCTCTTTCATGTTGACCCCTTTACGGGCGCAAGTCTTCATTCCTCCCTTGCAACTTTTGATTTCGCGGCGAATTTTTTTAAACTCCCTGAAACAAGAGGGGGTGCTGCTCTTTTTGCCATCCCCGTTGCAAAGACGGCCTTCACCGGTCTTAAAGCCGTTGGAAAAGGCGCTGCAAATGCCTTCAAAAAAGTACCAATCTTTGATATAAGGCGAAGTGCATTTCAAAGTTCAGGCAACCAATTACCATATAGCCCAGAAGCTATTTTTCTTCCAAAACCACAAATTATTAAGCACCACGTTTTTAATAAGTTTAGAGGCCAAAGCATGAAATCAGAGAAATACCGGGAGTTCTTTGGTCAGCACGGCATAAAGGTGGACGATTTTTGTGTTGAGTTAACTTCCCGATTTCATATAGATAAAATACATAAAGCTGGTAATAATTGGACAACACGTTGGAAGCAATATATAGATTTAAACCCAAATGCAACCACTAAAGAAGTATATCAATATGCAGGGCACTTGATGGATGAATATGGTATTAGCCATGTGCCTTTAAGGAGCTATAAGTAGAAAATGAAAATAAAAATTAATGCAGAACTTTTTTCTATTTTTAAAGAAATAATAAAAGAAAATAAAAGCGAAGCGCAATGGTCTGAAATAGAATCATCAGATATGTATCAAGATGAAAATTTTTCTGGAGGTTTTGATGCAACAGAGAATGCTTTTTGTTTCAGTTATTATGATCGAGACCGTGAAGAGTATTGGTTTCAGGTCACTCTTGATGAAACAAAAAAAATTATTGATGGCCAAATAAATTCTGTTATCGCTAGAAAAATTTAACAAAGAACGCGCTAAGGAAGGGTTTTTAAAAAAGGGTATTAACCACATTCGTTCGTAAATGCGTAATAAGCCGTTATGTCTTTCTATGAAAGGCTTCCAGAGACTCGAAACTGTTGATTTCGATGAAAACTTTCCCCAAAAAGGCGAAATCTGAGATTTAAGGCCCGATGTGTGGGTAGGGCCAAGATAAGGGGAAAGAAACCGGTAAAAAAGGTAATAATTGGAATCGTTCTAAGAATAAACTGCCAGCGGAAGGAGTTCCAGGTAGCACTGTAACAAATCCAAGTGGGACAACAGTTAGAAAGTATGGCCCTAATGGAAAACCTCAAAAAGAATATAACAAGGGGCATAGTGGTAAGTCTGATGCGCCT
>CAXBEY010000118.1:0-1880 GCA_963974885.1 uncultured Alphaproteobacteria bacterium
CGCGCAGGTAACAAGCTCATCAATTTTTCCCTGAGCTAGATTCGTTTTTTCAACGGCACTTACCGTAATCTCAGAAGAGCGGGAAACCTGTCCACTAATTTCTTTAATCGCTTCACTCAATTCATGGGACGTATCCACAACAGCTTGAATTTTTTCTTGGCTTTGTTCAATGGCCAAAACGTTATTATCCGATTCAGTTTCAAAAATACCAATGGACGTCGCAACATTTTGAGAAAGGCTTTCTAATTCTTCTGAGGAATCCCGCACACGGGTTTCTGCAAAATTAAAAGCTTCTTTCATACGGTGGCTAATAATTTCCAACTTATCTTTTATCATCTGCTCGTTAGCATCCATATAAACACTTAACGCAAGGTCCATATCAAGGAGAGACGCTTTAATAGTTGCCTCAAGAGCGATTTTTAGCTCGTCTGGTTTTTTATGATATTCTTCGACAAGAACATTGGCAATACCACTAAGGGCAATGGCGTAACCAGCGACATACCACTGTGGTTTCAGATCAATTTTACTGTGAACACTTCCTATTTTCACAGCTTGTTCAACGTATTCACTATCTAACTGTCCAGAAAAAAGATGAAGCCAATGCTTTCTTTGAGCAGACATTGCATAGGTTGTGCCATTTGGAAACTTTGACGCTAAATGGCCGTATTTTGCAACATGCCCATAAAAGCCCTTTAAAAGCGCATCAATGTTTTTTTCTAGAAGAGGGCCGTTTTGCTTCAGCATTGCACGTAATGTGCCGTCGAGTTGTATAAAATCTAACCGTTCATTAATATCAATTGACATAGCTCAAGCGCACCTATTTTTATTCTATAGGTTCGACTATTACCCCAAAACATTAACAAAGTCTTAATAAAATAAAATAAATCCCCTATTTCCGAGGTTTTTACTAGGATTAAAGCATTAAGTACTTAGCTTGTTGCAACAACCTTTTTGAGGTCTTCAGGAGGCAATTTAACACGTATATGCAGTTCCTCTAACTGTGCCGCTGAAACATGATTTGGCGCACTCATCACAAGGTCTTCTGCCTTTTGATTCATGGGAAAAGCCACAACTTCTCGCAAATTAGGCTCGTTGGCTAGCAACATCACAATGCGGTCAATACCCGGCGCGCTTCCTCCATGGGGAGGGGCACCATACTTTAAGGCATTAATCATGCCTGAAAATTCTTTTTCAACAGCTTCTTTGGTATAGCCTGCAATGTCAAAGGCTTTGTACATGACCTCTGGCAAGTGATTTCGAATAGCACCACTGGAAAGCTCAATACCATTACAGACGATATCATACTGATAGGCTTTAATTTCAAGGGGATTTTTTGTTTCAAGAGCCTCTAAACCACCTTGGGGCATGGAAAAGGGATTGTGGGAAAAGTCGAGACATTGACGATCTTCGTCAAATTCAAACATAGGAAAATCAACAACCCAACAGAACTTAAAGCAATTTTCTTCAATCAACCCAAGGTCTGTTGCGATTTTTGTGCGGGCGGCTCCAGCTAACTTAGTCGCGCCTGCTTCTTTATCACAGACAAAAAAGACTGCATCACCATCCCCCATGCCTGTCAGCTCTTTGAGCTTTGCAAGGCGGGCCTCATCTAGGAATTTAGCAATGGGGCCCTTGGCTTCTCCGTCAACAAAGGTAATGTAGCCAATACCTGGAGCGCCCTCATTTTGGGCCCACTTGTTCATTTTATCAAAGAAACTACGGGGTTGAGCTGCCGCTCCCTTTGCTTGAATAGCCCGCACAACAGAGCCTTTTTCAAGGGCCTTTGCAAAAATTGAAAAATCAGAGTCTTTAAAGACCTCGGCCCCCTCAAAAATCAATAACGGATTACGAAGGTCAGGCTTATCACAGCCATAGGTCAG
>CAXBEY010000119.1:0-1764 GCA_963974885.1 uncultured Alphaproteobacteria bacterium
ATTTACACCCCATCATGATGCCTTTTGGGGTTGCCCTCATTTTTGCCTATGCCCTTGATCCGGCGGTGAGTTTTTTCGAGGATAAAGGATTAGGTCGGACAGCAGCAACATCTGTGATGGTGTTGAGCGTTTTGATCTTTATTGCCACAGTTCTTTTTTTCGCCATTCCCTTCTTAAAGAGAGAGCTTCAGTCTTTAGCCGTAACCTTACCGAATTATCTCAAGACTTTCATTGAAGGAGTGACGCCCCAAATCCAAAATTGGGTCTCAAGCTTTAAAGGAGATCTTCATAAAGAAATTCAAAGCACCCTTACGGAAAACCTCTCGAAAATGCTCAAATGGGTTTTTACGTTCTTGGCGGGTCTTTTTACCAATACCCTCGCCCTTGCAAACCTTGTGTCCCTTATTTTACTAACACCTCTCTTAATTTTTTACCTCCTAAGGGATTGGCCAAAGATCTTAACCTATGTCCATAACCTTGTGCCCCCTAGATTAAAGTCGTCGAGTATGACATTGGGAGAGGAAATTAATGGAACGTTGAGCGGTTATTTCAGGGGGCAAGCGAGCGTGTGTTTTATCCTTGCCTTTTATTACATTACCTCTCTTTCCCTCATGGGCCTTGAGTTTGCCTTTACCGTGGGATTTATCAGTGGCATTTTAGCTTTTGTGCCCTACATTGGTTTCTTTATTGGTTTTATTGCCGCCCTTGGTTTAACTCTGGCACAATTTACT
The DNA here is from genome assembly GCA_963974885.1 of uncultured Alphaproteobacteria bacterium. GTDB lineage: Bacteria > Pseudomonadota > Alphaproteobacteria > Caedimonadales > UBA9215 > UBA9215. The sequence goes on from CAXBEY010000119.1 coordinate 732, forward strand.
GGCCTTGATCATCTTTTTATCGTGCTAGCTATTTATGGAGTGGGACAGCTGGTTGAATCTTTCTTTCTCACCCCCAAACTTATTGGAGGACGCATCGGGCTGCATCCTGTTTGGGTGATTTTTGCTTTGCTTGCTGGTGGATTCCTCATGGGCTTTACAGGCTTGCTTTTGGCCGTGCCCGTTTCAGCGATCTTGGCAGTGCTCTTAAGATTCGCTATTAATCACTATCGACAACGCCTTGAGGCTGATGACCTATGAAACAGGCAACCGTTGTACAACTTGCTTTTGATATTTCCCTTGACCCTATCTACCGTTGGGAAAATTTTTATATTTCCCCCAGCAATGATGGGGCTATCGCTTTATTGCAACGGTGGCCCCGTTGGGATAATCGAGTGCAACTCCTCTATGGACCTATGGGAAGTGGCCGGACCCATATAGCCCATTTATGGCGCAATGAAAGCCGAGCCAGTTTTGTGGATGATAGCGTTTTGAAGCTGGATTATTTGGCGGAGTACGTTAGCCAAAACCCTTTTCTCATTGTGGATAATGCCGATGAAATTACGTGTTATAAAGGTTTGTTTCACCTTTATAATTTGATTAATGAGTATCAGGGCTATTTATTGCTCACCGCAAAAACGCCACCCCGCCTTTGGAATATTGCCTTGCCTGATTTGGCCTCTCGCTTGCAGTCTGTTCCAGCAACGGAAATTCTTGCGCCCGATGATGAGCTACTTTATGCCTTACTGATTAAGAATTTTTCTGATTTACAACTTAAAGTTCCTGAAAATGTCTTGAATTATATCATCAAGCACATGAAGCGCTCCTATGAAGGTGTGCAAGAGATGACGATGATGTTAAATCATAAATCCCTCGAATTGCGCCGAAATCTGACTCTTCCTTTAGTGAAACAAGTTCTTAAGATTTAAATGACAGCAACAGCCTCTACGGTTGCTGCGGCATCAATGATCACATTAATAGTGCCTGTGGTAATACCTGTGAGAGAGGCAATATCAACGTAAGTTCCAGCGCCACC
>CAXBEY010000120.1:0-1712 GCA_963974885.1 uncultured Alphaproteobacteria bacterium
TCAATAAGGCCATTGGGAAGCATTGAGGGGAGCTTTTGGGTGGAAGAGTGTTCTTGGACAAGACGCTTTTTTATATGAAGGGCACGCTCAAGGCCTATGCGTAAAGCCACAAGATCCCGTGGCCCTCCTCGCCCCATGCTTAAACGCCCAAGGGAGCGCTCTAGGTCAGGAAAAGAGGAGAGGTGTTCTTGTAAATTTTCTCGAAAAGAAGAGTGGTGCACACAGTAGTCAATACGATCAAGTCGAGTGGTTATGGTTTCTAGGTCCCTTAAGGGGGCTGAGAGGTGACGTGAAAAGAGGCGAGCTCCCGCTGGCGTTTTAGTGCGATCAGTGGTGTATAAAAGAGACCCCTTATGTTCACCGGATAATGTCATTGTAAGTTCAAGATTACGCCGTGTTGAGGGATCAATTTCAAGGCCAGCCCCTCCTAGAAAACGCCTTGGGAGGGCAAGGCGAGGCATAGACCCCTTTTGGGTGAGCTGTACATAATCAAGCAACGTGCTGGCGGCTGTTACTTCATTGGTCTTGAATTGCCCAAAGCCATCAAGGGTTTTGACTTGGTAGTGCTCTTGGAGGCGTTTTGAGGCGTTATGCTCATCAAAACGACTATTGGGAAGAGGGGTTAAGGCCTTTTTATGTTCTTGAAAGAGGTTAAATAAATCAGGATGTTGCAAAAGACGTTCTGGCAAAACCATTTCGCTGGGATTGGCCGTTGCAATGAGGGTTGCCAGTTGGGCAGCCTTGCAAGACTCAACATAAAAATCACCCGTTGAAATATCAATGACAGCAAGGCTTAAAAAAGCATCATCTTGTTTTTTCTCATCACAAATAAGAGCTAGAAAATTATTTTGTCTTGCGTTTAAGAGGGTGTCTTCCGTGAGGGTTCCTGGGGTTACCACCCGCACAACTTCACGGTTTACAACGGACTTTGGCCCGCGCTTTTTGGCTTCTGTAGGGCTTTCTGTTTGCTCACAAATAGCCACACGAAACCCCTGACGCACCAAACGGGCAAGGTAGTTTTCATAGGCGTGAAAGGGCACACCGCACATGGGAATATCTCCCCCTTCAGCCTTTCCACGCTTCGTTAGAGTGATATCCAATGCCTTGGAGGCTTTAACAGCATCGTCAAAAAAGAGCTCGTAAAAATCGCCCATGCGATAAAAGAGGAGGCAGTCCTGGTGATCTTCTTTAATACGGTGATATTGAACCATCATGGGGGTCATGGTTTGGCACTCCAAGGGATTATCAAAAAATGAGTCACATAAAGATATAGCACAGCCCTTTAAGGAAAAAAACCTTGCCTGATATCAAAATGACTAAAGTTTTAGTGTTTTGTTTTATGGTAAATTTATTTCATTTATTTTGTTGATGCTCTATAAACGAGCTATTTTCTTTAAAAGCGAGGTTTAATCACGCAGATTTGCCCCTTGTTAGGGGAGATTAAGTGTTGTAGTTTAAAAGAAAAATTGTAAAGATTATCTATGCTTTCTGAAACTTTCTTAGACTTTCTAGCCGATTGGTACCTAACTTTTAAGGCTTTCCATATTATCTCTGTCATTTCTTGGATGGCGGGCCTTCTTTATTTGCCACGGCTTTTTATGTATCACTGTGGGGCTGAAAAAGGCTCTAAGCAAAGCGAGACCTTTAAAGTCATGGAGCAGCGTTTAATGAAAATTATTATGCTCCCTGCCATGCTTTTTTCTTTTATTTTT
>CAXBEY010000121.1:0-1680 GCA_963974885.1 uncultured Alphaproteobacteria bacterium
GAGGAGGTTGTTTGAGTATTAGAGCTTTTTGATAATTTATAAAACATTTTTTTATCCAGTTTCTTAAAAGGGGTATTGGCTGTAAAAATTTGGTGTTCAAGACTTTGCAATGGAAATATCGATGGAGAAAATGAAAACTCTGTTGCATGATTAAGGTCCTTTTATTGTGTTAAATTAAGATGGTAAAGAGGTATAAAAAAAGCCCCCTGATTTCTCAGGAGGCTTTAAAAAGAGCGTATTCTATCCTGAGTTTAAGAGTCTTTTTTCTCAGAATGATGGTGCCATAAGGCTGGCAAAATAAGAGCACCAAGCCCTGTTTTCAAAAGAAAAGCATATTGGTAGCTGAGGTAAACGGCTTTAGTTGACTCAAACCCAATAAGATTAGACAGCCAAACAAGGCCAGGAATATCAATAATAAGAGCCCCTAAGGTAAAAAGAAGAGCCGCAGATGCCATGGTGCGTCCGAACCCTTCTTCAAAAAGGCGACCAATGACGTAAGCAGCAGAAATAAACCCAACAAGATAGCCGGCTGTTGGCCCTACCATATAAATGACTCCAGCACTGCTTCCTTGCAAAACAGGAAGCCCCAGGGCGGCTTCAAAGAGATAGAGTACAACCGTTGCTGCCGCAAGACGAGAGCCATAAACGCAGCCAAGAGCAATAACGGCAAAGGTCTGCATGGTGATAGGAACGGGATAAAAAGGAAGACTTATTTTTGCACTTAGTGTGAGGAAAGCTGTCCCTAGAAAAGCAAGGGCCATAAACTTAAAAGCCGATAGGTTTTTAAGGGATGGAAAAAATCGTGCAATAAGTGTGTTGGACATTGCAGGGGTTGACGGTGCAACTGATGATAGTGAAAGCATAAAAAACTCCAGCATAATATTTATTATTTTACCATAAAGAAAAAAAAATCGAATCGCAACAAAAAGTTATAAGAGTCTTTTTTTCAACCTGGCGTTTTTTGGTTTTGTTTTCAATTTTTTTATTCGAAAATGCCATCAGGCCCCTTTTTTTTATTAATCTTGGCTGAGTTTTGCCATGATATAAAGGTAAACGCCCCATGAACCTTATCTTTTTTTAAGATTTTGATTTGTGTACGTTGTCGGATAAGAGAGAGACCTCGCGGTCTCTCCCTCTCCTCAGAACTGAGCGTGCAACTTTCACCGCATTGCGCTCAAGCTTTTATAAAGCGGCTTAACGCCGCCCAGTCATAACCTGGTTTTATTCCCTTCCCGTTTTTCAAAATATTCTTTGAAAGCGGGATTGAAGGGATGAGCTTCACCTCTTATTTTAATATATCTCTTTATCGTGATGCTCGATGCCCTGCAAAGACGGATCATTCTTGTGTGATCCTTTCCTTTGAGCAGCGCGCTAAAAACACCCAGTTGCAGAGTCCGACTGTCTTGAAGTATTTCTTCAACGCCCAAACACGGCTTCTTCTGGTATGTCGTCGATGCACCCATTGTGCAAGAGAGATATAAATTTGGTGGTCGATATGTCCGAAGGCTTTTGAAGAGGAAGCATGTCGATAATAATTACACCAGCCTCTGATTTTGGGATTCAGGGTGAGTATAATTTTATCAGTACTGGCCCCTCTCAAGGATTTGATATCTTTTCGAATACCCGCTATAGTTCTTCCAAAAAGGTTCCGCCTGGTGTATGATACAAATAAAAACATTT
>CAXBEY010000122.1:0-1667 GCA_963974885.1 uncultured Alphaproteobacteria bacterium
TGATGTGTACCATTCAAAAACTTTATCAAACACTTCTGGGTTATAGGCACCTACCTGTGCCTCTTGTTCAGAGTGAGGGTCATCAATAATGAGAAGATCGGCACCCTTACCTGTGACAGCCCCGCCGACCCCTATGGAGAAGTAATCCCCACCCTTATTGGTATTCCAACGGCCAGCAGCCTTTGAATCTGACCGCAAGGAAACATCTGGGAATATGTTGGTGAAGACTTCATCTTGAAATAAGTTCCTCACCTTTCTGCCAAACCCGGTCGCAAGTTCTGCGGTATGTGCTGTTTGGATTATTTTCTTTTCTGGGTATTTACCAAGGAACCAGGCCGGAAGGAGGTATGAGGCAAACTCTGACTTTGTATGCCGGGGTGGCATATTTATGATCAGACGTTTAATTTCTCCGTTTGCTATTTTCTCAAAAGACTCACCCATAACCTTGTGGTGGCGCCCCTCAATAAACGATGGCCACACAGTCTTTACAAAATGCATAAAGCTTTGATTAGCTTCTTTCTTTGTTTCGAGTCTTTTCAACTCGTCGAGAAGCTCAAACACCTTCTCCCGTTGTTCTGGGGAAGCATTTTTAAGAGCGTCGGAGACAGAACTATCCACTGATGTACATCCCCTTAGAATCTAAGGTCATCTATTTTTAGGTATGGAAAAAAAGAAAACTTATTTTTTAATGTAGTTAAAACGCTTTCCTTCATTTCCTTCTGAGGGGTCTGCGGGGGTTTAAGGTACTCGACCTTAGAAACCCAACCGTTCACATAAGCAATATCCATACCCTATCCCATCGCAATCGAACTCTTGGTGGGCTGACCCCTGTGCCCCGAGTGTTCTATGTTAAGTCTGTTGGTCACCCTGACCACTGTCCCTAGAGCCTGGCTTTTCAGGTCAAGGTTCATGTGCCAGTAGCCCTCCCCATAGAAATCAGGGTTGTTAGGGTCACGGTCAGGAACAGGAAACGCGGCTAGTTTGCGTTTGCGTATAACACCCGCTTTTTGCAGAACGCTTCCAATGGTCCCCATGGTGAGGCCCGTCTTCTCAGCAATAATTTTGTATGTTTCATTGTTTTCATAGAGAATTAAAATTTTATTCTTTGCAAATTTTGAAACCTCTTTACGAAAGCTAAATTTCTTCACCAAAACCCCCAAGGGCGCAAACAATAACCACCAATAAAAATATATTGGGTAGTCCACTATATTATAAAATATATAAATAACAAGGATTGCCCTGCGATTCAGAGACTTAATAACTCCACTGAAACTATCCAACACCCAATAGATGCGATTGACTATTGACTTGAGGTATGATATTAGATTTACTTCTATTAGGTACATGGCTCTCTTCTCCTTGTGCTTAGGAGGGTTGGAGCCGTTAGACTTCTTAACCCCTTTTGGGTCTAATGGCTCCCCTTCGACCTTTCATCCCAAAAAGGGATGAAGCCTTTTACAAACAACCACTAATTAAATGATCTACAATAGTAGAGGTCTCACGTGAAACGTGCGCCACAACATGTAGCTGCCAGTACACAGCTATGTCCTAAGTAGGGTAGAGGCACAGCCTCCCTTACAAATCCAAAATTTTCATAATTAATTTTTTTTTGGTATTAATTTTTTTTATTTTAGGGGGGTATCGTTTGAGGAGAAGCCTCTGTTATG
>CAXBEY010000123.1:0-1591 GCA_963974885.1 uncultured Alphaproteobacteria bacterium
CGAAGGGGGCCGTACCGTTGGTGCCGGCGTGATTACTAAAATTATTAAATAAATACCCCCTCTCTTTTGAAGGGTGAGGCTTAAAACTGCAGTTCATCGTTATCCTCACCTACAAAAGGTAGGCTCCGGTAAGCTTGACTTTGTTTCAAACCCTACCCTTCAAAATATAAGGGATATAAAATAGGCAGGGGGACTGTGTTTGTCCCTCTTGTTATAAAGCCTTTTTGGAGAAGCTCCTAAAGAAAAGGCTTGATTTTTGTGTAAAAACCGTTTAGGAGTGTAGCTCAATTGGCAGAGCGTCGGTCTCCAAAACCGAAGGTTGTGGGTTCGATTCCCTCCACTCCTGCCACGAACTTGGAAAATGGCTTGTATTATGGCAAAAGAAAAAACAGTTAAAAAAACATCTCCGATGCAGTTTATTCAGCAAGTGCGTCAGGAGACAAAAAAAGTAACTTGGCCAACCCGCCAAGAGACAACGGTGACCTCAATTATGGTTTTGATCATCGCTGTTTTTGCTGCGATTTTCTTTTTGATAGCCGATGGCTTGATTTCCACCCTCATGAAACCTCTTTTAGGATAGCTTTTAATTATGGCGAATGCACGTTGGTACGTTGTTAATGTTTTTTCTGGTTCTGAGCGTAAAGTTGCAGAATCCATCAGAGAACAAGCAGAAAAAAAAGGATTGCAAGATCTTTTGCTCGATGCCCTTGCTCCTATGGAGCAAACCATTGAAGTAAAACGAGGTGTTAAAACCCAACGTGAGCGCCACTTTTTCCCGGGCTATATCTTGGTGAATATGGTTCTGACCGATGAGACCTGGCATCTTGTCAGTAGTAATTCTAAAGTATCAGGCTTTTTAGGCGGTCGCGGAAAGCCTACGCCCATTACAAAAAAAGAAGCAGAGCGCCTTATGGGCCAGCTCAAGGATCAAAAAGAGAGTCCAAAGCATGCCGTGATTTTTGAAATTGCCGAAGAAATTCGGGTGGTTGACGGTCCGTTTGCTAGCTTTAATGGCTTTGTCGAAGAGATTGATGATGAAAAAGAACGCCTGAAAGTTTCTGTTTTGATCTTTGGTCGTGCGACACCGGTTGAGCTTGAGTTTTCTCAGGTAGAAAAGATTTGATTTTAGCATGACTTTGCTGCTATGAAAGAAAGACCCTTCATGGATGAAGGGAAAAAATTGTGGGAGAAGAGCCATCTTCGCACCACAGCCCGCCAATAGTTAAATAGACGAGGAAAAAATGGCTAAGAAAATCACAGGCTACATCAGGTTGCAAATTGCAGCTGGTAAAGCAAACCCCTCTCCACCGGTTGGACCAGCTCTTGGTCAAAAAGGGGTGAACATTATGGAATTTTGTAAGGCGTTTAACGCAAAAACCCAAGAGATGGAACCAGGGATGCCTATCCCCGTTGTTATCACGGTTTATGCAGATCGCTCTTTTACCTTCGAGACAAAAACCCCCCCTGCCTCTTATTTCCTTAAGAAAGCTGCGAAGCTTCAAAAAGGGTCTCAAACACCAGGACGTGATATTGTTGCTTCTGTGACACGCTCACAACTGGAAGAGATTGCGACGGCAAAGATGGTTGATTT
>CAXBEY010000124.1:0-1510 GCA_963974885.1 uncultured Alphaproteobacteria bacterium
GTGGGAGCGCGCGTCACGAACTAATTTCGTCTCACATCTCTCTGAACTTATACAAGAGAAAGAAAAATAATTTGAAAGAGAAAGTGTTTTCTTTATAAAATTGCATTTTTGCCGTAATGTGACTACAGATAAATCAAAAATCAAGACATGAGAATGGCGTGGAAGAGTTACTTCTAGAATACGGCCCAACCGTGGGCTACATTGTTTTACTTTTAGGGTCATTTGTCGAAGGAGAGTCGGTTGTTTTGACTGCAGGGTTCTTTTCTTTTAAGGGCTATCTATCCTTTCCTTTGATTGTCCTGATTGCTTTTTCGGGCTCTTTGTTTGCTGACCAACTCCTTTTTTTCCTTGGTCGTATCTATGGGCCAGGCCTCTTGGAACGTAAACCTGCCTTGAGGGATAAAGCCCACAAGGCGTTTGCCTTGCTCCACCGTTATCATATTTGGTTCATCCTTGGCTTTCGATTTATCTATGGTATTCGCACCGTTAGCCCCTTTGTCATTGGTGCAAGTGGTATATCCATTAAGCGTTTTGCTATTTTAAATGTGATTGCCGCCGCAATTTGGGCAATTTTAAGCTGCGGGGCAGGGTATTTGCTAGGCTACTTCTTTGCTGATGAGATCGATTATGCGATTGCTCAAGCCATTAAATTTCAGAAATATACGGTCTCAGGGATTTTATTGACTTTGGCTTCCGTCGGCATTTACTTTTATTTTCGTCATAAAAAGCAGAAAAAGGACATTGACGAAAACCATTGAAATGGTTAGGTTCAGATATGCCCTTGAGGAGAGTTTAAGTTTGGCCGGGTGGCAGAGTGGTTATGCAGAGGACTGCAAATCCTTGTACGTCGGTTCGATTCCGGTCCCGGCCTCCAAATTTTTTAAAATATCTCTTTCCAAGGACATGAGATTTTGCTATTAAGATCTCATACCAAGTCCCTAAAGAGCGAGTCTCGATAGGGAGTTTAAATTTTTCCCCGGTAGCTCAGTTGGTAGAGCAAATGACTGTTAATCATTGGGTCGGCGGTTCGAGCCCGTCCCGGGGAGCCATATTCCACAAGGCTTCAAGCGTTTTAAGGTAAAGAGTAAAAAACAGCTCGGAAGCAAAACGGAAGCACACGTAAGAATTTCGTTTTCCTATTAACTAACTCTTCTACTTTATTTTTTTAATTTGATATTATGAGAACAACCTGCCACGATGTTATTCGCTGGGAGGTATATCATTGAATATTAAGCGTATTTTCATAACATTAGGCTCTAAAGAACCTGTGCTCCATTTTATTAGGTGGAACTTACTATTTTATGCCGTTTTCCTTATAGGCAGTGCCTCATTTCATTTTTATAAACAAGGTGCTCAAAAGGCCCAAATATATCAAAGCACAAAGAAAAGACTTCAGAACCAGTTAAAACATATAGAAACCTTGCTGGCTTTTGTTGATAACAGACTTTCACATTCAACGTAAGCGCCTCATGAACCCCATCTTTTAATAAGATTTTGAATTGTGTATGTT